>NZ_JBIAHA010000056.1:0-1238 GCF_042870175.1 Streptomyces sp. NPDC006643 | reverse complement strand
TTCCGCGCGGAGCTTGGTGGCCGTGGTGTGGATGTGGTGCTGAATTCCCTTACCGGGGAGTTCATTGACGCGTCGCTGCGTTTGCAGCGGCCCGGCGGCCGATTCATCGAAATGGGCAAGGCGGATATCCGCGACCCGGAGGACGTCTCCCGGAAGTACGAAGGCGTCGCCTACCGGGCCTTCGACCTCTTCGAGGCCGGTCCGGACCGTATCGGGGAGATGTTGGCGGAGCTTGGTGAGTTGTGTGCCGGTGGTGTGCTGAGGCCGTTGCCGGTGTCGGTCTGGGATGTGCGGCGGGCCGGTGAGGCATTGCGGTTCATGAGTCAGGCCCGGCACGTGGGGAAGGTTGTGCTGTCCGTGCCCGCGCCCTGGGCCGGCGACACGGGAACTGTGCTGGTCACGGGTGGTACGGGTGCGCTTGGCGCGCTGGTCGCCCGCCACCTCGTCACCGAACACGGCGCGCGTCATCTCCTCCTCGCGAGCCGGCGCGGACCGGACGCGGAGGGCGCCGCTGCACTCGCCGACGAACTCCGCGAACTCGGCGCCGAAGTCACCCTGGCGGCATGCGATGTGAGTAACCGTCAGTCACTGAATGACCTACTCGGGTCCATTCCCGTGGAACAGCCGCTCACCGCGATTGTCCACGCGGCAGGCGTACTCGATGACGGACTCCTCGCCACCCTCACACCCGATCGTCTGGACTCTGTCCTCGGTGTGAAGGCGGATGGGGCGTGGTATTTGCATGAGTTGACGCGTGGTTTGGATCTGTCGGCGTTTGTGGTGTTCTCGTCTGCTGCTGGTGTGTTGGGGAATGCGGGTCAGGGGAATTATGCGGCGGCGAATGCGTATGTGGATGGGCTGGTGCGGCATCGGCGTTCTCTTGGTTTGTCGGGTGTGTCGTTGGCGTGGGGTTTGTGGGCTGAGGTGAGTGGGATGACGGGTCATTTGTCGGAGGGTGATCTGGGCCGGCTGGAACGTAGTGGTCTGGGGGCGTTGTCGTCGGTCGAGGGGTTGGGGTTGTTCGATCGGGCGTGGCGGGGTGAGGAGCCGGTGGTGGTTCCGGTGAAGGTGGACGTGGGTGTGCTGCGCCGGACGGTGGCGCGGGGTGGGATGGTGCCGGCGTTGTTCGCGGGGCTGGCGGGGTCTGGTTCGGTGGTGGGTTCGGGTCTGCGGTCGGTGTCGGCTACGGCGGCGGCCGGTGGCGGTGGGGGTTGGGTGGAGCGGTTGGCTGGGGTTCC
>NZ_JBIAHA010000055.1:0-1412 GCF_042870175.1 Streptomyces sp. NPDC006643 | reverse complement strand
ACACAGTGGACGCGAGCAACTGAGGACAAGCCCTCGGCCTATTAGTACCGGTCAACTCCACACCTCACAGTGCTTCCATATCCGGCCTATCAACCCAGTCGTCTACTGGGAGCCTTACCCCATCAAGTGGGTGGGAGTCCTCATCTCGAAGCAGGCTTCCCGCTTAGATGCTTTCAGCGGTTATCCCTCCCGAACGTAGCCAACCAGCCATGCCCTTGGCAGGACAACTGGCACACCAGAGGTTCGTCCGTCCCGGTCCTCTCGTACTAGGGACAGCCCTTCTCAAGACTCCTGCGCGCGCAGCGGATAGGGACCGAACTGTCTCACGACGTTCTAAACCCAGCTCGCGTACCGCTTTAATGGGCGAACAGCCCAACCCTTGGGACCGACTCCAGCCCCAGGATGCGACGAGCCGACATCGAGGTGCCAAACCATCCCGTCGATATGGACTCTTGGGGAAGATCAGCCTGTTATCCCCGGGGTACCTTTTATCCGTTGAGCGACGGCGCTTCCACAAGCCACCGCCGGATCACTAGTCCCGACTTTCGTCCCTGCTCGACCCGTCGGTCTCACAGTCAAGCTCCCTTGTGCACTTACACTCAACACCTGATTACCAACCAGGCTGAGGGAACCTTTGGGCGCCTCCGTTACTCTTTAGGAGGCAACCGCCCCAGTTAAACTACCCATCAGACACTGTCCCTGATCCGGATCACGGACCCAGGTTAGACATCCAGCACGACCAGAGTGGTATTTCAACGACGACTCCACCTGAACTGGCGTCCAAGCTTCACAGTCTCCCACCTATCCTACACAAGCCGAACCGAACACCAATATCAAACTGTAGTAAAGGTCCCGGGGTCTTTCCGTCCTGCTGCGCGAAACGAGCATCTTTACTCGTAGTGCAATTTCACCGGGCCTATGGTTGAGACAGTCGAGAAGTCGTTACGCCATTCGTGCAGGTCGGAACTTACCCGACAAGGAATTTCGCTACCTTAGGATGGTTATAGTTACCACCGCCGTTTACTGGCGCTTAAGTTCTCAGCCTCGCCACACCGAAATGTGACTAACCGGTCCCCTTAACGTTCCAGCACCGGGCAGGCGTCAGTCCGTATACATCGCCTTACGGCTTCGCACGGACCTGTGTTTTTAGTAAACAGTCGCTTCTCGCTGGTCTCTGCGGCCACCCCCAGCTCACACTGCAAGAGTGATCACCAGAAATGGCCCCCCTTCTCCCGAAGTTACGGGGGCATTTTGCCGAGTTCCTTAACCATAGTTCACCCGAACGCCTCGGTATTCTCTACCTGACTACCTGAGTCGGTTTAGGGTACGGGCCGCCATGAAACTCGCTAGAGGCTTTTCTCGACAGCATAGGATCATCCACTTCACCACAATCGGCTCGGCATCAGGTCTCA
>NZ_JBIAHA010000053.1:0-1832 GCF_042870175.1 Streptomyces sp. NPDC006643 | reverse complement strand
CCGCCGACGACGATCATGATGTCTTCGCGGCCCTCGCGGGCCAGTTCCTCGCGCAGGGCGGGGACGAGGGTGAGGTGTCCGGCGGCCAGTGACGACACCCCGACGATGTGCACGTCGGCTTCGACGGCCTGCCGTGCCACCTCGCCGGGTGTCTGGAACAGGGGGCCGACGTCGACGTCGAAGCCCAGGTCGGCGAAGGCGGTCGCGATGACCTTCTGGCCCCGGTCGTGGCCGTCCTGGCCCATCTTGGCGACCAGGATGCGCGGGCGCCGCCCCTCGGCCTTCTCGAACTCCTCGACGGCGACCCGGGTCTGCTCGACCGCCGGTGACGTGCCGGCCTCGTTCCTGTACACACCGGAGATGGTACGGATCTGGCCGGAGTGCCGCCCGTACACCTTCTCCAGGGCGTCGGAGATCTCACCGACGGTGGCCTTGGCGCGCGCCGCGTTCACGGCCAGCGCCAGCAGGTTGCCGTCGAGGCCCCGGGTCGATCCTGCCCCGGCCGCGCCGGTCAGAGCGCGCAGCGCGTCCTGGCAGGCGGCCTCGTCGCGCTCCTCGCGCAGCCGCCGCAGCTTCGCGATCTGCTGGGTGCGTACGGAGGAGTTGTCGACCGAGCGGACCTCGATCTGCTCGTCGGTCTCGACCAGGTACTTGTTGACGCCGATGACCGGCTGGCGCCCGGAGTCGATCCTGGCCTGGGTGCGGGCCGCCGCCTCCTCGATCCGGAGCTTGGGGATGCCCTCCGCGATGGCCCGCGCCATACCGCCGGCCGCCTCGACCTCCTCGATGTGCTGCCAGGCGCGGCGCGCGAGGTCGTGGGTGAGCTTCTCGACGTACGCGCTGCCGCCCCACGGGTCGATGACACGGCAGGTGCCGGACTCCTGCTGGAGGAGGAGCTGGGTGTTGCGGGCGATGCGCGCGGAGAAGTCGGTGGGCAGGGCCAGGGCCTCGTCGAGCGCGTTGGTGTGCAGCGACTGGGTGTGGCCCTGGGTCGCGGCCATCGCCTCGACACAGGTGCGCGGGACGTTGTTGAAGACGTCCTGCGCGGTCAGCGACCAGCCGGAGGTCTGCGAATGGGTGCGCAGCGAGAGGGACTTGGCGTTCTTCGGGTCGAACCTCTTCACCAGCCTGGCCCAGAGCAGCCGCGCGGCCCGCAGTTTCGCGATCTCCATGAAGAAGTTCATGCCGATCGCCCAGAAGAACGAGAGCCGGGGCGCGAACGCGTCGACGTCGAGGCCCACGTCGAGTCCGGCGCGCAGATACTCGACGCCGTCCGCGAGGGTGTAGGCCAGCTCCAGATCGGCCGTGGCCCCGGCTTCCTGGATGTGGTAGCCGGAGATGGAGATGGAGTTGTAGCGCGGCATCCTCTGCGAGGTGTACGCGAAGATGTCGGAGATGATCCGCATCGAGGGCCCGGGCGGATAGATGTAGGTGTTGCGGACCATGAACTCCTTGAGGATGTCGTTCTGGATGGTCCCGGCCAGCTTCCCGGGCGCCACGCCCTGTTCCTCGGCCGCCACGATGTAGAGCGCGAGCACGGGCAGGACGGCGCCGTTCATCGTCATCGACACGGTCATCCGGTCGAGCGGGATGCCGTCGAAGAGCCGGCGCATGTCGTAGATCGAGTCGATGGCGACCCCGGCCATCCCGACGTCACCGGTGACCCGCGGGTGGTCGCTGTCGTAACCGCGGTGGGTGGGCAGGTCGAAAGCGACCGAGAGGCCCTTCTGCCCCGCGGCGAGATTGCGCCGGTAGAACGCGTTGGACTCCTCGGCGGTCGAGAAGCCCGCGTACTGACGGATCGTCCACGGCTGATTGACGTACATCGTCGG
>NZ_JBIAHA010000052.1:0-4624 GCF_042870175.1 Streptomyces sp. NPDC006643 | reverse complement strand
GCGGAGGATCGGCCTCGTACCGGGCGTACTCGGCCGACTCCGACACCGGGGGCACCTCCCGTGGCCCCCTGGGGCCCACGGGGGAGAGGCGCCGTGCCAGGCGTCGCGGGCCAGACGGGACTTTCCGGACAGGCCCTAGGTCGTTCCGGCCTTCGGCGGCGCGTGTGGAGAATGGATCCATGCGCGCTGCCCGGCTGATCAAGATGGTGCTGCTCCTCCAGGCGCGGCCCTCCATGACCGGGGCCGAGCTGGCACAGGAGCTGGAGGTGTCCGAGCGCACCGTCACCCGCGACGCGCTGGCCCTCTCCGAGGCCGGGGTGCCCGTCTACGCGGACCGTGGGCGGTCCGGTGGCTACCGGCTCGTCGGCGGCTACCGCACGCGCCTCACGGGCCTGGCACGGGGCGAGGCGGAGGCGCTGTTCCTCTCGGGACTGCCCAACGCGCTGCGCGAGATGGGCCTGGAGGACGCGGGGTCCGCCGCCCGCCTCAAGGTCTCGGCGGCGTTGCTCCCCTCGCTCAAGGGGGCGTCGGACTCGGCGGCGCGGCGTTTCCACCTGGACGCGCCCGGCTGGTACCAGGAACCCCAGACGCCGGAGCTGCTGCCTGCCGTCGCCGAGGCCGTGTGGGACGACCGCACCGTCCTGGCCCGCTACCGGCGCCAGGACACCGAGGTGGAGCGGGAGTTGGCACCGTACGGACTCGTGCTCAAGGCGGGCGTCTGGTATCTGTGCGCCCGCGTCGACGCGACCTTCCGGGTCTACCGGATCGACCGCTTCACGGAGGTCACGCTCTCGCGGGAGCGCTTCGAACGGGACGACTCCTTCGACCTGCCCTCCTTCTGGGACGAGCGGGCGGCACAGTTCGCGCGGTCGATCCTCCGTATGGAGGTGGTGCTCCGGCTCTCCCCCGACGGTCTGCGCCGACTGCCGCATCTGGCCGACCGGGCCTCGGCCCAGGAAGCCGCCGAGGCGGCGGGCCCGCCGGACGAGGACGGCTGGACGACCCTCACGCTGCCGGTCGAGTCGGCCGACGTCGCGTTCGGCCAGCTCTTCGCCCTGGGGCCGGAGTTGGAGGTGCTGGAGCCGGCGGAGCTGCGCGCCCGCTTCGCCGACTCCGCCGACCGTACGGCGCGCCTCTACCGGTAGCCGTCCATCGGGACCTCCGTGCCCGGCGCCGCCGCCTCCGCCGCCATGTAAGCCCACACGTCAGGCCGGCTGCCGTCCACGTCCGTGACGCCGTACTCCTTCGCCAGCTGCCCACTGGAGAGCGACCGGCCCGCCCAGCGCGTCCGCTCCGGGTCGGCGACGAGCGCCGCGACTCCCCGGCCCAGATACACGGGCGTCTCGGAGAGCGCGAAATGCCGGTGGATCTTGATGCCGTCCCGCCAGTTCTCCTCGGTGATGCCGAACCCGTCGAGCATCTCCTCGGAGCGCAGGAAGCCGGGCGTCACCGCGACCGCCGTACCGCCCACGCCCTTCAGCTCCTCCGCCAGCAGATAGGCCATCCGGATCGGGGCGTTCTTGGCGAGGTCGTAGTAGAAGTTCTCGCGCGGCGTCCTGTTCGACTCGGCGGTGCCGTCGGTGACCTCGATCACCAGTCCCCCCGGGTGCCGTACGAGCAGCGGGAGCGCGACGCTGCTGGTGATCAGATGGGTCTTCACCCCGAGGTCGAGCATCCGCAGCCCGCGCTCCAGGTCCAGTTCCCACACGGGGGTGCCGAAGTCGAGGAACTGGTTCCCGCCCCACACGTCGTTGACCAGTACGTCCAGCCGGCCCCGCTCCCGGTCGATCCGCTCCACCAGCGCCCGTACTTGTTCGACCTCCAGATGGTCGGTCGGTACGGCGACGCCCTCGCCGCCCGCGCGGGTGACCAGTTCGGCGGTCTCCTCGATGGTCTCCGTGTGCCGCCCCACCTCGCTGGCCCGTTCACGCGTGGTGCGCCCCGTCACATACACCGTCGCGCCGGCGGCGCCCAGTTCCACGGCGATCGCCCGGCCGGCGCCCCGGGTGGCCCCGGCCACCAGTGCGATCTTCCCTGTCAGCGGCTTGTCACGGTTGTCGGTCATCAGGCGGTTCCCTCTCTGTCGGTCTCTCACCACGACCGTTCCACGGAAAGCAGACATCTTCTGTCCGGCATGAACCGCGCCGCGCGGATCTCCCCCACTCTCCGCGCTCCGCGTGCGCCGCCCCCCGCCAAGCACGATGCTGTACCCGTGACCGACGAGACGGAGTTCTGGGAGATCATCGACGCCACGCGCGAGGCCGCCGGCGGCGACCCGGACGAGCACGCCGACCTTCTCGTGGAGCGGCTGCTCCAACTGGACCCCGACTCGGTCCTGGACTTCGCCCGGCACTTCGAGACCCGCTACAACCGCGCGTACTTCTGGGATCTGTGGGCGGCGGCGGCGATTCTGCTCCGCGGCGCGAGCGACGACGCGTTCGACTACTTCCGCTGCTGGCTCATCGGCCAGGGCCGGGAGATCTTCGAGGGCGCGGTGCACGACCCGGACAGCCTGGCGGAGCTGATCGACGAGTTCGACGAGGAGATCGACGGCGACGGCGAGGAGCTGGGGTACGCGGCCGACGAGGCGTACGAGCAGCTCACCGGATCCGTCGCGCCCGATCTGGGGGTCGCCCCGCAGGCCCCGGAGCCCGAGGGCACACCGGTCGACTTCGAGGACTCACAGGCACTCGCGGACCGGCTTCCGCGCCTCTGGGAGCGGTTCGGCGTCGACTGACCCGCCCCGCCGTCACCTGTCCAGCGAACGCCCCATGAGCACGTCGTCGACATACCGCCGGTCCAGGAAGAACTCCCCGGGCAGCACACCCTCCACCGCGAAGCCCGCCGCCTCGTAGAGGGCGCGCGCCGGCTTGTTGTGCCCGAGCACCCGCAGCGTGATGCGCACCGCGCCCTCGGCGCGCGCCTTCTCCATGGCCGCCCGCAGCAGCCCCCGCGCCACTCCCCTGCCGCGCGCCCACTCGTGCACGGCGAGCCCCTGGATCTGCCTGACATGCGCGTTGCAGGCGAGCGGGGTGGGCGGCACCAGCCGCAGATATCCGGCGATCCGGCCGTCGGCCTCGGCGACCAGATAGTCCTCGGGCCGGTGCCGCGAGTCGAAGAACGGCTCGAACGGTGGCTCCTGCCTGGGCGTCACCGCGTGGAGGAACGACCAGGTGTCGTGGTCGAGGCAGCTCAGGGCGTCGTCGTCCGACGGCAGAGCGGCGCGTATGAGTGGTTCCGGCATGGCAGTAACTGTCCCACGGGGGCGACGGGCGGCAGGATGGTCCCATGAGGATCGCGATCACCGGCTCCAACGGGCTCATCGGCACGGCGCTCACGCGCTCCCTGCGAGCGGACGGGCACGAGGTGGTCCGTCTGGTCCGGCATCCCTCCCGGGCGGGCGACGAGGTCGAGTGGGACCCCGCCCGCCAGTACGTGGACGTGAGCGGGCTCTACGGCTGCGAGGCCGTCGTCCATCTCGCGGGCGCGGGGGTCGCGGACCACCGGTGGACCGACGCGTACAAGCGGGAGATCCGGGACAGCCGCGTCCTCGGTACGACGGCGATCGCCGAGGCCGTCGCCTCCCTCGACACCCCGCCCGAGGTCCTGGTGTGCGGATCGGCCATCGGCTTCTACGGCGACACGGGCGACCGCGCCGTGGACGAGTCGGCGCCGCCCGGCGAGGGTTTCCTGCCCTCCGTGTGCGTCGAGTGGGAGGACGCCGCGACGCCCGCGTCGGACGCGGGCGTACGGACGGTGTTCGCCCGCACGGGCCTGGTCGTGGCCCGCGAGGGCGGCGCGTGGGGCCGGCTGTTCCCCATCTTCCGCGCGGGGCTGGGCGGCCGGATCGGCGACGGGCGCCAGTACTGGAGCTTCATCTCCCTGCACGACCACGTGGCGGCGCTGCGGCACCTGATCGACACGGGGTCCCTGTCGGGCCCGGTGAACCTGACGGCCCCCGAACCGGTGACGAACCGAGAGGTCACAGCGGCGATGGGCCGCGTGCTGCACCGCCCGACGGTGTTCGCGGTGCCGTCCGCGGCGCTGAGGCTGGCGCTGGGCGAGTTCTCGGTGGACGTACTGAGCAGCCAGCGGGTGCGGCCGAAGAAGCTGCTGGAGTCGGGGTTCACGTTCGCGTTCCCAAAGATCGACGAATCGATTGCGTCAGCGCGGTAGGGGTGCGGGGGTGGGTTGGTTGACCGGTGCCGCCCGGTGGTCGGGTTCGTCCTCAAGCGCCGGACGGGCTGGTGTGGTTGCGGCCGGTGTCCGGGTGCCGCTCCGGGGTCATGGCCGGACGGCGTGACTTACGCCGCGTGCAAGGCTCGTTGGACCCGACGACCCAACTTGTCCACGCGGCACAAGTCAGCCTGAGTGTCCGACCACGCCCCCTGCGCGTCCCCCTCCCAACCCGCAGGGGGTGTCAGGGGACCCGCAACACGCTGCCCGGCAGGCCAGCCACCCGGCAAGACGGGTATCAAGGCCGTACGGTCCGGGCCCACCCCACCCACCCCGGAGCTTGAACAGTGCTGCGTGGCGGTGTGAGGGGGGCGGGGTCGCAGGAGGGGGGTGTTCGGACACTCAGGCTGACTTGTGTCGCGTGAACGACCCGGGTCGTCGGGTCCAA
>NZ_JBIAHA010000051.1:0-5116 GCF_042870175.1 Streptomyces sp. NPDC006643 | reverse complement strand
CCACCAGCAGCCGCATGCACCAGAACCGACTCACCACCACACACACCACCCAAATCCCGCAACCCATAAAACGCCGTCAAAAACGCAACCGGGAAAGAGGCGCCCTCAGCGAACGACCAACCCGACGGAATGTCTGTCACGAGGCGGCGATCGACCACTGTTGATGATCCGGCGCCTTCCGAGAGCAGGCCCATGACCCGGTCACCGACGGCGAGGTCAGTCACATCCGAGCCCAACTCGACTACGACACCGGCGCCTTCGATGCCCATCTGGGCCGCACCGGGGTAGGTACCGAGGGCGATGAGCACATCACGGAAGTTCAGCCCGACGGCGCGTACGGCGACCCGCACCTCGCCGGGTGCGAGCGAACGCCCGGCGGCTTCGGGGTGGGCGGCGAGGGTGACGTTCTCCAGCGTTCCGGCCGTGGTGACATCGAGCCGCCAGGGAGTGGGCGCCTCGACCGGCCCGGGGAGTTCGAGACCGGCGGGCGCGGCCTGGGTCAGCCGCGCGGCATAGAGGGCACCCCGGCGCACGGCGACCTGAGTCTCGGTACCGGCCAGCACGGTCTCCACCAGCGGCCGGATACCGTCGGCACGGTCAAGGTCGCGACTGTCCAGGTCGAGAAGGACGACGCGGTCCGGGTTCTCCGACTGTGCGGTACGGACCAACCCCCAGACCGTCGAGCCGAGGATGTCGATCGGCGTGTCACCCCGCTGGATCTCCACGGCCCCGTCGGTGACGACCAGCAGCTTGGTGTCGGCCCACTTCTCATCGGCCAGCCACTGCTGGAGCACCTGCACCAGATGCCAGGTCGCTTGGCGCACCGCCCCGACGGGGTCGTCCTGACTGCCGGTGCTCGTGCGGAGCCGACCCAGTACTCCGGGCAGGAACACGGCGCTCGGCCGGGGCTCGTCGGCTGCTGCGAGGGCGTCGAGTGTCTCGTACGCGGGAAGCGCGTCGACACCGAGAGCAGAGCGGAGGCTCTCGGCCACCGACTCGTCGTGCGGGCCGAGGACAGCCCACGAGGTCGGTCCGGTGGAGGAGGTTTGTGCCTGCGGCTGCGGCTGTGTCTGTGTCTGTGGGATGGGGGTCCAGTTGAGTGTGTAGAGGTTGTTGGTTTGGGTGGTGGTGAGTTGGTGGGGGGTGGTGGGTCGGGTGGTGAGGGTGGTGGTGAGGAGGGGTTGGTTGTCAGGGGTGGTGAGGTGGAGTGTGTGGGTGTTGTTGTGGGTGGTGAGGTGGGCGCGGGTGTGGGTGGCGTGGGTTGCGTGGGGGTGGGTGTTCGTGAACGTGAAGGGGAGGTGGAGTTCGTCGGTGTCGGTGGTGGTGAGGAGTGCTGTGTGGAGGGCTGCGTCGAGGAGGGCCGGGTGGATGGTGTGACCGGTGGTGTCGGTGTTCTCGGGGAGGGCGATCTCCGCGTAGAGATCGTCCCCGTGTTTCCAGGCGGTGGTGAGGCCTTGGAAGAGGGGGCCGTAGTGGTAGCCGCGGGCGTGCAGGTCCTCGTAGAGAGTGGTGACGTCGATGGGGTCGGCGCCGGGGGGCGGCCAGGTGGTGGGCGGCTGGGCCGGGACCGGCTGGTGCTGGGTGAGGAGGCCGTCGGCGTGCTGCACCCACTCGGTGTCGTTGTCGGGGCGGGTGTGGATGGTGAGGGTGCGGGTGCCGTCGTGGGCGGGGTGGAGGGTGAGGTGGAGTTGGCGGGGTGTGGCCTCGTCGAGGATGAGGGGTGCGTGGAGGGTGAGTTCGGCGAGGTGGGGGTGGTTGGTGTGGAGTCCGGCGTGGAGGGCGAGGTCGACCAGGGCTGCCCCGGGGAGGAGGACGGTGCCGGCCACGGCGTGGTCGGCGAGCCAGGGTTGAGTACTGAGGGAGAGTCGGCCGGTGAAGAGGGTGGTGGTGTCGGCGAGGTCGATCCGTGCTCCGAGCAGGGCGTGCTCACTGCCCGACTGGCCCAGCGACGTCGCGTCCTGCGGACGGGAGGAGGACTTCAGCCAGTACGACTCACGCTGGAAGGGATAGGTGGGGAGGTCGACTGTCTGCGATGTTTCGGGCAGGAGACGGGTCCAGTTGATGGGGGTGCCGGTGGTGTGGGCCTGGGCGGCGGATGTGAGGAGTTGCGTGAGGGTGCCGTGCTGGCGGCGGAGGGTGCCGATGACGGTGACGCCGGGGTTGCTCTCGGTGGTGTCGGTGGTGTCCTGGATGCCGATGGTGAGGACGGGGTGGGGGCTTGCCTCGATGAACAGGTGGTAGCCGTCGGCCAGGAGAGTGCGGGTGGTGGACTCGAACCGGACCGTCCTGCGCAGATTCTGGTACCAGTACCCGGCATCCAGGATGGTGGTGTCAGTGACGCGTTCCCCCGTCACCGTGGAGTAGAACGCGACGTCCGTGACGGCTTGTGGGGTGACCGGGGCCAGGAGTTCGGCTAGCTGGTCAGCGAGTTGGTCGATGTGGGGGGTGTGGGAGGCGTAGTCCACATCGATACGCCGCGCCCGTATGTCCGTGGCCTGGTAGTGGGCGAGTACTTCCTCCAGCGCGGTGACGTCTCCGGCGATGACTGTGGACGCCGGACCGTTGACCGTGGCGATGGCCAGAGACTGTGCATAGGCGTCGAGATGAGCCTGGACCTCATCTGCCGGCAAGGGGACGGAGGCCATCCCACCGGTGCCGGCGAGTACGGTCAGTGCCTTCGAGCGCAGGGCGGTGATGCGGGCGCCGTCCTGGAGGGTCAGGATCCCGGCGACCGTCGCCGCCGCGATCTCACCTTGGGAGTGACCCACCACCGCGTCGGGGACGACTCCGAGGTCGGCCCACGCGGCGGCGAGTGACACCATCACCGCCCAGAGAACGGGCTGCACGACGTCGACCCGGTCCAGCGAGGAGGCACCTTCGGCTTCGTTCAGAACGTCCCACAGGTTCCAGTCGGTGAACTCCGCGAGCGCTGTCGCGCATTCATCGAGTCGTTCCCGGAAAGCGGGCAGCTCTGCGGCGAGTTCGACCGCCATGCCCGCCCACTGCGAGCCCTGGCCCGGAAACACCAGCACCGTCCGCCCCGTACCCGACCCGGCCTGGCCCGTCACCACATACGGCGACGGCTCACCCGAGGCCAGAGCCTCGGCCGCGGCCAGCAGTTCCTCCGCCGTATCACCGAGCAGCACCGCCCGATGATCAAACCCGGCCCGCGACGTGACCAACGCCCGTGCCACCGCCACCGGATCAGCACCCGCCAACGACTTCAATCGCGCGGCCTGTTCCCGCAACGCCACTGCCGACCTCGCCGACAACACCCACGGCACCGGCCCCAACTCCCCCGGCTCCGCCACATCCACTACCGTCGTCGGCGCCTCCTCCACAATCACATGCGCATTCGTGCCACTGATGCCGAAGGAGGAGATGCCGGCGCGGCGCGGGCGTTCCACGTCGGGCCAGGGGCGTGCCTCCGCGAGCAGTTCAACCGCCCCCGCTGTCCAGTCGACGTGCGTCGATGGCGTGTCGACGTGCAGCGATTGCGGCAGTACGCCCGCCCGCATGGCCATGACCATCTTGATGACACCGGCGACGCCTGCGGCGGCCTGGGTGTGGCCGATGTTCGACTTGATGGATCCGAGATACAGCGGCCGGTCCCCCGGCCGGTTCTGTCCGTACGTGGCGAGCAGTGCCTGCGCCTCGATCGGGTCGCCGAGGGTGGTGCCGGTGCCATGGGCTTCGACCGCGTCCACCTCGGCCGGAGTCAGTCCCGCACCGGCCAGCGCCTGGCGGATGACGCGCTCCTGCGAGGGACCGTTCGGCGCGGTCAGGCCGTTGCTCGCACCATCCTGGTTGACGGCAGAGCCGCGTATCACGGCCAGAATCCGGTGACCATTGCGTTGCGCCTCCGACAGACGCTCCAGCACGAGGAAGCCCACGCCCTCGGCGAAGCCCGTACCGTCCGCCGCATCCGCGAACGGCTTGCAACGACCGTCGACCGCCAGCCCCCGCTGCCGGCTGAACTCCACGAACAGACCCGGCGACGACATGACCGTCACCCCACCCGCCAGCGCCAGCGTGCTCTCGCCCTGGCGCAACGACTGCGCCGCCATGTGTAACGCCACCAACGACGACGAACACGCCGTATCCACCGACACCGCCGGACCCTCAAGACCCAGCGAGTACGAGATACGACCCGACGCGACGCTCGTCGTCGTACCGGTTCCCATGTAGCCCTCGTACTCCGAACTCGACTCGCCGGCCGGCTTGCCGTACGCCTGCGCAATCGCACCGACGAACACGCCGGTCTGGCTGCCGCGCAGTGAGTCGGGGTTGAATCCGGCGCGCTCGATCGATTCCCAGGCCGTTTCCAGTAGCAGTCGCTGCTGCGGGTCCATCGCCATGGCCTCACGGGGGTGGGTCCCGAAGAACGAGGCGTCGAACTCGTCCGCGTGGTCAAGGAATCCCCCCTGACGGGAATAGGTCGTCCCCATGTTCTCGGGGTCCGGATCGTAAAGACCTTCCAGGTCCCAGCCTCGGTTGGTGGGGAATCCTGAAATGGCGTCCGTCCCCTCCGCGACCAGCCGCCACAGATCCTTCGGCGACGACACATCACCCGGGAAGCGGCACGCCATGCCCACGATGGCTATCGGCTCGCCATTCTTCTCCTCCACTTCACGGATGCGCCGATTGGCCTGGCGCAGATCGGAAGTGGCCCGCTTGAGATAGTCACGGAGCTTTTCTTCATTACTCATTTGACATACACCTCTTGCCGGGATGGCGTTCCATTGCCGTCAACGGGGGGACAGAACAAGACTTTGGTGAATCAGGATGCTCCAAGCTCACTGTCGAGCGCTTCGAAGAGTTCGTCATCACTTGCTTCCTCAAAGCTCTCGGAAGAAGCTTCGGAAACGCTGTCCTCGCGGATTCCGTTCCACTTCCTCATCACTCTGTTCAGCCGTTCGTTGATGGCGTCGTACGAAGCGGTGCTGCCGGCCAGGGAGGCCAGTTCGGACTCCACTCGCTCCAGTTCCGCCAGCAGTTGCTCCGACGGATCCTTTTCGGGCGGTGTGAGTTGGGTGTGGATGTGGTCGGCGAGGGCGGTCGGGGTGGGGTGGTCGAAGATCAGCGTCGCGGGTAGCCGCAGCCCGGACTCGGCGTT
>NZ_JBIAHA010000050.1:0-5490 GCF_042870175.1 Streptomyces sp. NPDC006643 | reverse complement strand
GGGGTGTCGCGCACCCCCCCCCCCCCGGCCGGGCCCCCCCCCCCCCCGGCCGGCGCGCCCCCCGCCCCCCCCCCCCCCCCCCCCCCCCCCCCCGGCCGGATCGCTCAACTCGCGAATACGGGGCGCCGGTTCAGCCGCGCCGGTACTCGTCGCCCCACGCCTCGACGGAGTCGGCCGCCCGGTCGAAAGCCTCCGAGCGCGACAGGAAATCCGCGTTGTGATCGGTGAGCAGCAGCCGCTTCTCGCCGTCATCGAGTACGAGCAGAAGCGCCTGCCCCTGCACCGTCCGCGGCAGCCCCAGCCAGCGCACCGGCTGCTGCACCGTACGGACCTCCACGGCCTCGCTCCACGGCACGGTCCGGGTCCTGAGCAGCCCCACCCGCCGTACGCCGTGCCGGCTGACCCACGCACCCACACGCAGCAGCCGCAGCGCCGCGGCGATCATCACCAGCGCGATACCGAGACATACGGCGGCGCCGGACACCGCCCCGGCGAACGCGATGATCATCGTCGCCAGCAGGACGAACGAGGCCAGCAGCAGAAGCAGCGCCGACGCGCCCACCCGCCACGGTCCCGGGCGGTAGGGGCGACGCCAACGGTCGTGGTCGTCGAACGGAAGCGCGACATCATCACTGGTCGCGTCAAACGCACGGTCGGCCGTCAGGAAGGGCAGGGGCACGACTGATCCTCACTCACAAGCACGCTCGATCGGGCGGTGCTGGCTGAGGTTATCGAGGAGCGCCCCGGCACGACCACTCAGGGGGGCCGGACGGGTCAGCGGCCCTGGGACGCCTCGGACTGCTGCGCCTGTCCGGACGGCTGACCGGATTCGAGCGCGGGCAGCCCGAACAGCAGCGAACCCGCGAACCCGGCCGCGACAACGAGCCCGATGAGCGTGCGACTCATGGCCTCGGACCGGCTGATCCGTTGTCTGGGAGGGGGAGTGACGTTACTGCGGAAGCTGTCGGCCTCGGCGACGAATGCGAACGGGACGGCCTCACGCCGGCGGAACATGGGGGAGAACTCCTTGCGGTCTTGCGATCCTGCGAATGGACGCGAGTGGCTGGCTTGTCGATGGTGGCGGCAGTGGGAGAAGTGACTTCGTGCCGCTACTGGGTCAGACGCGTGGGACGCCCATTTGGTGCCCGATTTCGCCGAATTGGCGAACATCCGCATCAAGCACGCACACGCGTCGGCGACGGCCGCCCGCGCGGCCCCGCGCGCCGTCGGCGATCCCAGTGCCTGGTCGTAGAGTGGGCGCCGCCCGACAGAACGCGACAGGAAGGACCCCCGCCGGTGAGTGAGACCCCCGCCGAGACCAAGCCCAGCTTCCGCAGTGAGGTGACTGTCGACCTGGTGAAGCACAGCGCGGGCGACTCCGACGTCCTGTGGGCCGCACGCGTCTCCACCGCGGGTGAGCAGTCCCTGGAAGAGCTCTCGAAGGACCCCGAGCGCTCGAAGGGGTTGATCAACTTCCTGATGCGCGACCGCCACGGCAGCCCTTTCGAGCACAACTCGATGACCTTCTTCATCAGCGCCCCGATCTTCGTGTTCCGCGAGTTCATGCGGCACCGGGTGGGCTGGTCGTACAACGAGGAATCCGGGCGCTACCGGGAGCTCCAGCCGGTCTTCTACGTCCCCGACGCCTCGCGCAAGCTCGTCCAGGAAGGCCGCCCCGGGAAGTACGTCTTCGTCGACGGCACCCAGGAGCAGCAGGACCTCACCGAGCGCACGATGACGGAGTCGTACCGCCAGGCGTACGAGGCGTACCAGGAAATGCTGGCGGCCGGCGTCGCCCGCGAGGTGGCCCGCGCGGTGCTCCCGGTGGGCCTCTACTCGTCGATGTACGCGACGTGCAACGCACGCTCGCTGATGCACTTCCTCGGGCTGCGCACCCAGCACGAGGCGGCGAAGGTCCCGAGCTTCCCGCAGCGGGAGATCGAGATGGTCGGCGAGAAGATGGAGGAGCAGTGGGCGCGGCTCATGCCGCTCACGCACGCCGCCTTCAACGGCAACGGGCGGGTGGCACCGTAAGCCGTGCGAGGCGCCCGTCGCGGGGCCCGCAGGGCTGTCCTTGCGCACTGATGTACGGACCGGGGTGCCAAGTGTCCGGATTGCGGCGTTTCGAGAAGTTCATCTAGGCTGATCAAACGGACCCGGCACTGCCTGAACCCCCGAGCAGTCAGTGCCGGGATCCGTACACCGCGGTCAGGGGAGCAGTCAGAGGCCGCGTTTCCCCCGAATCCCGGGCGGCTCCCCAGCCCAGCACCACCCCAGAGCCCGCATCCGCACCGCGGGTCCCCGACCTGCCCGTGTGCCCCCGAGGGGACACGCCGAGCCGAGCAACGAGTAGCGTGTTACCCATGGCTCCGATCTCCACTCCGCAGACCCCCTTCGGGCGGGTCCTCACCGCCATGGTCACGCCCTTCACGGCGGACGGCGCACTCGACCTCGACGGCGCCCAGCGACTCGCCTCGCATCTGGTGGACGCAGGCAACGACGGCCTGATCATCAATGGCACCACCGGCGAGTCCCCGACCACTAGCGACGCGGAGAAAGATCAGCTGGTACGGGCCGTCCTGGAGGCGGTCGGAGACCGGGCACACGTCGTCGCCGGCATCGGCACGAACGACACCCGGCACAGCATCGAACTCGCCCGCACCGCCGAACGCACCGGCGCGCACGGTCTGCTCGCTGTGACCCCGTACTACAACAAGCCCCCGCAGGAAGGCCTCTTCCAGCACTTCACGGCCATCGCCGACGCGACCGGCCTCCCGGTGATGCTCTACGACATCCCGGGCCGAAGCGGCGTCCCCATCGACACCGAGACACTCATCCGTCTCGCCCAGCACCCGCGTATCGTCGCCAACAAGGACGCCAAGGGCGACCTCGGCCGAGCCAGCTGGGTCATCGCCCAGAGCGGCCTCCCCTGGTACTCGGGCGACGACATGCTCAACCTCCCGCTCCTCGCGGTCGGCGCCATCGGCTTCGTCTCCGTCGTCGGCCACGTGGTCACACCGGAACTGCGCGCCATGCTCGACGCGCACGTCACCGGTGACGTCCAGAAGGCCACGGAGATCCACCAGAAGCTGCTCCCCGTCTTCACCGGCATGTTCCGTACGCAGGGAGTCATCACCACCAAGGCCGCGCTCACCCTTCAGAAGCTGCCGGCCGGACCCCTGCGCCTCCCGCTCGTCGAGCTCACGGAGCACGAGACGGCCCAGCTCAAGATCGATCTCGCGGCCGGTGGGGTAGAGCTGTAATCGAGGCCTCGCCTCCACGAACACGGTTCATGAACCAGGTTTCATGAACAGCGAAGTTTTTGAACGAAATATCGAACTTCACAACTGAATAACCGAACACACCGAGTGCTGGGCATTCCGCCCGCTCGGACACCAAGCAAGTGCAACAGCAAGTGCACGAATGTCACGCGCGCCACGTGCCTCTGCGGCACGTGGCGCGCGTGGTGAGGAGAGTCTTTTGAGTCATCCGCATCCCGAACTCGGCGCCCCGCCGAAGCTGCCCAAGGGCGGCCTGCGCGTCACCCCGCTCGGTGGCCTCGGCGAAATCGGCCGCAACATGACGGTCTTCGAATACAACGGCCGACTGCTGATCGTCGACTGCGGCGTCCTCTTCCCCGAAGAGGAACAGCCGGGCATCGACCTGATCCTGCCGGACTTCACCACCATCAGCGACCGCCTCGACGACATCGAGGGAATCGTCCTCACGCACGGCCACGAGGACCACATCGGTGGCGTCCCCTTCCTGCTCCGGCTGAAGCCGGACATCCCGTTGATCGGCTCCAAGCTGACCCTCGCCCTGATCGAGGCCAAGCTCCAGGAGCACCGCATCCGCCCGTACACCCTCGAAGTGACCGAGGGCCATCGCGAGCGTATCGGCCCGTTCGACTGCGAATTCGTCGCGGTGAACCACTCGATCCCGGACGCGCTGGCCGTCGCCATCCGCACCCCCGCGGGGATGGTCGTCCACACCGGCGACTTCAAGATGGACCAGCTCCCGCTGGACCGTCGACTGACCGACCTGCCGACCTTCGCCAGACTTGGCGAGGAAGGCATCGATCTGCTGCTCTCCGACTCGACCAACGCCGAGGTGCCGGGCTTCGTCCCGCCCGAGCGGGACATCTCGAACGTCCTGCGGCAGGTCTTCGGCAGCGCACAGAAGCGGATCATCGTGGCGAGCTTCGCCAGCCACGTCCACCGCATCCAGCAGATCCTCGACGCCGCGCACGAGTACGGCCGCAGAGTCGCCTTCGTCGGTCGCTCGATGGTCAGGAACATGGGCATCGCCCGGGACCTCGGCTACCTCAAGGTCCCGGCCGGCCTCGTCGTCGACGTCAAGACGCTCGACGACCTCCCGGACAGCGAGGTCGTCCTCGTCTGCACCGGCTCCCAGGGCGAACCGATGGCCGCCCTCTCACGCATGGCGAACCGCGACCACCAGATTCGGATCGTCCCCGGCGACACGGTGATCCTCGCGTCGTCCCTCATCCCGGGCAACGAGAACGCGGTCTACCGCGTGATCAACGGCCTGACCCGCTGGGGCGCGAACGTCATCCACAAGGGCAACGCCAAGGTCCATGTCTCGGGCCACGCCTCCGCCGGCGAGCTCCTGTACTTCTACAACATCTGCAAGCCCAAGAACCTGATGCCGGTCCACGGCGAATGGCGCCATCTGCGCGCCAACGCCGAACTCGGCGCACTGACGGGCGTCCCGAAGGACCACATCGTCATCGCCGAGGACGGAGTGGTCGTCGACCTGGTCGACGGCAAGGCCAGGATCGTGGGCAAGGTCCAGGCGGGTTACGTGTACGTCGACGGGCTCTCCGTCGGCGATGTGACCGAGACGTCCCTCAAGGACCGCCGCATCCTCGGCGACGAGGGCATCATCTCCGTGTTCCTGGTGGTGGATTCGACGACCGGCAAGGTCGTGGGCGGCCCGCACATCCAGGCGCGAGGCTCCGGCATCGAGGACTCCGCGTTCGCCGCCGTCATCCCGAAGATCGAGGAGATCATCGGCAAGTCGGCCTCGGACGGCGTCGCCGAGCCGCACCAACTCCAGCAGCTGGTGCGGCGATCGGTGGGCAAGTGGGTCTCCGACACCTACCGCCGGCGCCCGATGATCCTGCCTGTGGTCGTCGAGGTCTGACCTCGACCGGACCTCAACACCGGAGCGGGGCCCCCGATTTGCTTCGGGGGCCCCGCTCCAGTAGGTTTACGGCTCCACCTGGACGGGAAGCCGAGGTACTCACGTACCGCGAGCGGTGCACCGGACCGGGTGGGAATTCCGACTCAGAATCTCTGATAAAGTCGGATTCGCCGAAAGGGAAACGCGAAAGCGGATAACTGAAAGCGATCCCGCTGACTGGGAATCAGGGGCCGAAAGGTTCTGATAGAGTCGGAAACGCAAGACAGCAACACAGCAAGAACCGAAGGGAAGCCCGGAGGGACCCGGAAACGGGACCAAAGGAAG
>NZ_JBIAHA010000049.1:0-13775 GCF_042870175.1 Streptomyces sp. NPDC006643 | reverse complement strand
GGGGTGGGGGGGTTTGTAGTGTTGTGGGTTTTTTTTTGGGGGGGGGGGGGGGGGCCCGCCCCCGCGGGGGGGGGGGGGGGGGGCCCCGGGCGCCCCCCCCCCCCCGACCAGCCGCCCCGCCACGAGCGTCCCGCCCGTGCCGGGGCGGCGTCATGTCCGGGCGCGCGTCGCGAGTTGCCGGACGCGTCAGGCGTACTCGCGCTCCTTCGGCGCGAATATCAGATTGCGGCTCTTCTCCGGGCGGTCGCCGGTGATGGGGACGAGCCTGCCGTCGGACTCCGAGATCCAGCGGAAGGTGTAGTCCAGCCCCTCGAAGGGCTCGGTGAGCTTGCCGAGCAGCGTCTTGTGCAGGGCTTCGAGGATGATGACCGGCCGGTCGCGCTTGATGAGGTTCCGCGCCCCGGCGAGGACGCTCGGCTCGTGGCCCTCGACGTCGATCTTGATCAGGTCGACCGGGGTGTCCCCCAGCGTCTCGTCCAGGGTGAGCAGATGGACGCGGGTGGTGAAAGCACTGGCCAACGGCTTGTCGAAGTCCTCCAGCGAGGAGCCGGTGGAGAGCAGGTTCGACAGGGGGAAGCGGATGTTGATGTCCGCGGTGCCCGGATGGTCCGAGACGCCGTTCTGGTGCAGCACGAGATTCTTCAGCCCGTTCGCCCGGTGGTTGACGGCCAGCCTCGCGTGGATCGGCGGCACCGGCTCGAAGGCGTGCACCGTGGCCTTGGGCGCGGCGAGCGAGGCGATCATCGCGTAGTAGCCGACGTGCGCGCCGACGTCGAGGATCGTACGGCTGGTGGCGGCGAGCCGGCTCCAGTGGTGCAGGCTCGCGGACTCGTAACCGAAGCGGCCGTTCCATACGGTGTCGAGGGCGACGGCCTCGTCGTTCGCGCAGAACATGACGAACGGCGGGCAGTGCTCGGAGTCGATCTCGACCCAGCCGTGGTACGGAAAGCCCTTGCGGTGCTTCGTGAGGATCTCGGAGGTGGTGACGGGCCTGATCCGCGCCGCCTCCTTGTCCGTCCGCCGGTTCGTCTCGTCGAGATCGCGGATCCGGGTACCGACCCGCCCGCCGGTCGCTCGGCCCGGCCTCGGCTTCCCGGCGCTCACGCTTGATGAGATCTTGCGGAGGATCTTCACAGGGCTCCTTGACGTCGTTCAGGTGGCCGGGGGGGGTAGGCCGATGCTGCCGACACCGAATGAGCGGCGGATGTAGGTGTGATGAACGCGAGGGGAACCATCACACCTTCGCGCCGGGGCGCGGAACCAGCCCCCGAAACCGGTGTCCGGCCACCGGCCGGACCCTCTTCGCGCCCGAGTGCGCCGCCGCCGGGCGCGGTGCAGGAATAGCGGCCGGGGCCCTGCGTTAGCTTTCAGTATGCCCACTGACAATGACGCACGTTTCGGCAGGATCGGTATCTGGAGTTCGGCCCTGCACCCCGCGGAACCGGCGGAGCTCGCGGCGGTCTCGGCGGCGGTCGCCGAGCTGGACGCGCTCGGCTACGGGACGGTCTGGATGGGCGGCAGCCCCTCGCTCGACCAGGTGGTCCCCGTCCTCGAAGCGACCCGGCACATCACCGTGGCGACCGGCATCCTCAGCATCTGGGACCACCCGGCGGAAGCTGTCGCCGAGCGGACGGCGCGGCTCCGGCGCGACTCGGCGGGACGCTTCGTCCTCGGACTGGGCGTCAGCCACAGCGGGTTCAACCCGAACTACGCGCGGCCCTACTCGACCATGGTCGAGTACCTCGACGCCCTGGACGCCGCGGCCGACCCGGTGCCCGCCTCCGGGCGCGTCCTCGCGGCGCTCGGCCCGAAGATGCTGAAGCTCGCGGCCGACCGGGCGTGGGGCGCGCACCCCTATCTCGTGACGGCCGAGCACACCGCCGAGGCACGCGCGGCGCTCGGTCCGGACGCGCTGCTCGCGCCGGAACTCACCGTCGTACTGGACACGGACATCGACCAGGCGCGCGCCGTCGCACGCGGGATGCTGTCGATGTATCTCCAACTGCCCAACTACACCAACAACTTGCTCCGTCTCGGCTTCGCCGAGAGCGATCTCGCGGACGGCGGCAGCGACCGGCTGCTCGCCGCGCTCTTCGCGCTGGGCGACGCGGAGACGGTACGTGCCCGGGTCGACGAGTACGTGGCCGCCGGCGCCGACCATCTGGCGCTCCAGGTCCTCTCGGGCGACCCGAGCAAGGCACTGCCGCGCGCACAGTGGCGCACGCTGGCCCAGGCGCTGGAACTGACCCCGCGGAGCTGACCGGCGGAGGTGACCCGGCCGAACCGGCCTCACCGAACTGACATGACGTCACAACACCGCCGACGCCGACGAGTTGATGTCGGCGCCGGCGGAGTCGTGAACGGGCGAGCGGCTTCACGGAAGCGAAGACTCACACGGCCGGACGGTCAGACGCGCTCCAGGACGACCACGGGGATCTCCCGGTCCGTCTTGGTCTGGTACTCGTCGTAGTCGGGCCAGACCTCGGCCATCCGCCGCCACATCTCCGGCTTCTCCTCGGGGGTCGCGGTACGGGCGCGGGCGGTGTAGCGGTCGCCCTTCACCTGTACGTGCACCTCGGGGTCGGCCTGGATGTTGAGGTACCACAGGGGAGGCTCGTCGCTGCCGCCCTTGGAGGCCACGACCATCACGTCGTCACCGTAGGGCCGGTAGATGAGGGGGGTGCTGCGCTGCTCACCGCTTTTGCGGCCGGTGGTGGTGAGGATCAGCGTGGTGGTGCCGTTCTCCCAGTCGTGCCCCACCTCGCCGTCGGTCTCCTGGTAGCGCCTGACATGCTCTTTGCCGTACAGCATCTGCCGTCTCCTTCCGGGTATCGCTCTGCCCGCGGCATCCGCGTAGGGAAGCCGTCCGGGCCCGTGCGAATCAGACCGTAGCAACGTCCGCACGGTGGCGGCCGTTGTGCGGCGCGTACGCGCGCCGCGTGTCCGAGAGGATGAACGGCGGTGCGGAGGGAGTTATTCCGATGCGTCGGAACCGCGATTAGCGGGGCAGTCTGCCCAGTTGCAACGTGTCGGCGAAGGAGTCTTCCCGCGTATGCCATTTCCCGGCGACTTCCGAGGGCTTTACATATGCGTACGCGTAACTGTCCTGGATTTCCGAGTCGTCGATCAGTGAGGGGCTCGCGCGGTCCATCCGCAGCGCGTCCACGGATTCCGCGAGAAGTTCATATTCCGTCGTTTCGTCGCGCGTGGCGACGCGAATGAGCTGACCCGCCGCCAGATGTTCCGCGACCCGGTCCTGATGGGCCTGGTTGTCGCGCCAGGCCCGCAGCATCTGGGGTACGTCGGGAGCGGTGTCCGCCAGGGGGGCGAGCGCGCGGGCGGGGAAATTGTCGTTGTCGGGGCTCGGATCGAGACGTTCCGCAATCCAGGTCGCCCGGTCCCGTAACCACCACAGTGCAAGTGACAGAGTGGGTGCGCGATACGTTCCCAGGGGTACGCCTATACGCTGACCGCCACTGACTCCGTAGGCGGTGACATGGCACAGGAATTCATCATGCACGGCCGCTCTCCTCGCGCCGTTCATTGGTGGCCCGGTGGCCTGGGACGTAATGCTGAATGAATGATCTTCAGGTCCCCAACGTATTATTATGTAGTTCGTCGAGGGACTGTCACGGCATCATTCTGGCCAGAGTTCGAGGGTGTTAATCCCTCTCCACGGCCGAATTTCGGTCGCGGCGCCGGAGCCTGTCCGGCCGCGGCGGGGGCGGCGGCCGTCCGCCAACCGCCTTGCACCGCACCGACCTTGACGTTCACTGTATGGAGTAGCAGCGCGACGCTGCGGCACAGGACAACAGGGGGGCACATGGCGACGGGGAGAGACAGTGACGAGAAAGGAACGGGCGGCGGATCGGAAGCGGGCGCGGACGCGTCCTCGGACGCGGGGCGGCGGGACGACGAACCCAACGACGCCGTACCGCCGGCGGTGCCGCCGCAACAGCCCCTGACACCGCCGCCGCCGACCCAGCCGCCGCCCTTCCAACCGCCCGGCCGGCCACCGGCGTTCGGACCTCCCCCGCCGGTCTTCGGCCCTCCCCCGCCCGCCGCTCCGCCGCAGCCCGTCGGCCCACCGCCCGCGTCCGGTCATGTGGCCGCCGTCGGGCTCCTCAACCTCACCGGCCTCGGGCTCGGTTACGCCCTGATCCGCGACCGGCTCCGGCTGGCCCTCGCGCTGGCGGCGACCGCGCTGTTCCTGCTCCTCGTGCTGCCCGCCGACACCGACGGCGTACCCGCCCTCCCGGTGGCGCTGTACGTCCTGGTGCTGATCGGCGCCGCCCTGGACGGCGCGCGGCGCGCACGTGTCCCGGTCCCGCGCCCTCCGCTGGTGCTTCCCTCCGTGCGGCCCGCCGTGGCCGTCGCCGTGGCTCTCGTCCTGCTCGCCATACCGGTCGGCGGGGCGGTCGCCTATGAAGCGGCCCAGAACGAGGCCGTCGAGAAGATGCTGCTCGGACGGCTCGCCGACGCCGACAAGGACGTGAGGACGACGCGCGAGAGCTCCGGCAGCAGCGAGGACAAGGCCGCGGGGTTCACGGCCGCCCTCGGCGTCTACCGTGAACTCGGCGAGAACGAGGGGGATTCGAGGGCCGGGAAGCTGGTGCCCGAACGGCTGGCGGCGTTCTACGACGCGGTGTCCGTCCCTTACGCGGAGAAGAACTACTGCGAGGCCGTGGACGCCCTCAACTACCTGCGTGACGTGCCCGATTCGGTCGACGGCAAGCTGCTCGGCAAGCTGGCGAAGTGGCCCGACGACCCGTTGGCCACCTCCCTCCTGGAGTGCGGGAAGCAGGGGCTGGCCGCGGGCGAGTCGGTCGCGGACGGCGGAGACCTCGGCGAACTCATCGCCACGTTCCCCAAGTCGACCCAGGCGGCGGCGGTGAAGCCGGCCGTCGACACCGCGATCAAGGAGCGCGCGGGGAAGCTGGGCGGGGCCGATCCGTGCACGTCCACCACGGAGTTGAAGAACATCTCCGAGATGGTGAACTCCTTCCAGACGGACACCGCTTCCCTGAAGAAGAGCGCCGCGTCGGCCGTGGAGTCCGGGACGTACGCCTGCGGTGTCGACCAGTTCAAGGACAAGAAGTTCGACCTCGCTCTGGAGACGCTGAACTCGTTCAGGTCCACGTACAAGGACAGCGGGCGCGGGGACCGTGCGCGGGACATCGCCATCGCCGCCGAGATCGCCGCGGAGCGCGGCGCGGCCGGGAAGCGGCTGCCGCCGGAGAACGCGCCCGGCGGGCCCCGGCTCGAGGTGGTGATCAGCAACGACGCCGCGGACGCGGTGGAGATCCTGTACACCGGGCCGGTGACCGGCACGATCAAGATCAAGGCGTGCGGGGGCTGCGAGAACTACTCCAGTTACGGCGCCGTCGACAAGGCCTGCAAGGACTCCGGCAAGGGTTATCCGAAGAAGACGCTGCGGCTGCCCGTCGGTGACTACCACTTCCTGCTCAAGCACTCCGGGGACGCGGCCGACGACGTCACCAGCACGACGGACGGGATGTCGATCGACCCCGGGTACTCGTACACGTACTGCAGCTATGTGGTCGAGTCGGACCCGTTCGGCTCCATTCCGCCGATCGATCCCATCGACCCGATCCAGCCGATCGACCCGGTGCGCGCCGGGTAGGGCGGCGGGCGCTCGCGTAAGATCCACGGCATGGGTACGACATAGGACACGAGCGTGGTCCGTGACCACCAACCGGCCGCCCGGCAGGGCCGGTTACCGGGCCGCGTTCGTGTGCCGTCAGCCCCAGTCCGAGGAGACACCAGCCCCGTGCCGTACGTATCGCCCTCCCCCGTCCTGAACCACCGTGTCGAGCGGCTGCGTGCGCTCGCCGAGGCCGAACCGCGCCTGGACGGCGTCCTGTTGTACGGGTCGTGGACCCTCGGGGAGTCGGACGCGCACTCCGACATCGACGCGTATCTCTTCGTACGGGACGCGGACGCTGACACCTTCGACGGCCGGGAGTTCGTCGAACGGCTGGCGCCGCTGAAGATGGCCCACACCAATATGTACGGGATCCTCGCCGTGGTCTTCGAGGACCTGATGCGCGGTGAGTTCCATGTCGACGCGGCGGGGCCCGGCATCGACCAAATCCCTTCGTGGGAGGGGATGGTGCACCTCCCCGACCCCGAGTCCGCCGTTCTGCTCGACCGCGACGGGCGGCTGACCTCGGCCGCGCGCCGGCTCGCCGAGTACCGGCCGCCGGAGCCGGTGTCCACGGCCAAGGAGCTGTGCGACGAACTGGCCAACTGGACACTGATGCTGGCGCATGTGCGGGCACGGGGCGAGAGCGCCCGCGCGTACAACCTGCTGCACGCGGTGATCTCGCCACTCCAGTTGAAGCTGTGCCGACTGCTTAGGGGTTCCACGGCGCACTGGCTGACACCGAGCCGCGCGCTGGAGCAGGACCTGCCCGAGTCCGACCGCGCGCGCCATCTGGCCACCACCGGCGGCGCGCGGCCGGCCGAGGTCCGGTCGGCCGCGATGGAGAGCTGGCGGTGGAGCCGGGAGCTGGCCGCCGAGGCCGCGACACGCTGGGGCACCGAGCTGCCGCTCCAACTGCACGACGAGATCGCGGAGTTGCTGGCCAAGGGGTGAGGTGTCCGCCGCCTGGGGCCCGAGGGCAACTCCGGTCCGGACACATCACCCCTGAGTGAGCAACCGCCGGGCCCCCGGCGCGCGTTGTCCCTTCGGAATGGTCGCCTTCCGAGGAGAGGACCCACATGGACGTGGCCGGCGCCGGGGGTGGAAGCCGAGCGGCCCGTGGCCGCCGGGCGGTCGGACTGGTCGTGTGCGTCCTCGCGATCGTCGCCGTGGCACCGGCCGTCGAGCGCGTCCGGTACGGAGCCCCGTACCCGACGGCCGATCCGGCGCGGGCGGCCGAGCGGATCCAGGAGCGTTCGCGGCGCGCGTACGGTCTCATGCGGCTGCCGGAACCGGTGGCGGCGGCCAGGAACGTGCTCGACGGTCGGGTCTGCCGTGGGCGTGGACTGCTGAATCTCACGGGCGATCCGGAGCCGGGAGTCATCGGCCCGGAACACCGCTGGGGCGTCGACGGCGTGGCCGAGGAGGTCGCCCGCCCGGCACTGGACCGGCTGCGTGAACGGCTGACGGCTCAGGGCTGGGAGCACACCCATGAGCGGGAGGGACGGGGTACGGGGATCGTCCAGGCCGGATTCCGCTTCGAGGATCCGGTGAGCGGCGACACGGTGGACGCCCGCTGGAACAGCGCGCGTGGCGCCCTGTTCGTCGATGTCCGGGCGCCGTGCGCGCGCGTACCGGACACTCTCGCCGGCGCCTCTCGGGATCTCTTCCTCCGGGCTCCCGCCCGGCCGTTCCCGGGCGGCGCACCGTCCGGCGTCCACGAGTGAATTGATTCAGACCCGGGGGTCCTGAGCGGGCTGGGAACACCGGCCCGCTCAGAGGCCGCACAGCACCTTGACACGCATCCGCGGCGCCACCTACCTTCGCAGTGAATCGATTCATTCGTTGATCTGGGATCGAAGGAAGCCTCTTGATGACGTCCTCCCCCGAAGCCGAACTCCTGGCGCGTTCCCACCGTCTGGGCGCCGACCCGCGCAACACCAACTACGCGGGCGGCAACACCTCCGCCAAGGGACTGGCCGCCGACCCGGTGACCGGTGCCGACACCGAGCTGATGTGGGTGAAGGGGTCCGGCGGGGACCTGGGGACGCTCACCGGGGCCGGCCTCGCCGTGCTCCGGCTCGACCGGCTGCGGGCGCTGGCCGAGGTGTATCCCGGGGTGGCACGCGAGGACGAGATGGTCGCCGCCTTCGACTACTGCCTGCACGGCAAAGGCGGCGCGGCCCCCTCCATCGACACCGCCATGCACGGCCTGGTGGACGCCGCGCACGTCGATCATCTGCACCCCGACTCCGGGATCGCGCTCGCCTGCGCGGCCGACGGCGAGGCGCTGACGGCGGAGTGCTTCGGCGGGCGCGTGGTGTGGGTGCCGTGGCGGCGCCCCGGCTTCCAACTCGGCCTGGACATCGCGGCGGTGAAGGAGGCGAACCCGGAGGCGATCGGCTGTGTGCTGGGCGGTCATGGCATCACCGCGTGGGGAAACACGTCGCGGGAGTGCGAGGAGAACTCGCTGAGCATCATCCGAGAGGCCGAGCGGTTCCTCGCGAAGCGCGGCCGGCCGGAGCCGTTCGGTCCGCCGCTGGAGGGATACGGCCCGCTGCCCGACGACGAGCGGCGGGCGCGCGCCGCCGCGCTCGCCCCGTTGCTGCGCGGGCTGGCCTCCACCGACCGCCCGCAGGTGGGTCACTTCACCGACAGCGAGCCCGTGCTGGACTTCCTGGCGCGCGCGGAGCACCCGCGTCTCGCGGCGCTCGGCACCTCGTGCCCGGACCACTTCCTCCGTACGAAGGTCCGGCCGCTGGTTCTCGATCTGCCCGCCGCCGCGCCGCTCGACGAGGTGAAGGACCGCTTCGCGCGGCTGCACGAGGAGTACCGCGCGCGGTACGCCGCCTACTACGACCGGCACGCCGACGCCGGCTCACCGGCGATGCGGGGCGCGGATCCGGCGATCGTGCTGGTGCCGGGCGTGGGCATGTTCTCGTACGGCAAGGACAAGCAGACAGCCCGGGTGGCCGGCGAGTTCTATCTCAACGCGATCAATGTGATGCGGGGCGCCGAGGCGGTCTCGTCGTACGCGCCGATCGAGGAGTCGGAGAAGTTCCGGATCGAGTACTGGTCGCTGGAGGAGGCGAAGCTCCGGCGGATGCCGGCGCCGAAGCCGCTGGCCGCCCGTGTCGCGCTGGTGACCGGCGGCGGGTCCGGCATCGGCAAGGCCGTCGCGCACCGGCTGGCGGCCGAGGGCGCGTGCGTGGTCGTCGCCGACGTCAACGCGGCGAGCGCGGCGGAGGTCGCCGCCGAACTGGGCGGCCCCGAGCGGGCGTTGGCGGTCACCGTCGACGTGACCGACGAGGACGCCATCGCCGCCGCCTTCCGCGCGGCGGTGCTCGCCTTCGGGGGCGTGGACCTGGTCGTCAACAACGCGGGCATCTCGATCTCGAAGCCGCTGCTGGAGACGACCGCGCGGGACTGGGACCTCCAGCACGACATCATGGCGCGCGGTTCGTTCCTGGTGTCGCGGGAGGCGGCGCGGGTCATGACCGCGCAGGGCATCGGTGGCGACATCGTCTACATCACCTCGAAGAACGCGGTGTTCGCCGGTCCCAACAACATCGCCTACTCGGCCACGAAGGCCGACCAGGCACACCAGGTCAGGCTGCTGGCGGCGGAGTTGGGCGAGCACGGGATCCGGGTCAACGGGGTCAACCCGGACGGGGTGGTGCGCGGGTCGGGGATCTTCGCGGCGGGCTGGGGGGCGCAGCGGGCGGCGGTGTACGGGGTGGCGGAGGAGAAGCTGGGCGAGTTCTACGCCCAGCGGACGCTGCTCAAGCGCGAGGTGCTGCCGGAGCATGTGGCGAACGCCGTGTTCGCGCTGACCGGCGGCGACCTCACGCACACCACCGGTCTGCACATACCCGTCGACGCCGGCGTCGCCGCGGCGTTCCTGCGCTGAGCGGGCGGGGGGTCGTCGCCGTGTCGTACGGCACCGAACCAGCGGCGGCGGAGTCGCGCCGCCCGGACGCCCCGGTCTTCGTCGCCGTCGACCTGGGCGCCACCAGCGGCCGGGTGATGGCGGGGCGGGTGGGCCGCGCGGGTCCGGGCACGCTGGAGCTGACCGAGGTCCACCGTTTCCCGAACCGGCCGGTGCGGCTGCCGGACAGCTTGCGGTGGGACGTACTCGCCCTCTATCAGGGGGTGTTGACGGGGCTCGGCCGGGCGGCCCGTCGTCACGACGACATCGCGTCGATCGGGATCGACAGCTGGGCGGTGGACTACGGGCTGCTGGACGCGGACGGGCAGTTGCTCGGCAACCCGTACCACTACCGGGACTCCCGCACGGAAGGTGTGGGCGAGCGGGTCTGGGAGACGGTGCCGGCCCGGGAGCTGTACCGGATCACCGGGTTGCAGCATCTGGGGTTCAACACGGTGTTCCAGCTGGCGGCGGCGTCGGGGAGCGTCCAACTGGCGTCCGCGCGGACGCTGTTGATGATTCCGGATCTCCTGACGCACTGGCTCACCGGCACTGTCGGCGCGGAGGCCACCAACGCGTCCACGACGGGCCTGTTCGACGCGCGTGCGGGCGACTGGTCGGACGCCCTGATGGGCCGGCTGGGTATCGACCGGGGTCTGTTTCCGCCGATCCGGCGGCCGGGGGACGCGGCGGGAACGCTGCTGCCGTACGTGGCGGCCGAGACCGGGCTGCCGGAGTCCACCTGGGTGACGGCCGTGGCGTCCCACGACACGGCCTCGGCCGTGGCCGCCGTGCCGGCGACTGGGTCGGGCTTCGCGTACATCTCGTGCGGTACGTGGTCACTGGCCGGTCTCGAACTGACGGAGCCGGTCGTCACGGAGGCGTCCAGGGCCGCGAACTTCACCAACGAGCTTGGCCTGGACGGCAGTTACCGCTTCCTGCGCAACATCATGGGGCTGTGGCTGCTGTCGGAGAGCCTGCGCACCTGGGCGGACCGCGGACTGCCCGCCGACCTGGGTCCGTTGACGGAAGGGGCGGCGCGGTCACGGCCGTTCGCCGCGCTGGTCGACCCGGACGACCCGTCGTTCCTCACACCCGGCGACATGCCGGGCCGTATCACCGCGTACTGCGCGCGCACCGGCCAGGAGCCGCCCGACGACCGGGCGGCGACGGTCCGTTGCATCCTGGAGAGCCTCGCCCTGGCGCACCGCGCCACGCTGCGCACGGCGGCCGAGCTGTCCGGCACGGACATCCGCGTGGTGCATCTGGTGGGAGGCGGCAGCCGTAACTCACTGCTGTGCCAACTGACGTCGGACGCCACGGGGTTGCCGGTGGTCGCGGGCCCTGCGGAGGCCACCGCGCTCGGCAACGTCCTCGTCCAGGCGCGGGCTCACGGCCTGGTCGGCGACCGCGCCGAGATGCGCCAACTCGTCGCCCGTACGGAAGGGTTGCGCCGCTACGAGCCGCAGGGCGACGGGCGGGCCTGGTCGGCGGCGGCGGCGCGGATCGGACTGGGCTGAGAGGCCGGTGCGGGAAGAGGCAGCCTCAACCACCGGTCCGGTAGCCGCCGATCGGGGCCGCCGCGTGGCTGACCGGGACCGTGTGGGTGATCCACGAGGTGCCGGCGAGCAGATGGAGAAGGAAGGACGTCGGCTCGGGCAGATAGTTCGGGACGCCTTCGCGCAGGGCCAGTCCGCTCTGGAGATAGGTGCTCGGGGCGACGGCGAGGGTGCTGTTCGCGTAGGCGGCCGTGACCGGGCGGTGGACGTGGCCCGCCAGGACGCGGACCACATTGGTGTGCCGTACGAGCACATCGGCGAGCGCGTCGCCGTCCGCCAGCCGCATGCCGTCCAGAAACGGAATACCGACCGGCAGCGGCGGGTGGTGCAGACACACGAACGCCGGGACGTCGGGCCTCAGGGCCAAGGCCCCGTCCAGCCAGTCCAGTTGAGCGGGCCCGAGCCGCCCGCCGCCCTCACCGGGCACCGAGGAGTCGAGAACCACAAGGCTCAGTCCGGGCAGCTCGGCGACGTAGTACGCCTCGTGGGCACCGCCCATGAGACCCGTCCCGCCGAATGCCTCGACGAGCGCGCCGGGTTCGTCGTGGTTGCCCGCCACGAGGAACAGGGGCAGCGGGAAGCTCCCGAGCACGTCACGCAGCACCGCGTACTCCGCCGGGGTCCCCCGCTCCACCAGATCTCCGGTGATCACCACAGCGTCCGGCCTCGGGTCGAGGACGAGAACGCGCCCGAGCGCCCGGCTCAGTCCCTCCGCGGGCGCGCCGCCCAGCGGGCCGGTGGTCAGGTGCGGGTCACTGAGGTGTGCGACGGAGAGGGCCATACGCACACCCTGCCCAGTCCCGCCGGCACCCACCACCGGCCGGGCGCCGGCCGTCCTGCCGATGTTCCCGGGACGGCGGCTGCGGTACGGTGCCTGCCATGGGTCCGTACTCGAACCACCGTGTCGTGGAGCCGCTTCTCAGCGGCCCACGCGGTGAGTGCGCGCCTCGCGGCCTCAGCTTTCTGCTGCGCCGCGGCCGGGTGGGATCCCCGCCCGTCCTCTGTTGTCGCTGTCGCTGACCTCCGGCGGCGACGCGCCCCCTGCCGTCGTGGACCTGACGCCCGCGCCCACGCGCCGCGGCGGGCCGGGCCGTAGTCCCTTCCCACCGGTTCGTTCTCCCGAGGAGACCCTTGACCACCACCGCCGCCATATCCGCATCGGACGCCTCCGCCGCCCCCACTGTCCCCGGCGCCCCCGCTGCCTCCACTGTTTCCGCTCTCCGTGATCCCCACATTCCCGCCGACGGCCTGTACGAGGGGCATCGCGAGCTGCGTCGCGTGCCCGAGGGCTGGGAGGACCGGCCGTACGAACTGTTCGGGCTCGTCCCGCAGTCCCGCACCATCGGCGCCGAGATCCAGGGTCTGGATCTGTCGGTGCCACCGTCGCCCGCCGTGCGGGACGAACTCGATCGCGCCCTGCTGGAGTGGAAGGTCCTCTTCTTCCGGGGGCAACGGCTGTCCTCCGACGCGCAGCGTGCCTTCGCCCGCAACTGGGGCGAGTTGGAGACCAATCCGCTGCTGGCGGCCGGGGATGCCGAGGACGTGGTGCGCTTCGACCGTACGGCCGTCCCGACCTTCGAGAACGTGTGGCACACGGACGTCACCTTCCGGGAGCGCCCCGCGATGGGCGCCGTGCTGCAACTGCGCGAGGTGCCGCCCGCCGGGGGCGACACGATGTGGGCCGACATGGCGGTGGCGTACGACAATCTGCCGCGCGACGTGAAGGACCGGATCGACGGTGCCCGCGCCGTGCACGACTTCGTGCCGGGCTTCGCGCGGTTCTCCCCCGCCGAACGGCTCGCCCGGTTCCAGGACATCTTTCCGCCGGTGGAACACCCGGTCGTACGCACACATCCGCGGACGGGGCGCCGGATGCTGTTCGTCAACACGTCGTTCACCACGCGGATCGTGGGGCTCGCGCGGGAGGAGAGCGACCGGCTGCTGCGCCTGCTCTTCCAGCAGGCGCATGTGCCCGAGTACCAGGTCCGGTTCCGCTGGCAGGCGGGCGACGTCGCGTTCTGGGACAACCGCGCCACCCAGCACTACGCGGTCGCGGACTACGGCACGCACCGGCGGGTCGCCGAACGGGTCGCCATCGCGGGCGACCGTCCGTACTGACCGTGCCGCGGGCGCCTACCCCTCGTCGGTGAGACCCGCGATGCGCTCGCGATAGGCGGCGATCTCGCGTTCGGTGAGGGCGAGACGCCCGGGGCCCGCCTGGTCGGCGGCCAGGGAGGTCGCCTGCTCCATCGCGCGGTACAGCGGGCCCGGCAGGTTGAGCAGGAGCTGGCCGTGCTCGGCCGTCTCGATCACCATCCACGAGTTGCGGTCGGCGGCACCTTCCCCGACAACGTTCGGCTCGATGGTGCTGGCGGCGACGACGGTCAGGACGGGGGGAATCGGGGTCTCTTCGCTCATGTCTCCCTCCCTATCAGGGTGGCTCGCGCAATGCCCGGTGATCGCGGGGAGTTCCCCCTCACACGGCACGGCGTGGGGGGGGCGCGGGGGCCCGCGGGGCCCCCCCCCCCCCCCCGGGGGGGGAGGTGCCGGCCCCCCCCCCCCCCCCCGCCGGGGGGCGCCCGCCCCCCCCCCCCCCCCCCCCCCCCCCCCCCGGGGGGGGGGC
>NZ_JBIAHA010000048.1:0-15117 GCF_042870175.1 Streptomyces sp. NPDC006643 | reverse complement strand
TCCAACGCCGCCCGAAACACCGGCTCCACCCCATACAACCCACGCCCCATACCCACATACTGCGAACCCTGCCCCGTAAACATGAAAGCGGTGGGGGCAGGAGTACCGCCGCGTCGGGACGCCGGTGTCCGGCCCTCGGCGACATCCCGCAGGCCCGAGGCCAGTTCGCGAGTGTCGCCACCGTGCACGACGGCACGCAGACGGTGGGCGGCGCGGCCGGTGTTGGCCGTGAAGGCGAAGTCGCCGAGCGCGTCGTCGGGTGTGTGGGTCAAGGCGTCGGCGTAGGTGTCGGCGAGTGTGCGGAGTGCCGTCTCGTCGGCGGCGCTGATACGTACGACGTGTGAGTCCTGCGCGGGCGTCGCCGGCTTCGGGAGTGCGGGAGCCTCTTCCACGATGACATGGGCGTTCACACCGCCCATGCCGAACGCGCTCACAGCGGCCCGCCTCGGCGACCCGTTCCGACGCCACTCCACCGCGCGGTCAGCGAGATAGAACGGTGTCTCCTCGAACCGGATGTGATCATTCGGCCGCACCACGTGCAACGACGGCGGAACCACCTCATGCTCCATCGCCAACAACACCTTCACCAACCCGGCCAACCCCGCCGCCGGCTCCAGATGACCCACATTCCCCTTCAGCGAACCGATCGCACAGAACTGCGACCTGTCCGTCACACCACGCCAGGCACGCGTCAGACCCTCCACCTCGATCGGATCACCCAGACTCGTCCCCGTCCCATGAGCCTCCACCAACCCGATCGACTCCACCGACACCCCCGCATCCCCCAACGCGGCGGAGATGACGGCCGCTTGGGCCCGGGGGCTGGGTGCGGAGTAGCGGGTGGTGCGTCCGCCGTGGTTGACGGCGGCGCCCTTGATGACACCCCGGATCCGGTCACCGTCACGCCGGGCGTCGTCGTACCGCCGCAGGACCACCGCCACGGCTCCCTCTCCCGGGACGAATCCGTCGGCTGTGCTGTCGAACGCGCGGCTTCGGTGCCGGGGCGACAGGGCCATCAGGTCCCCCATCGACCGGAAGTACTCCGGGCTGATGCCCGCGTGCACGGCCCCGATGACCGCCGTGTCGATGTCGCCGGTGCGCAGGTGCTGGAGCGCCGAGTGGATGGCGACCAGGGACGACGAGCAGAGAGTGTTGACGAGTCCGCTCGGGCCCTGCCAGTCCATCAGGTACGACAACCGGTTCGCGATCATCGCCTCAAGTCCGAGGCCACGCCCGTCGGGTACGCCGTGGCGCACCCGCTCCTCGTGGTAGTGGTCGTGGCTGTACGCGATCCACAGACCGGTCTTGCCGCCGTGGGCCCGGCCGCCGATCCGGCCGCCGTCCTCCAGTGCCTCCCAGATCGTCTCGTACACGATCCGCGCCTGCGGGTCGATCAGGGGAGCCTCGCGGGCCGAGATCCGGAAGGGGGCCGGGTCGAACTCGTCCACGCTGTCGAGGAACGAGGCGTACGGGACCGGCCCGGCCGCCTTGTCCCAACGGCCCTCGGGCAGCGGGCGGACCGTGTCCCGGCCTTCGGTGAGCAGTTCGGCGAAGGCGGTCAGATCGCCGGCGGTGGGCAGCTTGACCGCCGCTCCCACGACGGCGACATCGCGCGGTCGTGCTGCCGGGACGGTCTCGGGGAGAGCGGCCGGGGGCTCGGCTTCTGGTCTTCGTGATGTGACAGTCGTCCGCGCCACGGGCGCGGGCGGTTCCGATACGGGCGCCACGGCTGGGGCGACAGGGGTGGCCTCGGGCACCTCGGGGGCGGCGGGGGCCGCCAGTGTGTCGATGAGCCCCGGTGCCTCCTCCACCAGGAAGTCGGCGAACTGCCGGGGGGTCGGATACTCGAAGAAGACGGTGGGGTAGAGGGAGAGACCGTGCTCCTCGGAGATGCGCTCGCTCAGTGCCACCAGGCCCACCGAGTCGAATCCGGCGGACAGGAACTCCGTGTCGGCGTGCTCCTCGGAGGTACCGGTCAACGCCAGGAACCAGTTGAGCGCCCGCGCGGACCGGGAGGCAGCGGGGACGGCGGGGGTCACAGAGGCGGTGGGGACGGGGACAGGAACGGCGGGGATGACGGGGGCGGCAGGGGCCGCCGGCGCCGTCGGACGAGATGGCGTCGGCACGGTGGGAGCTGGCGCGGTGGGAGCCGGAGCGGTGGTCGGCACCGTGGGAGCCGGCGCGAGTGAAGCCGGCTCGGCCTGGGCCGGGGACACCGCCGGCGCCGGTGTCCCGCCCGTGCTGAACGCCTGGACGGGGACCCGCTTGGACGCCATGTCGCCGAAGACGAGCAGGGGCGTTCCCGTCTCGTCGGTCACGGTCTGGGTGACCCGGCAGGCCTCGTCGTTCCAGAAGGCGATCTCCGTCCGGACGAACGCGGCGCCGTCCAGCGGTCCGAGGACATCCAGCCGGCCCACCGAGAGCGGGATGAACGCGGACGCGTCCGCCGCGCCGAACACCGGGTTCGCCGGGTCGATGGCCGCGACCGTCACGCTGTCCAGGAGCCCGGGGAACAGCTGTACGTCCTGGGCGTTCATCTCCCGCTGCCGGGCGCCTTCGATACGGGCGAGGGTGCCGCCGTCGGGCAGGCTCGCCACCCAGGAGATGTTCCGGTAGTAGCGGCCGTGGTGGTAACCGATCCGCCGCAGCCACCGGTAGAGGCCGGAGCCCGCGTGCACGGCGGAGCCGGCGCAGTCGGCCAGCAGGGCGGTCAGGGGAATCGGAGGCGCCGGCTCGGGCGGGCGCCCGGTGACGAGCCGGCCGGTGACGAAGAGTTCCCCGCTCTCGGGGTCCTCCACCCTGAACCGGCCCTCCGCGTCCACCCGGCCGACGACGCGGTGGGCCCCGGACGGGATGAGCGGGCGGTGGAAGAGGATGTCCCGGGCCCCGTGGAAGAGTTCCCCGCGCAGTGCGGCGCCTTCACGCAGGAAGTCGAACCACGCCACACCCGGGAGCATGAGTGTGCGGTACACCGCGTGCTGGGCGATGGGGGCCTCGGCCGGACCGAAGACGCGCGAGAAGGTGTACCCGGCGGTCCCCTCGTCCGACACCAGCTCGGCCGGGCTCCCGGGTTCGGCCGAGCGCAGGGGCTCGGCCAAGTTCAGGGCACGGCCGCGCAGTTGGGCGTAGGGCAGCAGTCTCTTGCGCCACGGTACGCCCGCGGACCGCTGGAACACCGCCCAGTCGATCTCCTGGCCCGCCCGGAAAAGCTCGGCGGAGATCGCGGCGAGCACCGTCGTGACGTCCCGCTCGTCGCGGGCTTCGGCGAGGCGCGCGACGAGGTCGTGGCCGTCGGAGGCGGCCTGGTCCCGGCCGGCCTGGTCCCGGGTGGCGTGGTCCCGGGCGTCGCGCGCGAGTGCGTTGTCGCCGCGCAGGACATCGCCCAGCGCCTGCTCCAGCGGGACTCGTCCTCGTACGAAGTCCCCGACCGCCTCCCAGCCCGGGGGCAGGTCGACGGCGCCCGCGGGCAGTCCCAGGTCGCGCAGCGCGATCGCGAGGGCGACCCCGGAGACGATCCGCAGCAACTCCCCCGTAAACGTGACTAGTTGGGTTCCGGTGGCCGCTTCGAACTGGCCGACGATCTCACGGACGGCCGGCACGGTGCGGTCGAGGGCGATCAGCCACGCGGGCGGGGCACCGGCCGCCTCGGGCCGTACGGAGACGGCGGTACGGGTCTCCTCGGCGGCGGCGGCCCGCAGGAGCCAGCCGCGCAGCGCGGCGGCCAGTTGATCCGCGTCCGCGCCGACGACGGCCAGCCGCTCGGTACGGTGCGGCCGGGCCAGCCGGGCCGTCGCGCAGACGTCGCCGAGTTCACGAGGTCCGGCGGCCGACAGGGTCGGCAGGAACTCCAGCCACTGGGCCACCAGTTCGCGCAGCGCGTACGGGGTGTCGGCGGACAGCGGCAGTACATGGACGACCGGTTCGGGCCGCCCCTCGGGGATGCTCTCCGTACGGGGCGCGGCCTCGGCCACCACATGGGCGTTGGTGCCGCCGAAGCCGAAGCCGCTCACCGCCGCCCGCCGCACCGGGGCGTCCGGCCAGGGGAGGCGCGTCTCGGGCAGATGGAAGGGACTGTCCGCGAGGTTGAGGCGCGGGTTGGGCGACTCCACCGTCACGGCCGGGACGGTGCCTTCGCGCAGCGCGAGGACGACCTTCGCGAGTCCGGCGAGTCCCGACGCCGAGTGCAGATGGCCGATCCGGCGTTTGATCGAGCCGAGCGCGACGGAGTTCCGGGCGACACCGTGTCTGGTGAACACCTCGGTGAGCGCCCGCACTTCGATCGGATCGCCGATCGCGGTGCCGGTGCCGTGCGCCTCGACGTACTGGACGGTCGCCGGGTCGATGGTCCGGTACGCCTTGCCCAGCAGATCGATCTGGGCCTCCAGGTTCGGTGTGGTGACGCCCATGGTGCGGCCGTCGTTGTTGACCGCGACCCCGCTGACGGCTCCGAGGATCAGGTCGCCGTCGGCAAGCGCGGCGGGCATCGGCTTCAGCACGAGGGCGGCGGCTCCCTCCCCCGGCACATAACCGTTGGCCCGGCTGTCGAAGGTGTGGCACAGCCCGTCCGGGGAGAGCGCCCCCGTACGGGAGAGGAGTACGAAAGTGAGCGGGTCGATCAGCAGATCGACGCCACCGACCAGGGCCAGTTCCGAGGTACCGGCCGCGAGGCTCTGGCAGGCGAGCCAGACAGCGGACAGCGAGGACGAGCAGGCGGTGTCGACCACCAGGCTCGGGCCCGCCAGGTCGAAGCGGTCCGACAGCCAGGCGGCCATGAAGTTCTGCGAGCGCCCCCACAGGGCGGCGGGCCCCGGTATCCCGACGGGGCCGGGCTCGCCGCTCGTACCGGGGCCGGGCGGAACCGTGCCCCGGCCCTGGTCGAAGCCGTACGCGTTCATGCGCGCGGCGATGAACACCCCGGCGTCGAGCCGGCGGCGTACCCCCAGATATCCGGAGTCCTCCAGGGCCCGCGCGCCGACCTCCAGCATCACGCGCTGCTGCGGGTCGAGAAGCACGGCGTCCTCGGCGGTCATGCCGAACGCCTCGTGGTCGAAGGAGAACGGGTCCACCAGGAAGCCGCCTCGGTGGTGGGTGCCCTGGTGGGGACCCTCGCCCCGGTACAGCTCGCGGGCCCACCGGCTCGGCGGGACCTCGCCGACCTCCACCCCGTCGCGGCCGAGCAGGGCCGTCAGATCGACGGCGTCCTCGGCGCCCGGGAGCCGTACCGCGAGGCCGATCACGGCGATGCGGGTGTCGCGCTCGCTCACAGCAGTCCTTTCGTTCGGCTCTCCGGTCATGCCTGGCCCACTCCCCGCTGTCCGTCGTGCACGAGCAGCGGACGCAGCAGGGCGCTCAGTGCGGATGTCGTCGTGGACTCGTGGTCGGGGACGGACGGATCGACAGCGGGGGGACGGGGCGAGGCCGGCACCTCGAACGAGGCGAGGTCGGTGGCGATCTCGTCGGCCGTCCGGGCCCGCATCAACAGCGAGGGATCGACGGTCAGTTGACTGCGCTGCTCAAGGGCGGTGGTCAGCTCGGCGATCACGAGGGAATCCAGCCCGAGACTCTGGAGCGGGCGGTCACCGGGGTCCTCCCCCAGCACCTGGACGAAGGCGTCCCGGACGCACATGCGCATCTCGGCCACGTCCTGTCCGGTGCGCACGGCAGGGGCTACGGGTGGTCCGACCGGTGCCGCCGTCGGCAGGGACTCCGTTGCCCCGACAGCCGTCGGTGGCGTGTCCGGAGCGCTGCCCGGGAAGATCACGGCGCCACCCGACCGGAGGTGGTCGAAGAAGGCGTCCAGTGCCTGCTCGGCGCCGATCGAGTACGCGGCGGAGAAGGACGCGTCCGCCTTCATGCCGATGTCCGTCCAGTTCGGCCACGCGTGTGCGGTGACCGTGGTGCCGGCGCCGTTCTCCCGCTCGGCGAGGGCCAGTTGGTAGGCGTTGGCGAGGCTGTAGTCGACCAGGCCGCGGCCGGCGGACGCCTGTGTGCCGGCGATCGAGGACACCAGGACGGTGAAGTCGGCGCCCTGCTCCTCGGCCAGCCGGACGACGTTCAGCGAGCCGGGGACCTTGGGGGCGAGCACCTTCTCGGCGTCGCCCCATGTCCGGCGGTGCATCGCCCCGAACGGGTTGACCCCGCCGGACGAGTGCACGACGCCGACCAGCCGGCCCCAGCGCCGGCCGAACTGCCCGGCCACGGCGGCGAGCGCCGCCGGGTCGGAGACGTCGCAGGCCAGATACTCGACCTCGGCCTGTCTGCCCAACTCCCGCAAGGGAGCCGACCTTTCGGCGTCGACGACCGACCGGCCGATGATGCCGACGCGGCGGGCTCCCCGGTCGATCAGCCGCTGGGTCAGCCGCAGTCCTACGGCGCCGAGTCCTCCGGTGACCAGGTAGTACCCGTCGGCGGGCAGGGTGTACGGCGGGCCGGCGGGCGCGGGGACCGCTTCCGGGGTGTATCTGACGCCTCGCCGGTAGGCGGCGAGCGTGGCGCCCGCGTCGGCCCCGTCCGTCGGGCCGGCGCTCAGGGCGGCGTACTCGGCCACCAGGTGGACGGCCTGTGCCTCGGCCCGCTCGGCCGGGTCCAGCTGAACCACGGCGGTGGGCTTACGGTTCTCGGCCCCGGCGGCGCGTACGGCCATGGCCATGGCGGCGCGTACGGGAGACACGTCGCCGCGCTCCTCGGGCCGTACGGCCACGGCGTGGAAGCCGGCCCAGAGCAGTTTCCCGTGCGCGGGCAGCGACTTCATCAAGCCACTCAACTCAGCCCAGAATGCGCTTAGTTCGTCGGTCCGGCGGCCGTCCTGGGCCGTCGCGCCGGCGGGGGCGTCGAGCACGATGGTCGTGTCCGCCTCCTGACCGGTCGCGACGACGGTCACGCCCAGGTCCCGCAGGGCCGTCGTCAGCGCACGCCCGATCCCGGGGTCCGCGGCGACCAGCCGTACGGTGGACGGACCGGTCTGGCCGGCCTGGCCGGTCACGGGCGCGGGCGCCAGTTCTCGGGGGCGCCACGCGATACGTACCGCCTCACCGCCCGCCGGTCGTACCGGGTCCGGCACGGCCTCGGAGTCGGTGGTGCGCCAGTACGCCCCTCGCGTGAACGGATAGGTGGGCAGGTCCGTGACCCGAGCCCCCTCGGCGGAGAGCGAGGCCCAGTCGATGTGCGCGTGACCCGCCTTGACCAGTTCCACCGCTTCGGCGGGCCGGGGTGCGACCGGTTCTTCGGTGGTCAGGTCGGCCTCGACGCGAGCCACCGGAACAGCGCCGGCCGCGACGGAGCGCAGCGCGGCGGCGATTTCGGCGGCGGTGGATCCGTGCGCCGCGGTCTGGAACTCCATGGGCGAACGGCCGGTGTTGGCGGTGTGGCAGAGGTCGGCGGTCTCCCAGGCGTCGCGTACGGCGTCGAACCGGTCGGCGTAGGCGTCGGCGAGTGTGCGGAGCGCGGTCTCGTCGGCGGCGCTGATCCGTACGACGTGCGAGTCCCGAGGCGGTGTCTCACGCCGAGGCGGCGACGGAGGTTCTTCCACGATCACGTGGGCGTTCACACCGCCCATGCCGAACGCGCTCACCGCGGCCCGCCTGGGCGATCCGTTGCGGGGCCACTCCATCGCGCGGTCAGCGAGATAGAACGGCGTCTCCTCGAACCGGATGTGGTCATTCGGCCGCACCACATGCAACGACGGCGGAACCGTCTCGTGCTCCATCGCCAGCAGGACCTTGACCAGCCCGGCCAACCCCGCCGCCGGCTCCAGATGACCCACATTCCCCTTCAACGAACCGATCGCGCAGAACTGCGACTTGTCCGTCACACCACGCCAGGCACGCGTCAGCCCCTCGACCTCGATGGGATCGCCCAGACTCGTCCCCGTGCCATGAGCCTCCACCAGCCCGATCGACTCCGCCGACACCCCCGCGTCCCTAAGCGCGGCTCGGACGACCTGCTGTTGCGCGGTGCTGCTCGGCACGGTCAACCCACTCGTACGGCCACCGTGGTTGACCGCGCTTCCCCGGATCACACCCCGGATCCGGTCACCGTCACGCAGCGCGGCACGCAGCGGCTTCACCACCACCGTCACCACGCCCTCCCCCGGCACGAACCCGTCCGCACCGGAGTCGAACGGCCGGGACGCGCCGGACGGGGAGAGTGCGCGCAGGTTCTTCATCGCGACGTAGTGCAGCGGGGACAGGGCGACCCGGACACCGGCGACGACGGCCTGTTCGCACTCGCCGTCACGGATGCTCCGCACCGCCGTGTGCAACGCCACCAGCGACGACGAACACAGCGTGTCGATCGTCATGCTCGGACCGTGCAGATCCAGGAAGAAGCTCACGCGGTTGGCCAGGAAGGCGTTGTGGTTGCCCAGGCCGCTGGGCGCGTCCAGCTCCGGCGCGATGTTGTAGTCCCGGTAGTGCTGGTAGCTGGCGCCCACGAACACACCGGTGGACGGGGACAGTTGGCGCGGCGGGAGGCCGGCCGACTCCAGCGCCTCCCAGGTCGTACGGAGCAGCCAGCGGGCCTGGGGGTCGAGCACCTCGGCCTGCTTGGGGAAGAAGTCGAAGAACCGCGCGTCGAACTCCTCCACGTTGTCCAGGAATCCGCCGACGTCGGGCTCGGGACCGTCGGCGTACCGGCCCCAGCGGTGGGCGGGAGCCGGACGGATCTCCTCGCCGGATCCGGCGAGCAGTGACCAGAAGCGTTCGGGGTGCGGGGCGCCGGGTAGCGCCAGGGCCAGCCCGATGACGGCGATGTCGTGTTCCCGGTCGTCCGGGGTGTCGGGCGCGGGCTCGCGGACGGTGGCCGGCTCGTGGACGGTCATCGGCTCGCTGACGGTGGCTGTGTCCGGGGCCGGGACCGGGGCCGGGGCGAACACGCCCTCGTCGCCCGCCAGTTCGGCGACGTGCGCGGCGAGAGTGCGGCAGTCCGCGGCGTCCAGGACGTCCGTCGGGCTCAGCTTCACCCCGTACGCCGCCTCGACGTCGGCCGCTATCGCCGTCGCCAGCATGGAATCGAGTCCCACGGCGGACAGGGAGGTCGTCGCCGTGACACCGGGGTCGTGGAGGACGTCACGTACCACCGTGACGATCGCCGTTTCCGCAGCGGCGCTCCGGGGCGCGCGGTGGGCGGGGGCGGACGGCGCGGCGCCGTTCACGGAACTCCCCCCTTCTGTTGAACTCCCGCCGCTGCCGGGGTTTCCGTCGTTCCCGGCCACGGTCCGGTACTCGATGTCGTCGAGCCGGACGAGCACCCGCCCGTCGGCGGCCAGCAGGGACGCGTCGCCGCGTCGCGTGCCGTCGCTGTCGGGCTCGGCGCCTTCGAGCAGTACGAACGCCGCCCGTGCCGCGTCCGCCCAGCGCACCGCCCGGCCGATGGAGACCGGCAGATAGGTGGCGGACGGAGCCGCGGGATCCGCCAGCGTGAGCACGGCCATGGTCTGGAGGGCGGCGTCGAGTGCCACCGCCTCGGCCGCCAGACCGTCGCCGGCCGGGACATCGATCCGCGCGAGTACCCGGCCGGCGCCGTAGTGGATCTCGGCGACGGACCGCAGTGGTGCGGTGAGTTCCATGCCCTTCGCCGCGAACCAGGCGTAGAGACCGGCCGGTTCCAGCGTCCGGCCGAGGGCGGCGCGCACGGTGTCGAGCTGTACCGGGGCGGGGGGTGTGGCCGGGGCTTCGGCGGTGGCGAGCCGGGCGATGACCCGGTCGGCGTACCGGAAGGCGGCCGGCCCGGTACGGGTGGGGTCGTCCAGGTCGCTCGTGAGGGAATGGTCGCCGGTCCCGCGACCGGTGAAGGTGATCTGTCGCAGGGCGCCGCTCGTCCGCAGACCGATGGCCACCGGCAGCGCTCCGGGTACGGTCTGCTCGCCCAGCACACGGTGGGCGCGCGAGAGTCGCCGTACGACGTCGGTCGTGTCCGGTGCGGCGGGCGGCACGTCGTCCGGGACGGCGGGCGCTGTGGGCGACACTGCGGACGCGACCGCCTCGGGGCGCGGGGCGAACGGATAGGGCGGCAGGGCGGGGCGGCCGGCCTCGGGCGGCCCCGGATACACCGTGGCCCAGTCGACGGTGCCGCCGTTGACGTGGCGGAAGGCCGGGCCGCTGAGCCCGGTCGACGCGCTGTCCAGCACCGTCGTACCGCGTACGACAGTGCCGGGCGCCCGGTCCGCCAGGCGCAGTGCCTCGGCCAGCCCGGCGGTCAGCTCCTCGACTGTGGCTCCCAGAACCGCTACCCGGTGCGTCTGGTGGTCGCGTCCGACGGCGGCGGATCGGCACAGCGCGCTCAGGCTCGGCGTGTCCTCCCGCAGCAGCAGTGTCCGGACGTCCGCCATGCGCCGGGCCAGGGCGGCCGGGGTATGCGCGGACATGACGAGCAGGTGCTCGTCCGGTACGGCGGGCGATGTACGGGACTCCGTGTCGTACCCGTCGTGCCCGTCGTACGCCTCGTGCCGCTCGTACTCCTCCACGACGATGTGCGCGTTGGTGCCGCCCATCCCGAAAGAGCTGATCCCGGCGCGGCGCGGCCCGTCGGAGGTCCACGGACGTGCCTCGACGGGGATCACGAACGGCCCGGCCGACAGGTCGAGATGGCTGCTGGGGGTCTCGAAACCGGCGACGGGCGGGATCTCCCGATGCCGCAGACTCAGCAGGACCTTCACCAGACCCGCGAGTCCGGCCGCGGGCTCCAGATGCCCGATGTTGCCCTTCACCGTCCCGATGTGGCACGGCTCGCCGCGGTCCGGGTCACCGCCGAACACCTCGGTCAGCGCGGCGATCTCGATGGGGTCGCCGAGCCGGGTCGCCGTACCGTGCGTCTCGATCAGGGAGATGTCGGCCGGGGTCAGTCCGGCGTCGTCCAGTGCCGCCCGGACGACGGCGGCCTGGGCCTCGCTGCGGGGCACCGGCATGGCACTGCCACGGCCACCGTGGTTGACGGCCGTACCCCGGATGACGCCCCAGATCCGGTCGCCGTCCCTCTCGGCGTCGGCGAGCGGTCTGAGCATCACGGCCAGCGTGCCCTCGCCCGGCAGGAATCCGTCGGCGCGCTCGTCGAAGGGCCGTGGGCGGCTGTCAGACAGGGCGCCGAGCTGGCTCAGGCTGCGGTAGTACCAGGGGGTGAGGCCGACCTGGCAGGCCGCCACGATCGCGGCGCCGCAGTGTCCGGCGCGCAGCGCGGCGACCGCCTGCTGAATGGCGACGAGCGACGACGAGCACAGGGTGTCGACGGTCTGCGAGGGCCCGGTCAGGTCCAGCGTGTAGGAGATCCGGTTGGCCAGTACCGCGTTCATGGAGCCGAGCGCGGTGTGCGGTCCGACGGTCTCCAGCCCCTGCGTGTCGCGGTGATGGGTGTAGGTGGCGCCGACGAAGACGCCGATGTCGCGGCGGCCGGCGAGCCCGCTGTCGTCGCGGACCGTCCAGGCGTGCTCCAGCAGCAGCTTCTGCTGGATGTCCATCTCCTCGGCCTCGCGTACGGAGATGCCGAAGAACGCCGGGTCGAAGCGGTCGATGCCGGTGACGAAGGCGCCGTTACGGCAGTAAGTGCCCGTCATCCGGGGGCCGCGCTGCTCGAAGTGGGCGTCGATGTCCCAGCGTTCGGCCGGGATCTCGGTGAAGGCGTGACCGCCGGAGCGGAGCAGGGGCCACAGCCCGTCGACCCCGCCGACGGCGCCGGGGAGATCACCGGACACGGCGACGATCGCGACGGCCGTGTCCGGGCGCGCGTGGTGCGGGGGTGCGGCGGCCGGGAAGGTTTCGGCAGCCTCGGCGGTGCCCGCCGTTACGGCGGTGGCCACCGGGATCACGGTGTCGGCGGTTTCAGACTCTGGTCCCGCGACCGCGGCGGTGACCGCGGCGGCGGCACCGTAACGGCCCGTCAGAGCCTCGACCAGCTCGGCGAATTCGCCGTACTCGAGGAAGAGCGTCGCGGGGAGGTGGATGCCCCATCTCTGGGACAGCTCCTCCGACAGCTCGACGCTCATGATCGAACTCATACCGAAGTCCGACAGCGGAGTGTCGCGGTCGAATGACGCGACCCCAAGCCGCTCGGTCAGGAACCGCTCCAGCGCTTCCCCAACGCGCTCCCGATCGCCATCTCCACCCGGAACAGAGCTATCTGACGCCTCGTCAGCAGTCTTCGCGTGTACGTCGGACGGCGCGCCAGGCTCCTCGATCACATCGCCGGCGTCCGGGTGAGCCACGACCACCTGCCGGGGGCCGTCCGCCGCCCCCAGTACCGCGATCAGCGCGTCCAGGCCCTCCGTGGTGCCGAGTGGGCGGACTCCACGTCGCCGTAGCTGCTCCGCGACGGCGACGCCCATACCCACCTCGCCCCACAGGCCCCAGTCGACGCTCAGCCACGGCGAGCCGTGCGCGTGGGCGAAGCCGTCGAGGTAGGCGTTTGCCGCGGCGTATCCGCCCTGGCCGAGGTTGCCGAAGGTGCCGGAGACCGATGCGAAAAGTACGGCGAAGTCCAGGTTCAGCCCCGCCACGGCGGTGGCCAACTCCCGTACGCCGTCGGCCTTCGGCCGCATCACCGCCGCGATGTCCTCGGTGGTAGCGCTGCGGATCAGCCCGTCCTTGAGTGCGCCGGCCGCGTGGACCACGCCGTGCAACTCGCCGAACTCCGCGCGGAAGCGCTCCACGACGGCCGCCAGGGCGCCGGGCGTGGTCACGTCCGCGCCGTACGAGACGACCTCGCATCCTCGCGCACCGATCGCGGCCGTCCGGTCGTGATCGGCACCGGCCGCTCCGGAGCGGCTGACCAGTGCGACGACACCGGCGCCCTCCCGTGCGAACCGGTCGGCGACCTCCAGGCCCAGTCCGCCGTGCCCGCCGAGGACGAGATAACGGCCACCCTGTCTGATGGGCCCCGTCGTACCGCCGGGTGTAGCGTACGCCGACCGGTCGCGCACCCGGACGGGCAGGTGACGTACGCCCTGCCGGAAGGCGACCTCGGTGGGACCGTCGGCGGCGCGGATCTCCGTCAGGACCGCCCGGAGCAGGCCGTCGTCGGAAGCCCGGTCGCCGTCGGAGGCCTGGTCGCCGTCGCCGTCCATGTCGATGTCGATGAGGTGCGGGCGGAGGCCCGGGTACTCGATGGCGGCGGTGCGGACGAGCCCCCACAGGGCGACGCGCGCGGGCACCGGCCGGTCGCCTGCCGCGACCGGCTGCCCGTCCCTGGTCACGACGGAGAAACGGGACTTGCGCTGCCGCTCGCCGAGTGTCCGCAGCGCGGCCAGGCAGCCGTACAGACCGAGGCGGAGCGCCGTCTCCTCCCCCGGAGCGGGGGCGCCTTCGGGCGCGTCGCCGGCGTTCCACAGATGCACCACACCCGCGACCGGGTCGCCGATCTCCTCCCAGAGCCGGCGGAACGCCTCCTCGTCCGGCCGCGCGAGCGTCCGGTGATCGGGGCCGTCCGCGGGCGCTTCGGGCAGCGGTCCGACCCCGACCTCAACCACGCGGGCTCCGTCGGCCCGCAGTTGGCGGGCGGCTCGCTCGCCCAGGCCGCCCGTGTCGCCGTTGTGCAGTACGACCCAGGTGCCGGCCGCCGGAGCGGGCGGCTCGTCGCTCGCCGGTGCGGGCCGCCAGTCGATCCGGGTGATCGGCAGCGGGTCCGCGCGCGGCCGGGCCGGGGCGTCCGCCGGCCGCGACACGGCGGCGGTTCGGCGCATCCGCAGCGCCTCGAACTCGGCGACGACATCGCCCGAGGGGCCGAGCAGTTGGGCGTCCGCCGTCGCGTACGCGCCGTCGACGCCGGTCCGGCGCACCATGACGGTGACACCGGCCGACAGCACCGAGAGATCGGCGAACACCGTGAGCCGGGCGAGGCCGATCGGCAGCATGGGATAGGGGCCCGCCTCGCCCGTGAGGTCCTGGAGCGCGCAGCTGACGACCTGGAACACGCCGTCCACGAGCAGCGGATGGGCGTACCAGGGCACCGGTTCGCTGTCGGTCCGCAGCGTGGCGCGGGCCGTGCCGCCGTCGCCGACGGTGAGGTCCCGGACGGTACGGAAGTCGGGACCGTACAGCAGCCCTTCGCTCGCCCAGCTGTCGTACAGCCGCTCGGGGGTCAGCGTCCGCGTGCCCGTCATCCGTCGGCCGGTGTCGGCGGGCGGGGCCGGGGAGGCGTCCGGGAGCAGCCGGCCCGTTCCGGTGGACAGCGGCTTGCGGTCGCCGGCCACGACGGTGCTCAACTCGAAGGTGGTCCGGGGGCCGAAGGACACGTCGAGCCGGACAGGGGCCGCCGCGTCGTCGGCGATGGTGAGGGGGCGCAGGAAAGTCACATCGGTGAGTTCCAGCGGGGCGAACGGCCGCCGCCGGGCGACCCCCACCATCGCCATCTCCAGCTGCACCGCCGCGGGCAGCAGCCCGGTGCCGGCGGAGCGGTGCTGGGCGATGAAGGGTTCCTGGCCCGTGAACGTCTTCTCGTAGGTCTCGCCCTGATGCGTCACTGTCCCTCACTCCGGTGCTCGTAGTGACGGTCGAACAGCGGGTGGCTGAGGGTGCTCGTGCCGCTTCCGCCACGGCGGACGGGCGGCGCGGCCAGCTCCTGTCGGTTGAAGGGGTAGGTGGGGATGGTGGTGGTGCGCCGGCCCTTGTCCTGGTGCAGACCGGTCCAGTCGATGTCGGTGCGGGTGTGGTTGTAGTAGTTCGCCACCGCGTTGTGGAGCTGCACCTGGTCGGTGCGGTCGCGGCGCAGCGTGCTGAGCCACGCAGGCTGTGTGCCGCTCCACGACGCGCGGGCGAGCGAGGTCAGTTGGGGATGGGAACCGATCTCCCACGCCACCGCCGGGCCCGCCTCGGCCAGCGTCGTCAACGCCTGGGAGAAGCGCACCGGTTCGCGGATGGCGCGTCCCCAGTACTCCGGGTCGGTGGCCGTCTCGGCGGTGTGCCACTCCCCGGTCACCGTCGAAGCGAAGCCGATCACCGGCGCCGAGAGTGCCCGGCCCGCCACTGCTTCGACGAATGGTTCGACCGCGCCCTGCATCGAGGCCGAGTGGAACGCGTGACTGACTGTCAACTGCTGCGTCCGCAGACCGGAATCCTGACAGAAACCGGACACCGCGTCCGCCGGACCCGAGATCGTCACCGATCGACGCGCGTTGAACGCCGCGATCTCCAC
>NZ_JBIAHA010000047.1:20680-22668 GCF_042870175.1 Streptomyces sp. NPDC006643 | reverse complement strand
CGTGTTGCGGGTCCCCGCCCCCCTCCCGCGGGTTGGGAGGGGGACGCGCAGGGGGCGTGGTCGGACACTCAGGCTGACTTGTGCCGCGTGGACAAGGAGGTCTCATCGGGTCCAACGAGCGGTTCACGCGGCGTAAGTCACGCCGTCCGGCCATGACCCCGGAGCGGTACCCGGACACCGGCCGCAACCACACCAGCCCGTCCGGCGCTTGAGGACGAACCCGGCCACCGGGCGGACCCGGTCAACGAACACCCCCCACCCCCCACCCCGCCCCACTAGTGACACGTTGAGTTTCAATACGTACGCTCCTGAATATGGATATGCACACTGTCGTCGTGGGAACGGCCGGCACCACCGCCGAAGACGTCGTCGCCGTCGCCCGCGGCAACGCCCGTGTCGAGCTTTCCGCCGAGGCCGTCGCCGCCCTCGCCGCCGCCCGCGAGATCGTCGACGCGCTCGCCGCCAAGCCCGAGCCCGTGTACGGCGTCTCCACCGGGTTCGGGGCGCTCGCCAGCCGGCACATCGGGCACGACCTCCGGGGGCGGCTCCAGCGGAACATCGTGCGGTCGCACGCCGCCGGGATGGGCCCCCGCGTCGAGCGCGAGGTCGTGCGCGCGCTGATGTTTCTGCGGCTCAAGACCCTCGCGTCCGGGCACACCGGCGTACGCCCCGAGGTCGCCCAGACCATCGCGGACGTGCTGAACGCGGGGATCACGCCCGTCGTGCACGAGTACGGCTCCCTCGGCTGCTCCGGCGACCTCGCGCCGCTCTCGCACTGCGCGCTGACGCTGATGGGCGAGGGTGACGCCGAGGGCCCGGACGGCGCGCTGCGGCCCGCGGGCGAGCTGCTTGCCGCGCACGGCATCGCGCCCGTCGAGCTGCGGGAGAAGGAGGGTCTCGCGCTGCTCAACGGCACCGACGGGATGCTCGGCATGCTGGTCATGGCCCTCGCCGACCTCCAGCGGCTCTACACCTCCGCCGACATCACCGCCGCGCTGACCCTGGAGGCGCTGCTCGGTACGGACAAGGTCCTCGCCCCCGAGCTGCACGCCATCCGTCCGCACCCCGGCCAGGGCGTCAGCGCCGACAACATGCTGCGGGTGCTCGCCGGGTCCGGGCTGACCGGGCATTTCCAGGAGGACGCGGCGCCCCGGGTCCAGGACGCGTACTCCGTGCGCTGCGCCCCGCAGGTCGCCGGCGCGGGCCGGGACACCCTGGCGTACGCCCGGATCGTGGCCGACCGTGAGCTGGCGTCGGCCGTGGACAATCCGGTGGTGCTGCCGGACGGCAGGGTGGAGTCCAACGGCAACTTCCACGGCGCCCCCGTCGCGTATGTGCTGGACTTCCTCGCGATCGTCGCCGCCGACCTCGGTTCCATCGCCGAGCGCCGCACGGACCGGCTGCTCGACAAGAACCGTTCGCACGGTCTCCCCGCCTTCCTCGCGGACGACCCCGGCGTCGACTCGGGGCTGATGATCGCCCAGTACACGCAGGCCGCGCTGGTCAGCGAGATGAAGCGGCTGGCCGTACCGGCGTCCGTCGACTCCATCCCGTCGTCGGCGATGCAGGAGGACCATGTGTCGATGGGCTGGTCGGCGGCGCGCAAGCTCCGTACGGCCGTGGCGCATCTGACGCGGATCGTGGCCGTCGAGATGTACGCGGCGACCCGCGCGATCGAGCTGCGTACGGGTCTGCTGCCCGCGCCGGCGTCGCGGGCCGCCATCGAGGCGGTGCGCGCGGCGGGGATCGAGGGGCCGGGCCCGGACCGGTTCCTGGCGCCGGATCTCGCGGCGGCGGACGCGTTCGTGCGTGAGGGGCGGCTGGTGGCGGCGGTGGAGCCGGTGACCGGCCCGCTGGCCTGAGACATACGCGGAGGGGGGGGGGGGGGGCCGCCCGCCCGCCCCCCCCCCCCCGGGACCGGCCGGGGCGGCCCCGGGGGCGGGGGTGGTGTGGGGGGGGGCGCGGGCCCGCCGGTCCCTCCAGCCCGC
>NZ_JBIAHA010000047.1:0-20671 GCF_042870175.1 Streptomyces sp. NPDC006643 | reverse complement strand
CGGGGGGGGGGGGCGGGGGCGGGGGGGGGGGGGGGGGGGGGGGGGGGGCGGGGGGCGCGGCGCCCCCCGCCCGCCCGCCCCGCCCGCCCCCCCCCCCCCCCCCCCCCCCCCCCCCCCCCCCCCCCCTCCGTGGTGCTGCCGCGTCAGGGGGACTCGGGGGAGTCCTGGTGGGCGGTGGCGGCGGCGGACCGCTGCTGACCGGCGCCGTGCTCGTTCGTGGCGTTCGCCGAGGGGACGAACCACATGAGGCAGAGCAGGATCGCGGCGGCTATCGCCGTCAGCAGCGGTCGGCGTACGACGGGCACGTACACGTAATCGATCTCCCTTGGGAAAACGCCGAATTGGCCGGGTGCGCCGATGGTAGTGAAAGCAGCGGGTCGCGGGAAAGTCAGCCGGGGGAAGGGGCCTACTCTCCGGTTATGAGCACTTCTGAGACCTCCCGTTATGTCCGGCTGCACGTTGAATTGGTGCTGGAGATCAGTGACCCGGAACAGCTGACGGCCGCCGCCCTGACCCGTATCGCCTCGGACGACTCGATGCCGGACGAGGAACGCGGCCATGCCCGCTCGGCGGTGGGGGAGGACGCGGCGGAGGCCCTCGCGTATCTCGTCGAGCCCTCCGAGCTGGTCGGCGAGGTGCCCGGGGTGGAGCTGGCCCAGGCGTCGTGGAGCAGTGAGGAGATCGAGTACGACCCCGAAGCCGTCGAGTGGGATCTGGACGACGAGGACGGGGTAGGCGAGGAGGAGAGCGACGAGGACCCCGTCGGGGACGGGGTTCGTGGGCGGCCCGGCGTGGTTTAGCCCACGAGCGTGACACCCTTGGCCCCGGGGCGCCGTCGAATGCGGCCCGGGGCTTACATATGCGTGGGCCGTGTACATCCCGGGGTGCGAGTGGCGTTGCACACATCTTCGTTCGATGTGGAACCGGACGAACCGGAATGCGTGTTCTTAAAGGTCATAGGCAGGGAATCGGCAACGATGGAGAAGCGTGTGATGACGAACGGTATGCGGCGCAAGGGCCTGACGGCCGCGTCCGCACTGCTCGGCGGGGTGCTGGTGCTCTCGGCCTGCAGTAGTGGCGACGGTGGTGGCGACTCCGGAGCCGAGCGTTCGAAGGATTCGCAGGCGCAGGTGGACGAGGCGGCGGCGAAGGACACCTCCGAGGCCCAGATAGCCATCTCGCCCAAGAACGGCGCCGACAACGCGGGCATCAACAACGACGCGAAGGTCACCGTCACCAAGGGCACGCTCACCAAGGTCGACATGACCAACGCCGACGGGGCCGCCGTCAAGGGCACCCTCGCCGCCGACGGCAAGAGCTGGAAGCCGGACGGTCAGCTGGAACGCTCCACCACGTACAAGATCACCGCGACGGCGAAGGACTCCAAGAACCGCGAGGCTCACGAGAATTCGTCCTTCACCACCGTCTCGCCGAACAACAGCTTCATCGGCAACTTCACCCCCGAGGACGGCTCGACCGTCGGCGTCGGCATGCCGGTCTCGCTCAACTTCGACAAGGGGATCACCAACAAGGCCGCCGTGCAGGGCGGGATCACCGTCACGTCCAGCAGCGGTCAGGAAGTCGTCGGCCACTGGTTCAACTCGCAGCGCCTCGACTTCCGCCCCGAGCAGTACTGGCAGGGCGGCTCCACCGTCACCCTGAAGCTGGCGCTCGACGGCGTCGAGGGCGCGGACGGTGTTTTCGGCGTCCAGCAGAAGACGGTCACCTTCAAGATCGGCCGTAACCAGGTCTCCACGGTCGACACCAAGGCCAAGACCATGACCATCCAGCAGGACGGCAAGACGATCAAGACGATCCCGATCTCCGCGGGCTCGCCGGACAACCCGACGTACAACGGTCAGATGGTGATCTCCGAGAAGTTCAAGGAGACCCGGATGAACGGCGCCACGGTCGGCTTCACGGACGACGACGGCAAGGGTGAGTACGACATCAAGGACGTGCCGCACGCCATGCGGCTGTCCACGTCGGGCACCTTCATCCACGGCAACTACTGGGGCGACGACTCGATCTTCGGTTCGTCCAACACCAGCCACGGCTGTGTCGGTCTGAACGACGCGAAGGGCGCGAACGACCCCAACCAGCCGGGCGCCTGGTTCTTCGACAACTCCATCGTCGGTGACGTGGTCATCGTCAAGAACTCCCCGGACAAGACCATCGCGCCCGACAACGGCCTCAACGGCTGGAACATGAGCTGGGCGGACTGGCAGGCCGACTCCGCCGCCTGATCCCGTCGATCCTCATGTCACCGCGCCTCATGTCACCGCGCGGCACCCGGTCCGGGTGCCGCGCGGTGCGCGTTGCGCGGCCCTTCGCGCGGAAAGCCCGTCTCACTGTCCGGAAAGCCCGTACAACTCAGGGGCGCGGACGGGGGAGTGAGCGTAGGTTCGGATCATGCTGATGACTCTGGGAACGCCGCCGTCGGAGGCGGAGACAGACGCCTGGCATGACGTGATCGCGGCTGCCCATCTCCAGGACGTGCCCGCGTCGGTACCGGAGCCGGGCCGCACCGAGACGGCGGGGAAGCTGCGGGTGCGCTCGCCCGACGCCCGGATGCTCCATCTGGTGTGGGCCGCTCCCGACGGGACGTCGTACGACGGCGTCGCCACGCTGCTGCTGTTCAGCGAGGAGAGCGACCGGCACACGGCCTTCCTCGACGCCCTGGTCGTGCGTCCCGACGCCAGACGGCGCGGCGTGGGGGCGCGGCTGTGGGGCGCGATACGGGCCGAACTGGCCGCCGACGGGCGCAGTTCGGTCTCCACCATGCTCGAACTCGGCGGCGCCGGCGAGGCGTTCGTCGACGGGCTCGGCTTCTCGAAGGTGCTGCCGCTCGCCTGGTACGTGCAGCGCGTCCCGGAGGCGAACGCCCAGCTTCCCCCGGCGCGGCTGCCCGACGGCTACCGCTTCGCCGACTGGGACGGCATCGTGCCGGACGCGCTCGCCGACGAGTTCGCGCGGGCGCACGATGTGATGCGGGACGCGCCGGCCGGCGGCATGGACGAGCGAACCCCGCGCTGGGACGCCGAGCGGGTACGGGGCGCGGCCCGGCTCGTCGACGACCGGGGCGGTGTCCTGCTCACCTCGGTGGTGCTGGCGGCGGCCGACGGCGCCGGTGAGGGCGTCGACCGGGTCGCCGCGTACACCGAACTCGTCCTGCGCGACCCGTCGCACACCCGGGCGCTCCAGTACGACACGGTGGTCGTCCCGGAGCACCGCGGGCGCGGACTCGGCCGGGCGGTCAAACGCCATCTGCTGGGCACCCTCGCCGAACGCCACCCCGGAGTACGGGAGATCAGCACCAGCGTCGCCGACGACAACGCGCCGATGCTGGCGGTGAACGCGGCGCTCGGCTACCGGCGTGAGCGGCCGGCCGGGATCTTCCAGGCCAAGCTCCAGGACCCCGAGGGTTTCTGACCATGCGTCAGCTCTGCTGTACCACCCGCCCTGCCCGCAACTCCAGCCGTCCACCCGCGAATTCGCTGCGGAAGCGGCGGTCGTGCGAGACCACCACCACGGCGCCCTCGTAGCCGATCAGCGCCCGCTCCAGCTCCTCCACCAGGCTCAGCGCCACATGGTTCGTCGGCTCGTCCAGGATCAGCAGATCGGCCGGCCTGGTCAGCAGCCGGGCCAGTTCGAGCCGGCGCCGCTGGCCCACCGAGAGCCCGGCCACCGGCACGGCCAGATCCTCCTCACGGAAGAGTCCGAGCGCCAGCAACTCCTCGGTGTGCTCCTCCGGCAGCCCCCGGCGGCCCGCCGCGAACGCCCCCAGCAGCGACAGCCGCGGGTCCCCGGTGACGACCGCCGACTCCTGTGCCAGATAACCGACATGGGCCGTACGGCGCACGGTGCCCGCGTCCGGTACGAGATCCCCGGCCAGCACCCGCAACAGCGTGGTCTTGCCCGCCCCGTTGGGCCCGTCGACCAGCAGCCGTGTCCCCGCCTTCACCTGGAGCGAGTCCAGCTCCAGCCGGTCCCCGACCACGACGCCGGACAGCTCGGCCGGCAGGCCGCCGGCCCCGGTGGTGGCCGGGGCGCCCTTGAACTCCAGCGGCTCCGGCGGGGCGGGCACCGGCTCCCGCTCCAGTCGCTCCAGCCGTACCCGCGCCGCCCTGACCTGCCCGGACAGCTTCGCCTCGTGCGAGCGGCGGTGTTTGCCGAAGCCCTGCTGCGGGTCCTTGCCGGTGGCCGCGAGCCGCTGTCCGGCCGCCGCGACCAGCTCCCTCGTACGGGCCAGATCCTCCAGCCACTCCTGGTGGTCCTGCTCCCAGCGGCGGCGGGCGGCGGCCTTGGCGGTCCGGTAGCCGGCCCAGCCGTCGCCGTACCGGGTCACGGCCCGGGTGTCCCGGTCGACCTCCAGGATCGTCGTCGCCACGCGCTCCAGGAACGCGCGGTCGTGGGTCACGGCGACCACCGTGCCGCGGTGCGCGCGCAGTTGCTCCTCCAGATAGGTGGTGGCACGCAGATCGAGATGGTTGGTCGGCTCGTCGAGCAGCAGCAGTTCGGGCGCGGCGGCCAGGACGCACGCCAGCGCCACCCGGGACCGCTCACCGCCGGAGAGCGATCCGAGCGGGCGGTCCCGGCCGACATGGGCGAGCCCGAGCCCGTACAGGGCGCCGTCGACGCGGGCGTCCGCCTCGTAGCCGCCCCGGTCCTCGTACACGGTCAACAGATCGCCGTACGCGGCCAGTTCGTCCTCGGCGGCATCGGCCAGCGTCGCCTCGGCGGCCCGGATCCGGCGCTCCAGCTCCCGCAGATCCGCGAGCGCGGCGTCGACGGCGGCCTGGACGCTGAGCCGGAGGTCGAGCCCGAGGGTCTGGGCGAGATGCCCGACCCCGCCGGGGAACCGCACGGTGACCTCCCCGTTGTCCGATGCCTCGGCCCCGGCCAGCAGCCGCAGCAGGGTGGACTTCCCGGAGCCGTTCTCCCCGATCACACCGGCTTTCTCACCGGGCCGTACGGAGAGCGACACCTGGTCGAGGACGGTCCGGTCGCCGTACGACTTGGAGACGTCTTTCATCGACAATTGGGCGCGTTCGCGCATTACTTCTTCCTTGAAGGTGACATGCCCGCGCACGGCGCGCGTCGGCGCACGGCGGGGCTAGCTGATGTCGGACGGGCGTGGAAGCGGGACGCCGGCGGTCCGTCGAAACGGCTCGTGCCGGGGCGTCCGTGCCCGGAATCAGCGGAAGAAGTAGTACGAGTACACACCCATGCGGATCAGGCTACCGAAGGGTGCGGGAGGGCGCCCCCGGATTTTCCGGCCGGACAGCGCCTACAGCTTCGCGGCCAGCTCGAAGGCGTGGGCCGACACCCAGGTGTACGCGGCCCGCACCTCGTCCACCACGCCCCGCTCACGCAGCGCGGCCATGGCGGCGTCGCCGCGGTCGGCGGACTCGGCGATGCCGCGCCAGGTCCGGTCCTGCCACCAGAGGATCGTACGGACGATGCCGTCCCGGTCGTCCAGCCCGTACGCGTCGCAGACCAGCGTGATCCGGCGGGCCGCCTCGTCGACGTCCGGCACGCGCGGGCCGAGGTCCAGGAACTGCCAGCACAGATGCGCGACGTCATGGACGCGCTCACCGGGGGCGGCCAGATCCCAGTCGACGAGCGCCACCGGCAGCGGCTCGCCGCCGTCCGGCGCCGCGTAGACCGTGTTCCTGGGCGACAGGTCGTTGTGGCACACCACCTCGTGCGCCCCGGCGAGCGACGAGCCGGCCGTCAGATCGTGGAACTCCCGTACCAGCTCGGCGACCCGCGCCAGCCGCGCGTCCGACAGCGGCAGATCCACCTCCCCGTCGATGTGCCCGAGCACCTCCCGCCCCTGCTCGTCCACCCCCTGGTACCGCGGCGCCCCACCCCAGCCGCGCTCCTCGAACAGCCCCAGCAACTCGCGTATGTACGCGGCACGTTGATCCGGCACGTCGCGTGAGCGCCGCACGGTGTCACCGACACGTACGACCTGATTGATGAACCCACCGGGCAGAGGAGTCTCGTCCATACCCCCCACGATGCCAGGCCCCGGCCGCCGGTCAGACGCCCTTGCGGATCCGGGCCCGTGCCTCCGACCCCCGGATCGCCGCCGTACGCGTCGAGGTGAAGAACTCCACCGGGTCGCGGCGGGTGCGCCAGGGCAGGGCGTTCACATAGCCGTCCACCAGACGGAACTGCTCCAGCGCCTCCTCGTGCCGCCCCTGCCGCGTCAGGAAGTACGCCAGCAGATGCCGCACCTCCGGCAGCCGAGGGTGGTCCTGCGGCGCCGCCGCCGTGTCCGCCAGCGCCGCGTCGACCAGGGCCGTCAGCCGCGGGGCCGCGTGGTCACGGGGCGCGGCCGAGGCGTCGTGGTGGTCGAACCAGGCGATCAGCGGGAGCGCCGACATCAGCGTGCCCGGCGGCGCGTCGGCCGTCGCCTGGGCCGCGAACTCCTCGGCCAGCTCCGCCGAGCCGTGCCACCGCGCGCTCCAGTACTGGAGCGCGGCCTCGTGCGCCCCGTACAGCGGCGCCGACGTGGGATGCGGGGTGCGGGCGGTGATCTCCGCCCACAGCTCGCGCATCCGCTCGGGCCCGTAGCCGACGCCCAGCGCCGTACGGATCTCGACGATGTACGGCGACGGGTCATCCGGGCCCAGCGCCGCCGCGCGGCCGGTGTCGGCGCGGGCCGCCGGCAGCAGCTCGTGGAAGCTGTCCGCCTGCTCGGGGGTGGTGTGCTTCGCGTACGGGGAGCCACGCAGCAGCCAGGCGCGCGAGACCGTCGCCGACGCCTGGACCAGCTCCGCGTCCACGTCGGGGGTGTCGCCGGTGGCGCGCCACGCCCGCAGCCACGCGTCGTCCCGCGCCGCCGCCTCGCCCAGCACCTGGACGTACAGCGCGCGCCGCTCCCAGTCCCGGTCCTTGCCCGTCGCCGCCAGCAGCTCCGCCGCCGGCTCCCAGCGCCCCGCCCGCGCCTCGTCCAGGGCCCGCTCCAGCGCGGCGTCCGGCCCGGCCAGCTCGGTGTTCTGCCGGTCTCTGGGCAGCAGCCCCAGCTCCGCCTCCGTACCGACGAGCGAGGACACGCTCCGGCGGGCCTTCAGCCAGAACCAGACGCCGAACGCGAAGAGGACGAAGGGCAGTACGCGTGCCATCGAGTGGCCCCCCAGGGGTACGGAGAACAGGTCCTTGAGATGCTGTGGGGGTTCTGCGGAGTATGCACCACCGCAGGTCAGCGCGGCAATGGTGCCTTTGTTCCGCTACCTCGGCAGCGTCGCCGGATTCCCGCCGTTCGCCTCGTAACCCGCCACCGCCAGCGCCCGGTACGTCGCGTAGTGCGCCGCCGGGTCCTCGTCGACCGTCCACGGGAGCGCGCCGATGTAGCCGTCCACCCGGACCAGCTGGTGCATCGCCTCCGACCAGCGGCCGGCGCCCACCAGGAAGTGGATCAGCAGATGCCGTACGTGCGCGAGCATCGGGTCGTCCGGGCGGGCCGCGTGCACCGCGTACAGCGCGCCCTCCATCGCCTTCGACACCACCGCGCTGCCGTAGAAGTCCCGCACCAGCGTGACATCGTCCATGTGCTCGTACAGCGCGAACAGCGGCAGCGCCGCCAGCAGTGAGCCCTTCGGGGCGCGGGACGCCGACGCCGTCGCGAAGCGGTCCGCCTCCTCGCGGGAGCCGTGCCACTTCTCGCACCAGTAGTGCAGGGCCGCGAGATGCGCGCCCATGTGGTCCGGCGCGCGGTCGATGATCTTCGCCCAGAGCTGGTCGAACCGCTCGTGCGGATAGCCGAGCCCACGGGCCACGGCCAGCTCGACGATGTACGGCACGGGGTCGCCCGGCGCCAGCAGCGCCGCGTCGCCGCAGACCGAGCGGGCCTCCTCCAGGATGATCCGGAACTCGTCCGTGCCCACGGCCGACGAGCGCCACGCCTGCTGCACCAGGAACTCCGCGTGCACCTGCGCGCCGCCCGCGTCCTTCGGCGACTCCGCGCGCCACGCCCGCAGCCACGCGCCGCCGACACCGGGCTTCTGCTGGAGTTCCAGCGACGCGGCGCCCGCGAAGGACTGCACACGCTGCCAGCGCAGCTCGCCCTCCTTGGCGGTCCCGGCGAGCAGCTGCGCCGCCGCCCGCCAGTCCTGGGTGCGCTGGACGACATCGAGTACGTCGAGAAGGTCCTGGTCAGGACCGGGCAGCCGGACGTCGAGGTCCTCCTGCCGCACGAACTCGTAGGCGTCCGGGTCGGCGGCGTCCGGCGAGCCGGGCGCGACCTGGCGTATGCCACCGCCACGGCGCCGGACGACCGGGCCGACGACGGCGACGACCAGACCCATCGCGATCAGGAACCAGAGAATCTCCATGCGTTCCATTGTCCCGGATGCCGATGGCGCTCTCCGCCGGGCTCCGGCACCGCTACCCTCGGGGCTCATGAGCGACCAGCACAGCTTCGAGACCATCGCCATCCACGCGGGGAACACACCTGATTCCCTCACCGGCGCGGTCGTACCCCCCATCTATCAGGTGTCCACGTACAAGCAGGACGGCGTGGGCGGACTGCGTGGCGGCTACGAGTACAGCCGCAGCGCCAACCCCACACGCTCCGCCCTGGAGGAGAACCTGGCGGCCCTGGAGGGCGGCCGGCGCGGACTCGCCTTCGCCTCCGGCCTCGCCGCCGAGGACTGCCTGCTCCGTACGCTGCTGTCGCCCGGCGATCACGTGGTGATCCCCAACGACGCGTACGGCGGCACCTTCCGGCTCTTCGCGAAGGTCGTCTCGCGCTGGGGCGTGGAGTGGTCGGTGGCCGACACCTCGGACCCGGCGTCGGTACGGGCGGCCCTGCGGCCCCGTACGAAGGCGATCTGGGTCGAGACCCCGTCGAACCCGCTCCTGGGCATCAGCGACATCGTGGCGCTCGCCGAGGTCGCCCGCGGCGCCGGCGCGAAGCTCGTCGTGGACAACACCTTCGCGAGCCCCTACCTCCAGCAGCCGCTCGCCCTCGGCGCGGATGTCGTCGTGCACTCCACCACCAAGTACATGGGCGGCCACTCGGACGTCGTCGGCGGCGCGCTGATCACCGCGGACGACACGCTCGGCGACGAACTCGCCTACCACCAGAACGCGATGGGCGCGATCTCCGGTCCGTTCGACGCCTGGCTGGTGCTGCGCGGCGTGAAGACGCTCGCCGTCCGTATGGACCGGCACAGCGAGAACGCGACGCGGGTCGCGGAGATGCTGGCCCGGCACCCGAAGGTCAGCAAGGTCTACTACCCGGGCCTGCCCGACCACCCCGGGCACGAGGTCGCCGCCAAGCAGATGAAGTCCTTCGGCGGCATGGTGTCCTTCCAGGTCGCCGGCGGCGAGCAGGCGGCGATCGAGGTCTGCGGCAAGGCGAAGGTCTTCACGCTGGGGGAGTCCCTCGGCGGTGTCGAGTCGCTGATCGAGCACCCGGGGCGGATGACGCACGCGTCGGCGGCGGGCTCCCCGCTGGAGGTGCCGGACGATCTGATCCGGCTTTCGGTGGGCATCGAGTCCGGGGACGATCTGCTGACGGACCTTCAGCAGGCGCTCGCGTAAAGGGAGTTGGTCACCAGCTCTCCAGCGGTGGGGTGGTCTCGGTCGGCGGGACCCGCCACGGTTCCGCCACCGACGCCCACACCGCGAAGGCGATCACCGCCACCGCGACGAGCAGCCAGAACAGCAGGCGCCGGGTGCGCCTGCGGTTCAGCAGCCGGGTGCCACGCGCGGTGGCGCGGGCCGTCAGATCGACGGGGACCGGCGGATGCGGCAGATCGAGCATCCGGCGGACCTCGTCCTCCTTACGGCTGTGGCCGCTCATCGGGCGGTCTGCCGGGAGTGCGGCGACAGCAGCGACAGCGGCCAGTGCGGAGCGGGGCGGCGCGGCGGCGCGGGCCGGCGCATCGCGGTGACCGCCCGCGCGCAGATCGCCCGGACCCGCTCGACGGGCAGCCCCAGCAGCGCCGCCGTCTGCTCCTCGGCCACCCCCTCGTACAGCCGCAGCACCAGAATGAGCCGCTCCTGCGGGCTGAGCCGGCCGAGCAGACCCTCACCCGTCCGTGGGTACCGCCAGGCGCCCCGCGCGTAACGGGTGGCCAGCTCCTGGCGTACCCGGTCGTACGGGTCCTCGTCCCGCAGCCGGTCCCAGTCCGCGTAACCACGGGCCAGGGCGGCCGTCAGCAACCGCTCCGCGTGTGGTCCGGCGCCGGCGGGCTCACCCGTCAACAGCGTGGCCGCGTGCAGCAGTCGGCCTGCCGCGCCCGCGACGAACGCCTCGAACTCCCGGGCACGGCGGCGGTCCGTACTCGCCTGCCGTCGCTCTCGCACACCTCATATGAGGACAGACCCGGGCCCAGGTCAAGAGGCAGACGGTGGCTCCGTGCCGGAGGGGTCGTCCACCGGGGCCCGGTGGGGCGGCGGTTCGGCGGGCGTGGGGCCCGACTGCCGTGCGGACAGGGCGGAGTTGAAGCGGGTGAGGAGCGTGCAGAACGACTCCCGCTCCGCCTCCGTCCAGCCGTCCGTGACCTGTGACATCAGCTCACGGCGGGAGGATCTGACCTCTTCGAGGCGGCTCAGCCCGCGCACGGAGAGTTCCAGGACGACGGCGCGGCCGTCCTCCGGGTGGGACGTGCGCTTGACCAGGCCGGTGTCGACCAGCGGCGCGACCTGGCGGGTGACGGTGGAGGAGTCGATCCCCATCCCAGCGGCCAGCGCCTTGACGCCCATCGGGCCTTCCAGATCAAGCCGGTTGAGCAGCAGATAGGCGGCGCGGTCCATGGAGTTGCGCACCTGGCCGACGCCGCCGAGACGGGTCTGTTCGGCCCGTCGGGCGAAGACGGCGACCTGGTGCTGGAGTGTGTCGAGAAGGACGACGTCGTCGGTCGCGCCGTCGTCGGGCACGGCAACGGATTCGGTACCGGCGGAAGGTGCCGGTGCGGACTCTAAAGGTGCGGAGCCGGAGGGTTCGGAACCTGCGGGTTCGGAGCCGGAGCCCGGGGAGGCCGACACAGCGGAAGTCATGTCCTGAGTAGGGGGCATGGCTGGGGCTCTCTCGTGCGGTGGTCGGTTGGTTTGGGACAGAGTACGCGGCCCTGCCCCTGCCCGTACCAGCCCCGTGTAAACCGGTCGACGGGCCCCGCGCTCGGGCGGCCGACCGGTCCATGAGCTGCGAGACTGACGGTCATGACCTTCGGTACGTCCCGTCCCTCCGGATCATTCACTTCCGCTTCGGCGCGCGGCTCCGCGCCCGCCCTCATCCTCGACGACATCCGCGGGGCGCAGAAGATGCTCACCGGTGTGGCGCGGGTGACCGCGATGGAGGGCAGCAGGCATCTGACCCACCTGGTCGGCGCCCCCGTCCACCTCAAGTGCGAGAACCTCCAGCGGACCGGATCGTTCAAACTGCGCGGCGCGTACGTACGGATCGCCGGGCTCTCGCCCGAGGAGCGCGCGGCCGGTGTCGTCGCCGCCAGCGCGGGCAACCACGCGCAGGGCGTCGCGCTCGCCTCCACCCTGCTGGGTGTGCGCTCCACCGTGTTCATGCCGGTCGCGGCGCCGCTGCCCAAGGTCGCCGCGACCCGCGAGTACGGCGCCGAGGTACGGCTGCACGGCCAGGTCGTGGACGAGACCCTGGCCGCCGCGCAGGAGTACGCGCGGGAGACCGGCGCCGTCTTCATCCACCCCTTCGACCACCCGGACATCATCGCCGGGCAGGGCACGGTGGGCCTGGAGATCCTGGAGCAGTGCCCCGAGGTACGCACGATCCTCGTCGGGCTCGGCGGCGGCGGCCTCGCCGCGGGCATCGCCCTCGCGGTCAAGGCGGTGCGCCCGGACGTCAAGGTGATCTGCGTACAGGCGGAGGGCGCCGCCGCGTATCCGCCGTCGCTGCGCGCCGGGCGGCCGATGTCGATCGACGAGCAGCAGACGATGGCGGACGGCATCAAGGTGGGCCGGCCGGGCGAGATCACCTTCCCGATGATCCGGGACCTGGTCGACGAGGTGCGTACGGTCTCCGAGGACGAGCTGTCCAGCGCGCTGCTGCTCTGTCTGGAGCGGGCCAAGCTCGTCGTGGAGCCGGCCGGGGCGAGCCCGGTGGCCGCGCTGCTGAGCACCCCGAAGGCGTTTCGCGGGCCGGTCGTCGCCGTGCTGTCCGGCGGCAATGTCGACCCGCTGCTGATGCAGCGGATCCTGCGCCACGGCATGGCGGCGGCGGGGCGCTATCTGGGGCTGCGGCTGCGGATCACCGACCGGCCGGGCGCGCTCGCGACGCTGCTCGGGGTGCTGTCGGTGGTCGACGCCAATGTGCTGGACGTGAGCCATGTGCGGACCGATCCGCGGCTCGGGCTGACGGAGGCGGATGTGGAGCTGCATCTGGAGACCAAGGGGCCCGAGCACTGCGCGGACGTGGCGACGGCGCTGCGGGAGGCGGGCTACACGATCCTCGGCTGAGCCCCGCCGGCCATCTCCCGGACACCTTCCCGATCACCGGCCCAGGCACCTTTACGCAGAGCTTACTTAAATATCTTGCCTGTCGCGATGTATCGCGTTAGCGTCAGGGCCTGCTTCCGTCGGCTTACGCTTTCCAGCGGCACGGATCGCACCATTTGATCGCATCTGACACAACTCCGGGAGTACCCCTATGCCAGGCGCCATCTACGCCGAAGGCCTGGTCAAGACGTTCGGCGACGTAAGAGCACTCGACGGCGTCGACCTCGATGTCCCCGAAGGCACCGTCCTCGGTCTGCTCGGCCCCAACGGCGCGGGCAAGACCACCGCGGTCCGGGTGCTGACCACCCTGCTCCAGCCCGACAGCGGCAAGGCCTTCGTCGCGGGCATCGACGTGCTCAAGCACCCCAACGAGGTCCGCAGGAACATCGGCCTCTCCGGCCAGTTCGCCGCGGTCGACGAGTATCTGACCGGCCGCGAGAACCTCCAGATGGTCGGCCAGCTCTACCAGCAGAGCGGCAAGGCCGCGAAGGCCAGGGCCGTCGAACTCCTCGAACGCTTCAACCTCACCGACGCCGCCGACCGCACCACCAAGACGTACTCCGGCGGCATGCGCAGGCGCCTCGACCTCGCGGCGGCCCTCGTCGTCTCCCCGCCGGTGATGTTCATGGACGAGCCGACGACCGGCCTCGACCCGCGCAACCGCCAGCAACTCTGGGGAATCATCGAGGAGTTGGTCGCGGGCGGTACGACGCTGCTGCTCACCACCCAGTATCTGGAAGAGGCCGACCACCTCGCCCACGACATCTGCGTCATCGACCACGGCCAGGTCATCGCACGCGGCACCGCCGACGAACTCAAGGCCCGCACGGGCGGCGAGCGCGTCGAGGTCGTCGTCCACGAGCGCGACCAGATCACCCCGACCCATGACGTGCTCGCAGGCTTCGGCAAGGGCGAGGTGATGGTGGCCCAGCACACCCGCAAACTCACCGTCCCGGTCACCGGCGGAGCCAAACTGCTCGCCGAGATCATCAGGGAACTCGACGCCCGGGGCGTCGAGATCGACGACATCGGCCTGCGCCGCCCCACCCTCGACGACGTCTTCATCTCCCTCACCGGCCACGCGGCCGAGGAGGGCCAGGAGAACGGCGAGGGCAAGGACAAGACCACGGACCCGAAGGAGAGCGCCAAGTGAGCGCCGTGACCGGGGCCGCACCCAAGGCCCTCGCCCCGCAGCCGCGCGGCGGCATCGTCCAGTCCGTCCGCGACTCGCTCGTGGTCGCCAAGCGCAATCTGATCCGTATGCTGCGCATCCCGGAGATGATCATCTTCGGGCTGATCCAGCCCATCATGTTCGTGGTGCTCTTCACCTACGTCTTCGGCGGCTCCATCAACATCCCCGGCGCCCCCGCCGGCAGCGCCCAGGCCTACCGCGAGTTCCTGATGGCGGGCATCTTCGCCCAGACGGTCACCTTCGCCACGGCCGGCGCGGGCGCCGGTATCGCCGACGACATGCACAAGGGGCTGATCGACCGGTTCCGCTCACTGCCCATGGCACGCGGCGCGGTCCTCACCGGGCGTACGCTCGCCGACCTCGTACAGACCGCCCTGACGCTCGTCGTCCTCGCGGCCGTCGCCCTGATCATCGGCTGGCGCACCCACGAGAACATCGGCAGCGTGCTCGGCGGCTTCGCGCTGCTGCTCTTCCTCGGGTACGCGTTCTCCTGGATCGGCGCGCTGATCGGCCTCATCGTCCGTACGCCGGAGGCCGCCACGTCCGGCGGGCTGATCTGGCTCTTCCCGCTGACCTTCATCTCCAACGCCTTCGTGCCGGTCAACGGCATGCCCGCGTTCCTTCAGCACGTCGCGGAGTGGAATCCGTTCAGCGCGACCGTGCAGGCGGCGCGTGAGCTGTTCGGCAACACGATCCCGGGCCGCGAGGCCTCGGTGACCGGCGCGTGGCCGATGGAACACCCGGTCTGGGCCTCGGTGATCTGGTCCGTACTGATCATCGTGGTCTTCCGCACGCTGGCGGTACGTCGCTACCGCTCCGCCACCGCGTAGCTCGTGACCCTGTCCTGATCCACCGGCCACGGGGGTGCCGGTGGATCAGGACAGAGACGTTTCAGCCCTGGTACGGCTTCGCGGCCAGGATCTTGACCTTGGCCGTCTTGCCGTTCGGCAGCTCGTACTCCGCGTCGTCGCCGACCGTCTTGCCGTTCACACCCGAGCCGAGCGGCGACTGCGGCGAGTACGTCTCGATGTCGGTGCTCGCGTACTCGCGGGAGGCCATGAGGAAGGTGAGGGTGTCGTCCTCGTCGCCGTCGAACGCGATGGTCACGACCATGCCCGGCTCGACGATCCCGTTGTCCTCGGGAGCCTCGCCCACCTTGGCGTTCTGGAGAAGCTGGGTCAGCTGGCGCACCCGCAGCTCCTGCTTGCCCTGCTCCTCCTTGGCGGCGTGGTACCCGCCGTTCTCCTTCAGGTCCCCCTCCTCGCGGGCGGCCTCGATCTTCTGGGCGATCTCGACGCGCGCGGCACCAGACAGGTAGTCCAGCTCGGCCTTGAGCTGGTCGTACGACGCCTGGGTGAGCCAGGTGACGTTGTCGCTGGTCTGGGTCACAGGTGCTCCTCGTAGGTACTGGGGATACAAAGCAACGCCCTACCCAGAAGCATGTGCCTTCTCGGGTGGGCGAAACCACGAGCCTAACAATTCCGCGGCGTCAGGGCAGGACGAAAGGCATCAGAATTACATCGCCGCAGGTCAGCGACGTGAACCTGGGCCGATGTCGGGGAGGGTCAGACCCGGATCAGCCGGGCGGGGACATGAACCACGCCGCTCGGCCGTCCGCCTGCCGTCCGTCAGCTCCCGTCGGCCGTGCAGCCGACCAGCTCCGCGCTCGTCGCCTCGGCGGTCGTACGGACGGTGACCACGCGGTCGATCCGCTTCTCCGCCCCCTCGAAGCGGACGTCCTTGCGGCCCACCTCGGCGCCGTCCTCGGCGCGCGAACGGAGCGTGCACGTGCCGGCCGCGTCCGCGTCCTTGCGGACCTCCAGATGCACCTCGACCTCGGAGGCCGATACCCGCTTGAATTTGATGAGCTCGCCCGAGACACTCTGGCCTGCCACGTAGTCGTAACCGAACCAGCCGACGAGCGCGAGCAGCCCGACGCCGAGCACCGAGCCGACGATCCTGAGCTTGCGATCCGCACGCTCGTCCGACGAGCGGCCGTAACGACCCTCGGGAAGAACCGGTGGACGTACCGCCGTCATGAACTTTCCTCCCCGGAATTTTCCGTCCCTCGATTCCGTCACTATAGAAGCCGCCCGATGCGACAAATCACTGAGGACCGAGTCTTGACTGACCAGCTGCGATTGATGGCCGTCCACGCCCACCCCGACGACGAGTCGAGCAAGGGCGCGGCCACCATGGCCAAGTACGTATCCGAGGGGGTGGACGTGCTGGTCGTGACCTGCACAGGGGGCGAGCGCGGCTCCATCCTCAACCCCAAGCTCCAGGGGGACGCCTATATCGAGGAGCACATCCACGAGGTCCGCAAGAAGGAGATGGACGAGGCCCGCGAGATCCTCGGCATCAGACAGTCGTGGCTCGGTTATGTGGACTCGGGTCTGCCGGAGGGCGACCCGCTGCCGCCGCTTCCCGAGGGCTGCTTCGCCCTGGAGGACGTCGACGAGGCGGCCGGGCGGCTCGTGCGGATGATCCGCGAGCAGCGCCCGCAGGTGATGACGACGTACGACGAGAACGGCGGCTATCCGCACCCCGACCACATCATGACCCACAAGATCTCGATGGTGGCCTTCGAGTCGGCGGCCGACGCGGAGAAGTACCCCGAGGCCGAGTTCGGGCCGGTGTGGCAGCCCCAGAAGCTCTACTTCAACCAGGGCTTCAACCGTCCCCGTACGGTCGCGCTGCACGAGGCGCTGCTGGCGCGCGGGCTTGAGTCCCCGTACGGCGAGTGGCTGGAGCGCTGGAAGGAGTTCGGGCGCGCCGAGCGGACGCTGACCACGCATGTGCCGTGCGCCGACTTCTACGAGATCCGTGACAAGGCGCTCGTCGCGCACGCGACGCAGATCGACCCCGACGGCGGCTGGTTCCGTGTCCCGATGGACATTCAGCGGGAGGTCTGGCCCACGGAGGAGTACGAGCTGGTGAAGTCGCTCGTCGATACCTCCCTCCCCGAGGACGACCTCTTCGCGGGCATCCGCGACAATGCCTGATATGTATGCGACCCAGGCAGTGACGCAGCTCGTCCCGCTCGCGAAGGAGCTGGACGAGAACAAGGTGACGCCCGGCGTTCTCGGCTTCGTCGTCTTCGCCGTGATGGCGGGCGCCGTGTGGCTCTTGATGAAGTCGATGAACCGCCACATGGGCAAGGTCTCTTTCGACGAGGGCAAGCCGGCCGAGTCCCGGTCCGAGGAGACCCCGGCGGCTTCGGCGGCTTCGCCGGCCGGGCGGCCGACGACGTAAGCGGCTCCGGCTCTCGCGGTACGCGCCTTCGCGCTCCCGCCGGCCGCCCTTCAGGGGGCGTGGTCAGCGGGAGTGCTCGCGCGGCGTACCCGGCACAGGACCACGGCGGTGAGGCGGGCGAACGGGACCGGGCCCGTGTGCCGGGAGTCGTAGCTGATGTCGCGGTTGTCACCCAGGACATACACATGTCCGGGAGGTACGACCGTGCCGGAGGGCAGCGGCCCGCCGCCAAGCGCTCCTCCGCCAAGCGCTCCTCCGGAAAGTGACTCTCCGGGAAGCGTCTCTCCGGGGAGCGCCGCGACGCGCTTGACCATGCAGGTGGGCACCGGCAGTTCCAGGGCGATGTCCTCGGCCGCGGTCGGCTCCGGAGCCGCTGGCAGCCGGATCGCGACGACGCTGCCCCGGCGCAGGAGACGTACGAGATGTGCGTGGCGTACGGGCACCCTGGCCGCCAGCAGCCGGTCCCTGTCGCGGAACGTGGGCAGCATGCTGAGGCCGCTCACGTCGAGCAGCAGACAGCGCCTGCGGGCGGCCCGCGCCGTCAGCGCCACGGCCGTCGGCGTCACGAGCAGCGTCACGATCACCGTCAGAGCGTGCACGAAGGGCTCCCCGTCAGATCCGCCGTCTCCGTCCCGTCGCGGTAACCGCGGGACTGGAGGGTGAACAGCCGGTGGTAGGTGCCCCGCCCGGCGAGCAGCCGGCGGTGGTCGCCGAACTCCGTGATCCGCCCGTCCTCCAGCACCGCGATGGCGTCGGCGTCCTTGACCGCCGCCAGCCGGTGGGAGATCAGCACGCTGGTACGGCCGGCGCGGCGGGCCCGCAGCCGGGTGTGGATCTCGTGCTCGGCGGCCGGGTCGAGGCCCGAGCTTGGCTCGTCGAGGATCAGCAGATCCGCGTCCGCGCGCAGGAACGACCGTGCCAGGCCCATCCGTTGCCACTGTCCGCCGGACAGCTGCACGCCCGCCTCGTTGTCGTCGCCCCAGAAGGTGCGGCTGAGCAGGGTCGAATAGCCGTGCGGCAGCCGGGTGACGTCCTCGTGCACGCCTGCCAGCCGGGCGGCTTCCTCGCAGCGCAGGGGTGTGTCGAGCGCGTCCAGATCCGCGATGCCGACGTTCTCCAGGGCCGTGAGTTCGTAGCGCATCGGGTCCTGGAAGGTGGCGGCGACCCGGGCCCTGAGTTCGGCGGGCGGGATGTCGCGCAGATCGGTGCCGTCCCACAGGACACGGCCACGGGTGGGGTCGTAGAACCGGCAGAGCAACTTGACGAGGGTGGACTTGCCCGAGCCGTTGATCCCCACGAGTGCCAGCGCCCGCCCCGCCTCGATGCGCAGACCGACCCCCCGCAGCACCCAGGGAAGTCCCTCCTCGTAGCGGAACCACACGTCCTCGAACTCGATGGCGTCCCGCAGCGGGCCGACGGGCCGGGGACTGGCGGGGACGGGCAGATCGGGGCCGAGCCGGACGACCGTGACGTAGTGGTGGAACATCACCAGCGAGTGGTGCGCCTGCCCCAACTCCCCGGCCAGCGCGCCGATTCCGCTCTGCACGGCGGGAATCGCGGTCAGCAGCATGGAGACGTCGCCGACCGTCATCGCTCCCCGCGAGGCGGCCCGGACCGCCCAGATCAGGGCGGCCCCGGCGAGGACGGCCGAGAGGGCCTGGAGGGCGGACTGGACGCGCAGTTCCTTGCGGTCGAGATGTTCGCGCAGTACGTCCGCCTTGCGGCGCTCGGCCAGCATCCGCTCCCGGAGGAAGCCCCCGGCGCCGTACAGCCGGATCTCCTTCGCGGCCTCGACGCTCGACAGCAGCGTCGAGTAGAAGATCTCCCGGCGTTCGGTGGGGCTGATCGCCCAGAAGGTGCGGGCGCGTTGGCGGCTGAGCGTGATCTCCGCCCAGAGGACGGGCAGGCCGGAGAGCGACACGACGACCGCCAGGAACGGGTTGAGGACCGCGAGGGAACCGACGAAGCCGACGAGCAGGATGACGCTGCGGCTGATGCCTGCGACACCCTGGACCACCTGGAACGGCGCGAGCCCGCCCGCCTGTTGGGCCAGCCGGAGCTGGTCGAGGAATTCCGGGCTCTCGAAACGGCGCAGGCCGGTGAAGGTGTCGACCGAGGCGTGCAGTCGCTCCTGGACCAGCAGACTGGTCGCCCGCATCATCCGGGCCTGGAGATAGCCGGTGAGCTGGGGGGCGACGGCCATGACGGCGGTGGCGACCGCGAGGACGAGAACCGGGCCGGAGACCTCGCCCACGGCGGCGCCGTCCGCGAGGCTGTCCAGGATGTCCTTGATCAGCCAGGCGACCGCGACGGGAGCGCCGGCCGAGAGCAGAGTCACGGCGAGATGGCAGACCAGTACCCACGGGGCGGCACGGAAGGCCAGTGCGAGGGCCAGGCGCACGGCGCGGCCGAAGCGTTGGCGTCCGGCCGGTTCGGCGGGACCGGAGGACGCGCCGGGGCTGGGCGCCGCGCCGGGGCTCATGCCGATCCGACGGGCAGGGCGGTGAGGACCGTGTCCCCGACGGCCGCGACCGTGGGCGGCGCCCCGGCCGGGGCCGAGATCGCGAACTGGGTCGGGAAGCCGTGTACGCCGAAGGCGGTCGTACAGGGCCCCTCGGGGTCCTCGTGGACCACGCGGGCGACCGGCGCGAGCTGTTCGGCCATCGTCCGTGCCTCCGCCTCCTCCGCCGCGTTGCCGGCCGGGGTCACGACGACGGCGATCATCTGACGGCCGCGCGGGCGCGCGGCGCGCTTGACGAAGGTGGGCAGGGCGCGCCGGCACGGCGGACAGCCGGGGGAGAAGAACGCCACCACCGCGCCGTCGGTGAGGTCCCGCTCGGTGAGCGGCGTGCCCTCGGCGCAGGAGGTCGTGAAGGCGTCGACCGCCGCCCCGACGGGGATGCCCGGCTCGGCGGCGGCCGGGGCGGCCGGGCCGGCGGGGCTGTCGCGGAGTCTGCGGAGAACGGCGAGCGTCAGCATCAGGTCCAGTGCGCACAGGGCCGCGACGGCCACGAGGGCGACAGCCAGATAGACCATGGTGGGGCCTCTTCCTGTGGAGGTCAGAGATGCGGGGCGGCGGGTGCCGTACGGGCGGGGGCGCGCCGCAGCAGCGACGCCAGTTCCTCGCCGACGACCAGGACGAGCGCGGCCGTCGCCCCGGACAGCCAGGCCGCGAACCGCGCCTGCCAGGGCAGCTCACCGGGGCCGTTCAGCACACCGGGGACGGCTGCCGCCACGGCCACGAGCAGCAGGGCGTTGCGCAGGAGCTGGGGCGGTCCCACGGGGCCCGCCGAGGCTCCGAAGCACCGGCAGGACACCGTCGACCCGGCGCGCAGGGCGCGGGCGACGGCGTAGCTGAACGACGCCAACAGGCCTGCCGCCAGCAGCAGTCCGGCCCCTCGGAACCACGGCGTGACCAGCAGGAGCGCCGTCGCCGCCTCCAGGGTGATGATCACTGCCGCCACAACGCCCGCGCGGTGGGCGGGTGTCCGGCCCAGCACCGTCACGGCGTCCGTGAACGCGGTCACCGACGCGGCGGTCCTGGTCTTGCCGACGACGGCCGCCGCGAAGACAAGTGCCAGCAGGGTCAGGCAGGTTGCCGAGACGAATTGCACTGAATCTCCCCCGTGAGAGCCGTGGGGGGGGGGGGGGGGGGGGGGGGGGGGGGGGGGGGGGGGGGGGGGGGGGGGGGGCGGGTGGGGGGGGGGGGGGGGGGGCCGCCCCCCCGGGGGGGCGGGG
>NZ_JBIAHA010000046.1:0-24922 GCF_042870175.1 Streptomyces sp. NPDC006643 | reverse complement strand
CCACAACGGCACCGAACCCCACACCTGAGCAACCGCCAACAACTGCCCCGCACACTCACGACCCTCACCAACCACCACCACCGCACCAGCCAACACCCCCACATCCCGCAACCCCGACTCACCAACCCGATCAAGATCAACCCGCACCACCTCGGCACCCCCCGACACCAGACCCGCCGCGACATCATCACCAGCCCCCTCAACAGCCACAACCGCCCACACACCACCCAGCACGCCCCCAGACCCCTCCGGCAGCAACGACCACCCAACCCCATAACGCCACCCATCCACCACCGAACGCACCCGCCGCTCCCGCAACGACGCCAACACCGGCAACACCACCGACACATCCTCCCGCTCCACCGCATCCCAGAAATCAACACCCAAACCATCAACCACACCACCACCAACACCCCGACCCAACCCCTCAGGCCAGAACCGCTCACGCTGGAACGCATACGTCGGCAGGTCCGTGACGCGACCCGCGCCACCGAGCTGGGTGGTCCAGTCCACGGCCACGCCTGCGACATGGAGACGGGCGAGTGAGCGCAGCCACCGCCCCCGGCCGCCATCATCCCGGCGCAACGTGCCCGTGACGGTCAGATCCTCACCGGCCTGCTCCACGGCCATGGAGAGGACGGGGTGGGCGCTGACCTCGACGAACGTACGATGCCCCGCCTCCACCAGTGACTCGACGGCCTCGGCGAAACGCACCCGCTGACGCAGATTCCGATACCAGTACCCGCCATCAAGCCCCGCCGTATCAACAACCGCCCCATCCACCGTCGAATACAACGGCACCCCACCACTCACCGGCACGAGGCCGGCCAGATCAGCGGCCAACTGCTCCTCGATCGACTCCACTTGGGCCGAGTGGGACGCGTAGTCGACCGCGATCCGCCGCACATTCTCACCGGCATACCGGGCCACGAACTCGTCGCACGCAGATGCGGACCCCGAGACCACCACCTGGGCGGGCCCGTTGACCGCCGCCACCGACAGCCCCTCCCACGGGGCGATCCACTCCTCGACCTGACCGAGCGGCGCCGGCACCGACACCATCCCGCCCGAACCGGCCAGTGCCACGATCGCCCGGCTGCGTAGCACCACTACACGTGCGCCGTCCTCCAACGACAGACCGCCGGAGACCGTCGCCGCGGCAATCTCCCCCTGCGAATGACCCACCACCACCGACGGAACCACACCCGCAGAAGCCCACAACCCGGCCAGCGACACCATCACCGCCCACGACACCGGCTGCACCACATCAACCCGGGCCAGCAGTTCCTCATCACCCAACGCGTCACGAAGCGACCAGTCCACCAACGGCTCCAACGCCGCCCCACACCGCTCCATCCACTCCGCGAACACCGGCTCGGAGGCCCACAACTCCAACCCCATCCCCACCCACTGCGCACCCTGCCCCGGAAACACAAACACCGGACCCAAAGCACCCTGCGCCGCCATGCCACGAACCACCGCAGACGACGACCCCACGTCGCGAAGACCAGCAACAAACCCCGCCACATCTTCCGCCACCACCACCGCCCGATGCTCAAACACCGAACGCGACGCAAGCAACGACCGCCCCACCAGGACCGGATCTATCTCCGACCGATCAGCAGCCCACTCACCCAGCCGAACAGCCTGCTCCTCAAGCGCCTCCGCCGACTTCGCCGACAACAACCAAGGAACCACGCCGCCCTTGACGGGGCCATCGGCCTCGGAATCCGCCGAGAGTTCGGGCTCTTCGAGAATCACGTGTGCGTTGGTGCCGGATATGCCGAACGAGGAGACACCTGCCCTGCGCGGGCGACCGTCGGTCTCCCACGGCACCGACTCGGTCAACAACTCCACAGCACCCGTCGACCAGTCCACATGCGACGACGGGGCATCGACATGCAACGTACGCGGCAGCACACCGTGCCGCATCGCCAGCACCATCTTCATGATCCCGGCCACCCCGGCCGCCGCCTGGGTGTGCCCGATGTTCGACTTCACCGACCCCAACCGCAGCGGCCGATCAGCCGACCGATCCTGACCATAGGTCGCCAGCAACGCCTGGGCCTCGATCGGATCACCCAGCGTCGTACCGGTGCCATGTGCCTCGACCACATCCACATCAGCGGAGGACAGCCGCGCGTTGGCCAACGCCGCCCGAATCACCCGCTGCTGAGACGGACCATTCGGCGCTGTCAATCCGTTCGACGCGCCGTCCTGATTCACCGCACTGCCACGCAGCACCGCCAAAACCTGATGACCGTGCCGCCGCGCGTCGGACAGTCGTTCCAGTACAAGGATCCCGGCGCCCTCGCCCCAACCGGTCCCGTCCGCAGCGTCAGCGAACGGCTTACACCGCCCATCCGCAGCCAGCCCACCCTGCCGCGAAAACTCCGTGAACACACCCGGGGTAGACATCACCGTCACACCACCGGCGAGCGCCAACGAACACTCACCGGAACGCAACGCCTGCGCGGCCAGATGCACCGTCACCAATGACGAAGAACATGCCGTGTCGACGGTCACCGCAGGACCCTCCAGACCCAGCGTGTAGGCCACGCGACCCGATGCCACACTCCCCGAGCTGCCGGTGCCGTTGAATCCGTCGCTGTCGCCCGGACTCAACGCCGCCTGGGCCGCGTAGTCGTGATACATCAACCCGAGATAGACACCAGTAGCACTGCCACGCAGCGAATCCGGCACAATCCCCGACCGCTCCAACGCCTCCCACGCCGTCTCCAGCACCAACCGCTGCTGCGGATCCATCGCCACCGCCTCACGCGGCGAAATCCCGAAGAACCCCGCATCGAACTCCGCCGCATCGGCGACGAATCCGCCTACCCGTGCGAAGTCACCCAGTCCGGCGACATCCCAGCCACGATCGCCGGGCAGTCCGTCGATCGCGTCCGCGCCCTCGCGCAGCAACTCCCAGAACGATTCCGGAGAGTCCACCCCGCCGGGAAACCGGCACCCCATGCCCACGATCGCCACCGGCTCGTCGGGAATCGGCACCGACACGACGACCGGCGACTTGTCTCCCCTCCCGAGAAGCTCCGCCAGCACGTACGCGGCCAGCGCGGAGGCGGTCGGGTAGTCGAAGACCAGGGTGGCCGGCAGTCGTAGCCCGGTCACGGCGGTGAGACGGTTACGCAGTTCGACAGCCGTCAGAGAGTCAAAGCCCAGATCACGGAAGGCCGCCTCAGCGTCGACGCTTCCGCCGGTGGCATGGCCCAGGACGGTGGCCGCTTGGGTACGCACCAGCTCCAGAACCGCCCCGTGCCGCTCCTCCTCCGGCAACGCCGCGAGCCGGGTCGCCAGTTCGCCTCCATCGGCAGAAGCGGTGGCGGCGGCGCGGCGTGCCGGACCGCCGGTCAGCCGGCGGAGCAAGGGCGAGCCGCTTCCGGCGGCCCGCATGGCTGCCACGTCCAGCCGCGCCGTCACGACCAGCGGCCGGTCCAGGCGGACAGCCGCGTCGAACAGCGCCAGGCCCTGCTCGTCGGAGAGCGCCCGAACCCCGGTTCGCGCCAGCCTGGCCAGGTCCGTGGAGTCGAGCTCCCCGGTCATTCCCGAGCTCTGCGCCCACAGCCCCCACGCCATCGACTGCCCGACCAGCCCGGCCGACCGCCGCTGCTGCATCAGAGCATCCAACGCGGCATTGGCCGCCGCGTAACTTCCCTGCCCGGCCGAGCCAAGGGTGGCCGCCGCCGAGGAGTACACCACGAACAGACCCAGATCGTCGGCACGGGTCAGCTCGTGCAGATGCCACGCCGCGTCCACCTTCGCCCGCAGCACCACGGCCAGCCGCCCCGGAGTCAGCGACTCAATGGTCGCGTCGTCGAGCACACCGGCCGCGTGCACCACACCCGACACCGAATGCTCGGCAAGTACCGCTGCCAGGGCCTCGCGATCGGACACATCACACGCCTTAACCGATACCCGCGCGCCCAACTCATGCAGCTCGGCGGCCAGTTCATCCGCGCCCGGGGCATCCATCCCTCGGCGGGACAACAGCAGCAGATCACGCACACCGTGGACGGTCACCAGATGGCGGGCCAGCATCGCTCCCAACACACCGGTCCCACCGGTGATCACCACGGTGCCCGCAGCCACCCGATCCGACGACGCCGGCCGACCGGCACCCACGGCACGCACCAGACGCCGCACCTGCAACAGACCGCCACGCACGGCGAGTTCGGGCTCACCACTACCCACCACCGCAGGCAGGACGGCATCGAGATCAGCGCCCACTTCTGCGTCCAGGAGAACAAACCGGCCTGGATGCTCGGACTGCGCAGAGCGCACCAGCCCCGTCACCGCAGCAGCGGCCAGATCACTCCCGTCAGCCGCACCTTGCGTGATCAGCACCAGTCGGGAGTCCTGAGTTGCAGGATCGGCCAGCCACTCCTGCAACCAGCCCAGCACCACCCCGGTCACCTCATGCACCGACTCCAGACCAGAGCCCGTACCGACTCGGGCTGCCACGACCGCGGGCACCTCGCCTTGAGTCTGGCCGTACCAGGCCCAGTCCACCTTCTCGGTGGCGGTCGGTTCAGTGAGCGGTTCCCAGTCGACCCCGAACAGCGACCGAGCCGTCTCCCCCGCGCCGACCAAGGACAGATCCGCGGTGAGCGGTCGCAGCATCAGCGACTCGGCGCTGAACACCGGCTGCCCGGCCGGATCGAATGCAGCAACGGCGACCCCGCCGTCCTCCCGACGCGACAACCGAACCCGCAGCACCAACGCGTCCGTGGCGTGCACCTGCACACCACTCCACGCGAAGGGCAGCCGAACACCTTCTTCACCCGACGCCGCCGACGACGTCAGACCAATCGGATGCAGGGCCCCGTCCAGCAGCGCCGGATGCACACCAAAACCATTCACCTCGGTCTGGTCAGGCAGAACCACCTCCGCGAACACCTCAGTGCCGGACTCCCAGACCGCGCGCATTCCCTGGAACACCGGACCGTAGCCATATCCTTCTTCGGCCAGGCGCTCGTACGTTCCATCGAGCGACATCGGCCGTGCTTCCGGTGGGGGCCAGGCACCGGCCCATACTTCAACGGGTGCTGTCTGCGCGCTCAGCACACCATCAGCGTGCTGGACCCACTCGTCCTCGTCGCCGTGACGAGAGAAGATCCCCACCCCTCGGCGACCGGCACCGTCAGGCTCGGCGACCCGCACCTGAACCTGCACCCCGCCCTGCTCAGCCAGCACCAACGGAGCCTGAAGAGTCAGCTCCTCCACCACCGCACACCCGGCACGGTCACCCGCATGAACCGCCAGATCCAGCAGAGCCGTGCCCGGCAGGAGCACCGATCCCAGCACCGCGTGATCAGCCAGCCACGGATACGCCGACAACGACAACCGCCCCGTCAGAAGCACCTTGTCCTCACCGGCAAGCGTCACAACGGCGCCAAGCAGCGGATGCCCGGACTCACCCTGCCCCAGGGCCTGTACATCCCCGGCCCGCTGAGTCAGTGAAGGCCAGAACCTCTGATGTTGGAACGCGTACGTGGGCAACGACACCGGGCTCGTATTCGTACTCGTGCTCTCAGCACCGAACTGCGTGGTCCAGTCCACGGCTACGCCCGTGACGTGGAGGCTTGCGAGTGAGCGCAGCCAGCGGCCTCGGCCGCCGTCATCCCGGCGCAACGTGCCGGTGACCGTCAGGCCCTCGCCGGCCTGCTCCACGGCCATCGAGAGAACCGGGTGGGCACTGACCTCGACGAACGTACGATGCCCGGCCTCCACCAGTGACTCGACGACCTCGGCAAACCGCACCCGCTGACGCAGATTCCGATACCAGTAACCAGCGTCCAGCCCCGCCGTATCGACCACAGCCCCGTCCACCGTCGAATACAGCGGCACCCCACCACTCACCGGCACGAGGCCGGCCAGATCAGCGGCCAACTGAGCCTCGATCGACTCCACTTGAGCCGAGTGAGACGCGTAGTCGACCGCGATCCGCCGCACTCCCTCAGCCGCATGGGCCGCCACGAACTCGTCGCACGCCGACGCGGAACCCGAGACCACCACCTGCGCGGGGCCGTTGACCGCCGCCACCGACAACCCCTCCCACGGGGCAATCCACTCCTCGACCTGATCAAGCGGCGCCGGAACCGACACCATCCCACCAGAGCCCGCCAACGCCACGATCGCCCGACTCCGCAACACCACCACCCGCGCCGCATCCTCCAACGACAGACCGCCCGCCACCGTCGCCGCGGCAATCTCACCCTGCGAGTGACCCACCACGACCGACGGAACCACACCCACAGAAGCCCACAACCCGGCCAGCGACACCATCACCGCCCACGACACCGGCTGCACCACATCCACCCGCGCCAACAACAGCGGATCAGCAAGCGCATCCCGCAACGACCAGTCCACCAACGGCTCCAACGCCGCCCCACACCGCTCCATCCACTCCGCGAACACCGGCTCGGAGCCCCACAACTCCAACCCCATCCCCACCCACTGCGCACCCTGCCCCGGAAACACAAACACCGGTCCCATAGCATCCTGCGTCGCCACGCCACGAACCACCGCAGACGACGACTCCACATCCCGAAGACCAGCAACAAACCCCGCCACATCCTCCGCCACCACCACCGCCCGATGCTCAAACACCGAACGCGACGTAGCCAACGACCGCCCCACCACGACCGGATCTATCTCCGACCGGTCAGCAGCCCACTCACCCAGCCGAACAGCCTGCCCCTCAAGCGCCTCCGCGGACTTGCCCGAAAGAAGCCACGGCACCACACCGCTCTCCGGAGCTTCATCGACCTCAGTAGCCGATGAAGGTTCAGGCTCCTCAAGAATCAGATGGGCGTTCGTTCCGGATATGCCGAATGAGGAGACACCTGCCCGGCGCGGGCGACCATCGGTCTCCCACGGCACCGACTCGGTCAGCAACTCCACCGCACCCGCCGACCAGTCCACATGCGACGACGGCGCATCCACATGCAACGTACGCGGCAACACCCCATGCTGCATCGACAGCACCATCTTGATGATCCCGGCCACCCCGGCAGCCGCCTGGGTATGCCCCAGGTTGGACTTCACCGACCCCAACCGCAGCGGCCGGTCAGCCGGCCGGTCCTGGCCGTACGTCGCCAGCAACGCCTGCGCCTCGATCGGATCACCGAGCCGCGTCCCCGTACCGTGCGCCTCCACCACATCAACATCGGCCGAAGACAACCGAGCACTCGTCAACGCCGCCCGGATCACCCGCTGTTGAGAGGGACCATTCGGAGCGGTCAGACCATTCGACGCGCCGTCCTGATTCACCGCACTGCCACGCAGCACCGCCAACACCTGATGACCGTGCCGCCGCGCGTCAGACAACCGCTCCAGCACCAGCACACCCGCGCCCTCGCCCCACCCAGTGCCATCAGCCCCATCCGCGAACGGCTTGCACCGCCCATCAACGGCCAGCCCACCCTGTCGCGAGAATTCCGTGAACACCGCTGGGGTGGACATCACCGTGACGCCGCCGGCGAGCGCCATCGAGCACTCGCCAGAACGCAGCGCCTGTGCGGCCAAGTGCACCGTCACCAATGACGAGGAACACGCCGTATCCACCGTCACCGCCGGGCCCTCCAGACCCAGCGTGTAAGCGATCCGGCCCGACGCCACACTCCCCGAATTTCCAGTACTGCCGAATCCTTCGCTCTCAGCCGGATTCATCGCTGTTCGAGTCGCATAGTCGTGGTACATCAGGCCGACGTACACACCGGTGTCCGAGCCACGCAGCGAGTCCGGGACAATCCCCGCCCGCTCCAGCGCTTCCCACGCCGTTTCCAGAACGATCCGCTGCTGCGGATCCATCCCCACCGCCTCACGCGGCGAAATCCCGAAGAACCCCGCATCGAACTCCGCCGCACCCAACAAGAAACCACCGTGCTTGGTGTAACTCGTACCAGAACGCAACCGATCCGGGTCGTAAAGCCCCTCCACATCCCAACCCCGATCAGCAGGGAACTCCGCCACCCCCTCACCACCGGCGGCCAGCATTTCCCACAACGCCTCCGGAGAATCAACCCCACCCGGAAAACGACACCCCATCCCAACAATCGCAATCGGCTCATCAGCCACTGCCGGCAACGTCGCGACCGGTGCCGCGTTCGATGCGTCGGTGCTCGCTCCGAGAAGTTCCGTCAGGACGTATTCGGCGAGTACGGACGCTGTCGGATAGTCGAACACCATCGTCGCGGGGAGCCGCAGATCGGTGACGGCGGAGAGACGGTTACGCAGTTCCACCGCCGTCAGCGAGTCGAAGCCCAGGTCACGGAATGCCGCATCCGCCTCGACCCCGTCGGCCGTGGCGTGGCCGAGGACGGTCGCGGCCTGGGCACGTACCAGTTCCAGCACCGCGCCGAGTCGCTCTTCCACCGGCAGCGCCGCCAGCCGGCCGACCAACTCGCCCTCGCCGGTGACAACCGTGGCAGCGGTACGGCGTGCCGCCCCTCCGACCAGGCCGCGCAGTAGCGGGGAGTCCGTTCCGGCAGCTCGCATACGCTCCATGTCCAGCCGGGCCGCCACCACCAGTGGCCGGTCCAGGCGCACTGCCGCGTCGAACAGCGCCAGGCCCTGTTCATCCGAGAGAGCGTGGAGGCCGGCTCGGCTCAGCCGGGCGAGATCCGTCTCGTCCAGTTCGCCGGTCATTCCCGAGCGCTTCTCCCACAGCCCCCAGGCCAGCGACTGCCCGGTCAGACCGGCCGACCGCCGGAATTCCACCTGCGCGTCAAGAGTGGCGTTCGCCGCTGCGTAGCTTCCCTGCCCGGCCGAGCCGAGCGTGGCAGCCGCCGAGGAATACACCACGAACAGACCCAGATCGCCGGAACGGGTCAACTCGTGCAGATGCCATGCAGCATCCACCTTCGCCCGCAGCACCACGGCCAGCCGCTCCGGAGTCAGCGACTCGATCGTCGCGTCGTCGAGAACACCGGCCGCATGCACCACACCCGACACCGGGAACTCCGCCGGTACCGCTTCCAATGCCGCCGCCAACGCACCCCGGTCAGAAACATCACACGCCACGATCGACACCCGCGAACCCAGCTCCGAGGCCAGCTCAACAGCCCCCGGAGCAGCCATCCCCCGCCGCGACAACAGCAACAGATGACCGACCCCATGAGCATGCACCAGATGCCGCGCCAACAACGCACCCAGACCACCGGTACCACCAGTGATCACCACCGTGCCCTCTGCCAGGCGATCCGATGCCACCGGCGCCGGCTGTCCGCCTGCGGCGCGTACGAGACGCCGCGCGGACAACACACCCGACCGCACCGCCAGTTCCGGCTCCCCGCTACCCACCACCGCAGGCAGCACGGCATCAAGATCCAGATCCGTGTCGAGATCCAGAAGGACGAAACGCCCAGGGTGCTCCGACTGCGCCGAACGCACCAGACCGCTCACCGCAGCAGCCGCCAGATCGCTGCCATCGAGCGCGCCCCGGGTAAGCAGAATCAGCTGGGAGTCCTCGTTGGCCGGGTCAGACAACCAGTTCTGCAACCAGCCGAGAACCGTCGATGTGACCGCGTGCACCCATTCCGGGCCCTCGCCGTAACCGGTCGGGACCTGAGCCACGACCACCGAGGGCACGTCACCGTCGACCTGGCGGTGCCAGGCCCACTCCACCTCCGTGGTGACACCCGGATCGGCCAACGGGACCCAGTCCACTCCGAACAGCGACTTGGCCGACACACCGGCCCCGGGGGCCAGTTCGGGAGCGATCGGACGCAGCCGCAGGGAGTCCGCGCTGAACACCGGCTGCCCGGCGGGGTCGAATGCCGCGACCGCGACGCCTCCGTCCTCGCGCGGGGACAACCGCACGCGCAGCACCGACGCGCGGGTGGCGTGCAGCCGAATGCCATGCCACGCGAACGGCAGACTGACGCCTTCGCCCGGCTGCGCCAGTGCGGTGAGACCGATCGGATGAAGCGCCGCGTCCAGGAGGGCCGGGTGTACGCCGAAGCCGTCCACGTCGATGCCCTCGGGCAGTGCCACCTCCGCGAAGACCTCACTACCGGACCGCCAGACCGCGCGGAGGCCCTGGAAGGCCGGGCCGTACCCGTAGCCCTCCTCGGCCAGGCGCGCATACTCACCGTCCACAGGCATCCGGCGAGCATCAGGCGGTGGCCACGCGCCGGACCACACCGGAGCGGCTATGTCTCGTGGACTCACCAGACCGTCGGCGTGCTGGGTCCACTCGTCATCATCATCGATACGGGAGAAGATCCCGACCGACCGGCGACCATCTCCGCCGGGCTCGGCGACTCGTACCTGAACCTGCACACCGCCCTGCCCAGGCAGCAACATCGGCGCCTGCAAGGTGAGTTCTTCCACTACCGGACACCCGGCGCGGTCACCGGCATGCACCGCCAGATCCACGAACGCCGTCCCCGGCAGCAGCACGGAGCCGAGCACAGCGTGATCGGCGAGCCATGGATACGACGCCAGCGACAACCGCCCTGTCAGCACCACCGCATCACCACCCGCCAGGGCCACCACCGCACCCAACAGCCCATGACCCGACTCCCCCAGACCCAACCCCCGCACATCCCCCACCCGACGCGTCACCGCCGGCCAGAAACGCTCCCCCTGAAACGCATACGTCGGCAACGACACCGCACTGGTCGAGGTACTTTCGGCACCGAGGAGCGCGGTCCAGTCCACGGTGGAGCCGTGGGTGTGCAGCCCGGCGAGCGCGGTCACCGCCGTCTCCGCCTCGTCACGGCCCTCACGCAGCAACGGCAGCCACACCCCACCGTCCGCCCCGGCCATCGAACTCAACGTGCCGGTCGGACCCGCCTCCAGGAAGACACCTGCCCCCTCATCCCGCAGTTTCAGAACCGTGTCGTGAAAACGCACCGTCTCCCGGACATGCCTCACCCAGTACCCCGGATCAGTCACATCCGCATCCGGCACACCGGACACCACAGGGAACTGAGGTTCCCGCCAGGTGACCTGCTCCAGCACGCGCGCGAACGGATCAAGCATCGGCTCCATCAACGGGGAGTGGAAAGCGTGGCTCACCCGCAAGCGGCGGGCCTTACCACCCTGGTCACGCCACCGCTGAGCCAACTCCTCCACAGCGTCCTCAGCACCGGAAATCACCGTCGAGGCAGGCCCATTGACCGCCGCCAGGCCCACATCGGCCTGCTCACCGATCAGCTCAAGCGCCTCGGCCTCGCTCGCCGACAGCGCCACCATCGCGCCACCCGACGGCAGCTCCTGCATCAACCGACCCCGCGCCGCGACCACCGCAGCCGCATCCTTCAGATCCCACACACCCGCCACATGAGCAGCCGCCAACTCACCAATCGAATGACCAGCAACCCACTCCGGCACCACACCCCACGACGACACCAACCGGAACAACGCCACCTGCACCGCAAACAAACCCGCCTGCGTATACAACGTCTCGTCCAGACCCGGACCCGGCTCACCACTGATCACATCCCGCAACGGACACGGCAAATGCCGGTCCAACTCCCCACACACCTCATCGAACGCCTCAGCAAACACCGGGAAGGCAGCCGCCAACTCCGCACCCATACGCAGCCGTTGACTGCCCTGACCCGAGAACACCATGGCCGGCCGCCCAGTGCCGGCCGGGCCGGTGAGCACACCCGCACCCGGCCGACCTTCGGCCAGCGTCCACAGACCGTCCCTCAGCGTCTGTGCATCCGGGCCCAGGACCACCGCCCGATGCTCGAACACCGAACGGGTCGTAGCCAACGAGCGCCCCACCAGCACTGGATCGGCCCCCGGTCGGTCAGCGACCCACTCACCGAGTCGGGCCGCCTGCTCCCGTAGCGCCTCCGCAGACTTCGCCGACAACAACCACGGCACGACACCACCCGGAACCTCGTCCGGTTCCGTCGCCGACACCAACTCAGGCTCGGACTCCGCCTCTTCAAAGATCAGATGCGCGTTCGTTCCCGATATGCCGAACGAGGACACACCTGCCCTACGAGGACGGCCATCGGTCTCCCACGGCACCGACTCAGTCAGCAACTCCACCGCACCCGCCGACCAGTCCACATGAGTCGAGGGCGCATCCACATGCAACGTACGCGGCAACACACGATGCTGCATCGACAGGACCATCTTGATGATCCCGGCCACCCCAGCAGCCGCCTGAGTGTGCCCGATGTTCGACTTCACGGACCCCAGCCACAACGGCCGCCCCTCCGGACGCCCTTGACCGTACGTCGCGAGCAACGCCTGCGCCTCGATCGGATCACCCAGCTTCGTACCCGTACCGTGCGCCTCGACCACATCCACATCCGACACGGACAGGCGTGCACTCGCCAACGCCGCCCGAATCACCCGCTGTTGAGACGGTCCATTCGGCGCCGTCAAACCATTCGACGCACCATCCTGATTCACCGCACTCCCACGCAGCACCGCCAACACCCGATGCCCACGCCGACGCGCATCCGACAACCGCTCCAGCACCAGCACACCCGCACCCTCACCCCACCCGGTGCCATCCGCAGCATCAGCGAACGGCTTACACCGCCCATCCGCAGCCAGCCCACCCTGCCGCGAGAACTCGGCGAACACCCCAGGGGTGGAAAGCACCGTCACACCACCGGCCAGCGCCATCGAACACTCACCCGACCGCAACGCCTGCGCAGCCAGATGCACCGCCACCAACGACGACGAACACGCCGTATCCACCGAGACCGCCGGGCCCTCCAAGCCCAACGTGTAAGAGACGCGGCCGGACATCACACTCACCGCGCTGCCGGTCAGCGAATGCCCTTCGGTGCCGTGAGATCCCGATGCCAGCACCGAGCCGTACTCCGAACCACCCACACCCACATACACACCCGTGTCCGACCCGCGCAGCGAATCCGGCGCGATCCCGGCCCGCTCCAGCGCCTCCCACGCCGTTTGCAGTACGAGCCGCTGCTGCGGATCCATCGCCACGGCCTCACGCGGCGAGATACCGAAGAAGCCCGCGTCGAAATCCGTCACATCAGGTATGAAGCCGCCCACACGTGCGTAATCAGCCTGCGGGTCGTCCAGCCCGGCCGCGTCCCAGCCGCGGTTCCCGGGGAACGCGCCGATCGCGTCCGTGCCCTCGGTCAGCAATTCCCACAGTGCCTCGGGCGAGTCGACTCCGCCAGGGAAACGACATCCCAGACCCACGATCGCGACCGGCTCGTCCAACACCGCCGCCGCCACCGTCGAACCGGGCTCGGACATCGCGGCCGTCGCGTCCTCGGAGCCGAGCAGCTCTCCCAGCAGGAAGTCCGTCAGCACATCCGCGTTCGGGTAGTCGAACACCAGCGTCGCCGGCAACGAGAGCCCCGTCGCCTCCACCAACCGGTTGCGCAGCTCGACCGCGGTCACGGAATCGAAGCCCAGCTCACGGAACGCCTGACCGGACGCGAGCCCGTCCGGCGCGGTGCCATGCCCAAGTACCACTGCCGCATGAGCCAGCACCAGCTCGTGCACTGTCTGCCGACGCCGGCCGGCCGGCAACACCCGCAGTCGGGCGGCCAGAGCGGTGTCCTCGTCCCTCGTCGAGCCCGTATCGGCCACGGCAGCCTGTGCTTGCGGAATCTGCCCCAGCAGCGGACTGGGTCGCGCGGAAGTGAACGCCGCAGCGAAGCGGGACCAGTCCATATCGGTCACCGTCACGCACGCCTCACCCCGACCCACCGACTCAGCCAGCGCGCGGAGCGCACGCTGCGGCTGCATCGACCGCACCCCGCGCCGCTTCATCGCCTGGCTCTCCTGCGCACCGGCCATCCCCGGCCCGCCCCACAGCCCCCAGGACACGCTCGTCACCGCGCGCCCGGCAACACGCTCCCGGAGGGCGTACGCATCGAGGAACGCGTTGGCCGCCGCGTAGACCCCCTGCCCACCGCCACCCCACACACCGGCGCCCGAAGCGAACAGCACGAACGCGTCCAGCGGACGTTCGGCATCCTGTACGAGCAGCTGGTGCAGGTTCAGAGTCCCGGCCACCTTCGCCGCCAGAACCTGGTCCACGGCATCCGGATCGATCTCCGTGATCGGGATCATCTCACCGACACCGGCGGCGTGGACCACGGCATCGATCCGCCCCACACCGGACAGAGCTGTGGCCAGGCCGTCCCGGTCGGCCACATCACAGCCCAGGACGGTGACCCGTACGCGGTCCTCGGCGGTCAGTTCGTCCACAAGCTCCGCCACACCAGGGGCCAGCGTGCCGCGCCGCGAGGTCAGCACGATGTGCTCGGCACCCTGATCTGCCAGCCAGCGCGCGACCTGACCCCCCAGCCCGCCGGTGCCACCGGTGACCAGGACAGTGCCCGCCGGGACCCACGGCTGGCCGGAGTCGGGGGCGGAGTCGAGATCCGGCACGAGCCGGCGCCCGTACACGCCGCTGGCGCGCACGGCGACCTGGTCCTCGGCGTCCCAACCGGTCAGGACCGCGCAGCAACGCCGCCAGATCACCTCGTCGAGCGCGGCTGCGGAATCGGGCGCGGTAGCAGATGCGGTTGCAGAATCGGTTTCGGAATCGGTTTCGGAATCGGCTTCGGCCGGCGGCAGATCGATCAACCCGCCCCACCACGTCGGGTACTCCAGTGCCGCCACCCGGCCCAGGCCCCACGCCGCGGCTGCGTCGAGATCACCCGACCCGTCGGCGCCGTCAACCCGGACCGCGCCACGGGTGAGCATCCACAACCGCTGCGTCAACCCGGCCTGGTCCAGGCCCTGGAGGACCGCCAGAAGTTCCTTCACGGGTGCGTCGCCGGGCAGGAACACCACACCGGCAAGGTCCGCTTCGGTCAGGGCGGCGCGGACGGTTTCGGCGACGGCTGTACGGTCACCGGGCACGGCCATCGGAAGTGATCGGGCGCCCTGATCGGTCAGCGCCCCGGCCACCTGGCCGGCCCATCCAGCGACGTCCGGATGGTGCAGCACGAGCCAGGAACCGCTCAGCGCCGAAGGCCGCGATCCCGACAGGGGCGCCCATTCGACTCGGTAGCGCCAATTGTCGATCGCCTGGCGATCCTGCCGCTCCCGGCGCCAAGCGGTCAGAGCGGGGAGCACGGAGGTCACCTCGTGCTCGTCCACCCGCAGAGTGGTGGCCAGAGCCGCACCGTCCGAACGCTCGACCGCCTGCCAGAACTCGGCGTCCACTCCGTCAAGAACGCTGTCGGCGCTCGGGTGCGACATCTCGGGCCAGAACCGCTGATGCTGGAACGCGTAGGTAGGCAGCGAGAGCAAATCGGCAGGGGACTGCGAACCGAGCTGGGTGGTCCAGTCCACCGTTACGCCCGCGACATGAAGACGAGCGAGTGAGCGCAGCCAGCGGCCCCGGCCGCCGTCGTCCCGGCGCAACGTGCCCGTGACGGTCAGGTCCTCGCCGGCCTGCTCGACGGCCATGGAGAGGACGGGGTGGGCGCTGACTTCGACGAACGTACGATGCCCGGCCTGCACCAGTGACTCGACGACCTCGGCGAAACGTACCCGCTGACGCAGATTCCGATACCAGTACCCAGCGTCGAGCCCCGCCGTATCGACCACTGCGCCGTCCACCGTCGAATACAACGGCACCCGACCACTCACCGGCATGAGCCCGGCCAGATCGGCAGCCAACTGCTCCTCGATCAACTCCACTTGGGCCGAGTGGGACGCGTAGTCGACCGCGATCCGCCGCACATTCTCACCGGCATACCGCGCCACGAACTCATCACAGGCTGTCGCGGAACCCGAGACCACCACCTGAGCGGGGCCGTTGACCGCCGCCACCGACAGCCCCTCCCACGGGGCGATCCACTCCTCGACCTGACCGAGCGGGGCCGGAACCGACACCATCCCGCCCGAACCGGCCAGTGCCACGATCGCCCGGCTGCGCAGCACCACCACGCGTGCGCCGTCCTCCAACGACAGACCGCCCGCCACCGTCGCGGCGGCAATCTCACCCTGCGAGTGACCTACGACGACCGACGGAGCGACACCCGCAGAAGCCCACAGCCCGGCCAGCGACACCATCACCGCCCACGACACCGGCTGCACCACATCAACCCGCCCCAACAACACCGGATCAGCAAGGGCGTCGCGAAGCGACCACTCCACCAGCGGCTCCAGCGCCGCCCCGCACCGCTCCATCCACTGGGCGAACACCGGCTCGGAGTCCCACAGCTCCAGGCCCATACCGACCCACTGCGCGCCCTGCCCCGGGAACACAAACACCGGTCCCATAGCATCCTGCGTCGCCACGCCACGAACCACCGCAGACGACGACTCCACATCCCGAAGACCAGCAACAAACCCCGCCACGTCCTCCGCCACCACCACCGCCCGATGCTCAAACACCGAACGCGACGCAAGCAACGACTGCCCCGCCAGGACCGGATCCATCTCCGACCGATCAGCAGCCCACTCACCAAGCCGAACAGCCTGTTCCCGCAACGCCTCCGCCGACTTCCCCGAAAGCAACCACGGCACCACCCCACTCGGAACCTCGTCCGGTTCCGTCGCCGACACCAACTCGGGCTCAGGCTCAGCCTCTTCAAAGATCAGATGCGCATTCGTCCCGGAGATACCGAACGAGGACACACCCGCCCGACGCGGACGACCATCGGTCTCCCACGGCACCGCCTCAGTCAGCAACTCCACCGCGCCCGCCGACCAGTCCACATGCGACGACGGCGCGTCGACATTCAACGTACGAGGCAACACCCCATGCCTCATCGACAGCACCATCTTGATGATCCCTGCCACACCCGCCGCAGCAAGAGTGTGGCCGATGTTCGACTTCACCGAACCCAGCCACAACGGCCGCCCCTCCGGACGCCCCTGGCCGTACGTAGCGAGCAGCGCCTGCGCCTCGATCGGGTCACCCAGCCGCGTCCCGGTACCGTGCGCCTCCACCACATCAACATCGGCGGAGGACAACCGGGCACTCGCCAACGCCGCCCGGATCACGCGCTGCTGAGACGGACCGTTCGGCGCGGTCAGACCATTCGACGCGCCGTCCTGATTCACCGCACTCCCACGCAGCACCGCCAACACCTGATGCCCACGCCGACGGGCATCCGACAACCGCTCAAGAACCAGAACCCCCGCACCCTCACCCCACCCGGTGCCATCCGCAGCATCAGCGAACGGCTTGCACCGCCCATCCGCAGCCAGCCCACCCTGCCGCGAAAACTCCGTGAACACACCGGGGGTGGACATCACCGTCACACCACCGGCCAAGGCCATCGAGCACTCACCCGAACGCAACGCCTGCGCCGCCAAGTGCACGGCCACCAACGACGACGAACACGCCGTATCGACCGTCACCGCCGGGCCCTCCAGACCCAGCGTGTAAGCGATCCGGCCCGACGCCACACTCCCGGCGTTACCGGTCAGCACGTGCCCGGCGACATCACTGGAACCTGACGCCAGCACCGAGCCGTACTCCGCCGAGCCGGCGCCCACGTACACACCGGTGTCCGAACCACGGATCGATTCCGGAACGATCCCAGCCCGCTCAAGTGCCTCCCACGCCGTCTCCAGCACCAACCGCTGCTGCGGATCCATAGCCATGGCTTCACGAGGAGTGATACCGAAGAACTCGGGATCGAACATTCCCGCCTCCGCCAGGAAGCTGCCGTGCCGGGCATAACTGGTGTCCGGGCGCAGCCGGTCGGGGTCGTACAGCCCCTCCACATCCCAACCCCGATCGGTCGGGAATTCCACCACGCCCTCGCCACCCGCGACCAGCAGCTCCCACAGCGCCTCGGGGGAATCCACGCCGCCCGGGAACCGGCACCCCATCCCGACGATCGCGATCGGGTCATCGTCGGTGCCGAGGGCCACTGCCCCGGATACGGCAACGGCGTCCCCTTGCTCGCCCATGACGCCGGCCAGCACGAACCCTGCCAGCAGGCGCGATGTCGGATAGTCGAAGACGAGGGTGGCGGGCAGTCGTAGTCCGGTCGCGGCGGTGAGGCGGTTACGCAGTTCCACTGCCGTCAGCGAGTCGAAGCCCACGTCGCGGAACGCGGCATCGGCGTCGACCGCGCCCACTCCGCTGTGTCCCAGGACTACGGCCGCTTGGGTACGCACCAGCTCCAGCACCATGTTGTGGCGCTCTTCCACCGGCAACGCGGCCAGCCTGGCGGCCAGCTCACCGTCACCGGCCGCGGTGGTGGCGGCGACCCGGAGCGCCGAGCCCCCGGTGAGCCCGTTCAGCAGCGGTCCAGCAGCCCCGGCGGCGCGCATCGTGGCAACGTCCAGCCCTGCCGCCACGACGAGCGACCGGTCGAGGCGTGTCGCCGCGTCGAACAGCGCCAAGCCCTGCTCGTCGGAGAGCGCCCGAACCCCGGTCCGCGCCAGCCGGGCGAGATCCGCCTCGTCCAGCGACCCGGTCATACCCGAGGTCTGCTCCCACAACCCCCACGCCAACGACTGCCCGGTCAGACCGGCCGACCGCCGCTGCACCATCAGCGCGTCCAACGCGGCATTGGCCGCCGCGTAACTTCCCTGCCCCGCCTGCCCGAGCGTGGCCGCCGCTGACGAATACATCACGAACAGATCCAGATCCAGACCCCTGGTCAGGTCGTGCAGATGCCACGCCGCGTCCACCTTGGCGCGCAGCACCACCGCCAGGCGCTCCGGAGTCAGCGACTCGATGGTCGCGTCATCGAGCACACCAGCCGCATGCACCACACCCGACACCGGATGCTCGGCAGGTACGGTGCCCAGCGCCGCCGCCACAGTGTCACGGTCGGACACATCACACGCCAGAATCGACACCTGGGCACCCAACTCAGCCAGTTCGGCAGCCAGTAGCTCCGCGCCCGGCGCTTCGGTCCCCCGGCGGGACAGCAGCAACAGGTGCTCCACCCCGTGGCCGGTGACCAGGTGGCGGGCCAGCGTCGCACCCAGCCCGCCCGTGCCACCGGTAATCACCACGGTCCCCCGCGCGTCAAGACTCGCCGGCAGCCGCAGGACCACCTTGCCCACGTTCCGCCCGGCCTGAAGATGACGCAGACCCTCCACCGCCGCAGCCGTCTCAAACACCGTCACCGGAAGCGGCTCCAGCACCCCCGAACCAAACAGCTCAACAATCTCGGCCAGCATCTGACCAATCCGCTCCGGCCCCGCCTCCATCACATCGAAGGCGCGATACTTCACGCCCCGATGCCCAGCTGCGACCGCAGCCGCGTCACGCACGTCAGCCTTGCCCATCTCGATGAACCGGCCGCCCTCGACGAGCAGATCGAGCGACGCGTCCACGAACTCCCCGGCCAGAGAGTTCAGCACCACATCCACACCACGACCCCCCGTCGCAGCCCGGAACGCGTCACGGAAGTCCAAGTCCCGCGAGGACGCCAGATGCGCCTCATCAAAACCCCGGCCACGCAACACCGGCCACTTCCCGACACTCGCCGTCCCATACACCTCCAACCCCCACAACCGGGCCAACTGCACCGCCGCCATACCCACCCCACCCGCCGCGGCATGAACCACAATCCGCTCACCACCCCGCACCCCCGCCAAATCCCGCAACGCATAAAACGCCGTCAAAAACACAATCGGCACCGACGCCGCCCGAGCGAACGACCACCCCTCCGGCACCCTCACCACCAACCGATGATCCGTCACCGCCAACGGACCCAACGCACCAGCAAACACACCGAACACCCGATCACCCACCACCAACCCCGACACACCCTCACCCACCTCAACCACCACACCAGCAGCCTCACCACCCATCACCGCACCCGCATCCGGATACAGACCCAACCCCACCATCACATCCCGGAAGTTCAACCCAGCCGCCCGCACACCCACCCGCACCTCACCAGGCGCCAACGCCCCCACCCCAGACGGACTCCCCACCACCACCAGATCATCCAGACTGCCCCGCTCAACCACATCCAGCCGCCAGTCACCCCGCCCCCGACCCGGCACAACCAACCCCCCGGCAGCGCGCACCAACCGCCGCACACGCAACACACCCACACGCACAGCCAGTTCGGGCTCACCACTACCCACCACAACGGGCAGCACGGCATCAAGATCAGTGTCAGCCTCAACATCCAGAAGGATGAAGCGCCCGGGATGCTCCGACTGCGCGGAACGCACCAGCCCCGTCACCGCAGCGGCAGCCACATCACTCCCATCCGTGGCACCCCGCGTGAGCAACAACAACTTGGAATCCTCGGCAGCGGGGTCGGCCAACCACTCCTGCAACCACCCCAGCACCGTCCCGGTCACCTCATGCACGGACTCCGGCCCCCCACCACCACCGGCCGGGACCTGAGCCACCACCACCGCAGGCAGTCCACCCTCGGCCCGACCGTGCCAGGCCCACTCCACCACTTCGGCCGTCGTAGTGGTCGCCAAGTCGGCCAGCGGCGTCCAGTCCACGCCGTACAGCAGCCGGGAGGTCTGGCCGGCCCGCGAGACGACCGCATCGGTGCCGATCGGGCGCAGCCGCAAGGAATCCGCGGCGAACACCGGCTGCCCGGCCGGGTCGAATGCAGCGACCGCGACCCCGCCGTCCTCGCGCTGCGACAACCTGACCCGCAACATCGACGCGCCCGTGGCGAACAGCCGCACCCCACTCCACGCGAACGGCAGGCGCACACCACCATCGCCGGACTCGTCAGCGAGAGCGGTCAAGCCGATCGGATGCAGGGCCGCGTCCAGCAGCGCCGGATGCACACCAAAACCATCCACATCGGTCCGCTCAGGCAGAGCCACCTCCGCGAACACCTCAGCACCGGCCCGCCACACCGCTCGTACGCCCTGGAACACCGGCCCGTAGCCATAACCGTCGGCGGCCAGGCGCTCGTAGACGCCGTCCACCGGCACCGACACCGCATCTGACGGGGGCCAGGCACCCGTCCACACCGGCGCGGGGGCTGTCAGAGCGCTCAGCACACCATCGGCGTGCTGAACCCACTCGTCCTCATCACCATGACGGGAGAAGACGCCGACATCCCGGCGACCGTGCTCATCACGCTCGGCGACTCGGATCTGTACCTGCACACCACCCTGTTCAGGGAGCAGCAGCGGAGTCTGAAGGGTCAGTTCCTCAAGCACCGGACAGCCGGCCCAGTCACCAGCGTGCACCGCGAGGTCCACGAACGCCGTCCCGGGCAGGAGCACCGACCCCAGCACCGCGTGATCAGCCAGCCACGGATACGCGGACAGCGACAGCCGCCCGGTGAGCACCACCGCGTCCCCGCCGGCCAGCGCCACCGCCGCACCCAGCAGTCGGTGCCCGGCCTCGCCCTGGCCCAGCGCCCGCACGTCCCCGGCGCGAGGGGTCACGGCAGGCCAGAAGCGCTCGCGCTGGAAGGCGTACGTCGGCAATGACACCGGTCGCGTGTCTGTACCCAGCAGCCCCGACCAGTCCACGGTGGAGCCGTGGGTGTGCAGCCCGGCGAGCGCGGCCACCGCCGTCTCCACCTCGTCGCGCTCAGCGCGCAACAACGGCAGCCACACTCCGCTGTCCGCCCCGGCCATCGAACTCAACGTCCCTGACGGGCCCGCCTCCACGAACAGGTCAGCGCCGTGTTCACGCAGTTTGAGGACCGCGTCGTGATAGCGCACCGTGTCGCGGACATGCCGCACCCAGTACGCCGGATCACAGACATCCGCGTCCGGCGTGCCGGACACCACGGGTATGCGAGGCTCCCGGAAGGTCACCTGCTCCAGCACGCGCGCGAAGGGATCGAGCATCGGCTCCATCAACGGGGAGTGGAAAGCGTGGCTCACCTTCAGCCGCCGCGCCTTACCACCCTGATCACGCCACCGCTGAGCCAACTCCTCGACAGCGTCCTCAGCACCGGAAATCACCGTCGACGCCGGCCCGTTGACCGCCGCCAGACCCACGCCTGCGTGCTCGCCGATCAGTTCAACTGCCTCGGCCTCGTTCGCCGACAGCGCCACCATCGCACCGCCGGACGGCAACTCCTGCATCAACCGACCCCGCGCCGCAACCACCGCAGCCGCATCCGCCAGATCCCACACACCCGCCACATACGCGGCACTCAACTCACCGATCGAATGACCAGCCACCCACTCCGGCACCACACCCCACGACGACACCAACCGGAACAACGCCACCTGCACCGCAAACAACCCCGCCTGCGTATACAGAGTCTCGTCCAACAGACCCGGACCCGGCTCACCACTGATCACATCCCGCAACGGACGCGGCAAATGCCGGTCCAACTCCCCACACACCTCATCAAACGCATCCGCGAACACCGGGAACGCAGCCGCCAACTCCGCCCCCATGCCAAGGCGCTGACTCCCCTGACCCGAGAACACCACCGCCAACCGACCCGAACCCGCCAGGCCAGTCACCACCCCCACACCCGACCGGTCCCCAGCAAGCGCCTGCACACCGTCCACCAACGACTGCCGGTCACGTCCCAACAGCACCGCCCGATGCTCAAACACCGACCGACTCGTGGCCAACGCACGCCCCACCGCGACCGCATCCGTCTCCGGGTACTCGGCGGCCCAGTCGGCCAGCCGAGCAGCCTGATCCCGCAACGCCTCCGGTGACTTGGCAGACAGCAGCCACGGCACCACCGAGACCACCGGCTGCGACTCGACAGCCGACTCGGTCCCCGGTTCCGTCTCCCGCTCCAGGTCCGAGTCGAGCTCCGGGTCGAGTTCCGGTTCCTCAATGATCAAGTGGGCATTGGTGCCGGATATACCGAACGACGACACGCCGGCCCGCCGAGGACGGTCATCAACCTGCCAGGGCATCTCTTCGGTCAGCAACCTCACCGCGCCGGCCGACCAGTCCACGTGTGACGACGGAGCGTCCACGTGCAACGTACGAGGCAGCACACGGTGCTGAATCGCCAGAATCATCTTGATGATGCCCGCCACACCGGCGGCGGCCTGGGTGTGCCCGATGTTCGACTTCACTGAACCCAGCCACAACGGCCGGTCAGCCGAGCGGTCCTGGCCGTACGTCGCCAGCAGCGCGTCCGCCTCGATCGGATCGCCGAGCTTCGTACCCGTACCGTGCGCCTCGACGACGTCCACATCGGACGGGGTCAGGCGGGCGCTCGTCAACGCCGCCCGGATCACTCGCTGTTGAGCCGGTCCGTTCGGCGCGGTGAGACCGTTCGACGCACCGTCCTGATTGACCGCACTGCCACGCAATACCGCAAGCACTCGATGCCCACGCCGACGGGCGTCCGACAGCCGCTCAAGAACCAGAACCCCGGCACCCTCACCCCAACCGGTGCCATCAGCCGCATCAGCGAACGGCTTGCAACGACCGTCAGCGGCCAACCCGCCTTGCCGCGAGAACTCCACGAACACACCGGGGGTGGACATCACCGTGACACCACCGGCCAGCGCCATCGAACACTCACCGGAACGCAACGCCTGCGCTGCCAGGTGCATCGTCACCAACGACGACGAACACGCGGTGTCCAAGGTCACCGCAGGACCTTCCAGTCCGAGCGTGTAGGCCACCCGGCCGGACATCACGCTCGCCGCATTGCCGGTTCCGGTGTGACCCTCGCGGGCGACCGGTCCGTCAGCGACCATCGTGGCGTAGTCCTGACCATTGGTGCCGAGATACACACCGGTCGCACTGCCCCGCAGCGAGTCGGGGTCGATCCCGGCCCGCTCCAGCGCTTCCCATGCCGTCTCAAGTGCCAGTCGCTGCTGCGGATCCATCGCCAGGGCCTCACGCGGCGAGATGCCGAAGAATCCCGCGTCGAACTCGGTCGCGTCGGTGACGAAGCCTCCCACCGGGGCGTATCCGGCCTGCGATTCGGATCCGGCCTGCGGGTCGTCGACCCCGGCCGCCTCCCAGCCACGATCGGTGGGGAGTGCGCCGATCGCATCCCTGCCAGCGGCCAGCAGCCTCCACAACTCCTCCGGCGAGTCCACTCCGCCCGGGAAACGGCAGCCCACTCCCACGATCGCGATCGGCTCGCGAGACTTCTCCTCCACCTCGGCGAGGCGCGAACTCGTCTCGTGCAGATCCACCGTGACGCGCTTCAGGTACTCGCGGAGCTTGTCCTCGGTGTTCACTACCGATCACCCATTCCTTCGTGAAGAGCGCGAGGAGTCCTCATGCCTTGCCGTACCGGTTGTCGATGAAGTCGAAGAGGTCGTCGTCCGAGGCGCGCTGGAGCTGGCCCTGCACGTCCCCGTCGCCGTTGGCCCCTTGGAGGTTGTGCCAGGCGGACGTCAACGCCTTCAGCCGGCCGCTGACCTCGTCGTGGAAGCCCACGTCGCCCGCCTCGGAGTCGAAATGCTCGGCGGTCAGCTTCGACAGGGAGTTCTCCAGGCGGCTGAGTTCGTCCAAGATGGACGGCCCGACGTCATTGGCGTCACCGGATAGTCGCGTGTGGAGGTATCCGGCGAGGTCGGCCGGTGTCGGATAGTCGAATACGAGCGCCGCCGGCAGCGACAGGCCGGTCACCGCGGCCATCCGGTTGCGCAGTTCGACTGCGGTCAGCGAATCGAACCCGAGGGAACGGAAGGCGGTTCCCTCGTCGATCTTCCCCGCGCCGGCGTGCCCGAGCACCATCGCGGCTTGCTCACGGACCATCGCCAGCACCATCGCCGGTTCCTTGTCCGGTGGAGCCTGCCGCAGATCACGCAGCCAGGGGGAATCGCCGTTCACCATGTCGGCGGCCAACACCGCCTTGGCTTCGGGCAGTTCAGCCAGCCATCGTCCCCCGAGGCCGAGTTCCGCAACCCGGGGCCAGTCCATGTCGGCGACCGCCACGTAGGTGTCGTCAAGTACGTGTTCCAGTGCCGTGACCGCCACCGCCGGATCCATGGCGCCGACGCCGACTCGCCGATGGATGGAGTGGATCAGTTCGGTGTCGGCGAGTCCGGCACCTGCCCACGCGCCCCAGGCCACCGACACCATCGGCGCACCCTGCGCCCGCCGCATCTGCACATA
>NZ_JBIAHA010000045.1:0-27171 GCF_042870175.1 Streptomyces sp. NPDC006643 | reverse complement strand
GGCGGTGCGTGGGCGGTTGATGGAGTCGCGGCCGGGTGTGGGTGCGATGGCGGTGGTGCATGCGGATGCGGAGGCTGTGCTGGCTGTGTTGGGTGCGTATCCGGGGGTGGAGATCGCGGCGTTCAACGCGCGTCGATCGGTGACGATCTCGGGTCCGGCGGACGCGGTGTCCGGTTTCTGTCAGGATTCCGGTCTGCGGACACAGCAGTTGACGGTCAGTCACGCGTTCCACTCGGCCTCGATGCAAGGCGCGGTCGAACCATTCGTCCAGGCGATCACCGAAAGGAGACTGGCAGCCCCGGTGATCGGCTTCGCTTCGACGGTGACCGGGGGGTGGCACACCGCCGAGACGGCCACCGACCCGGAGTACTGGGGACGCGCCATCCGCGAACCCGTCCGTTTCAGCCAGGCCGTCGCCGCGCTCAGTGAGATCGGTGTGGGATCGGTGTGGGAGATCGGCTCCCATCCCCAACTGACCTCGCTCGCCCGCGCGTCGTGGGGCGAGACCCAGCCCGTCTGGCTCAGCACGCTGCGCCGCGACCGCACCGACCAGGTCCAACTGCACGCCGCGCTCGCCGCGTACGTCAACCAGACCCCCGCCGACCTCAATTGGGCCGGGCTCCACCAAGGCACGGGCCGGCGTACCGCCACCATCCCCACCTACCCCTTCAACCGACAGCGGTTCTGGATCTCCTCCGGCCCGCCCGAGACCACGTCGAACCAGCAGCACGAGTCGAACCACAAGAACGAGACGAAGAGGCACCTGAACCATGGCTAGCGAATACGGACTCAAGCGACACTTCAACGGCGACGCGGCACGCCTGATCGGCGACAAGATCCAAGCCGCCCATCCCGAGTTCGACGTGGCGGACTACGCGGCAGAGGTCGAGTCGCGCATCCCCGGCAAAGAACTGAAGGACCGCGTCCTCGTCCTGGCCGAGGGCCTGCGTACGCGTCTGCCCGCCGACTACACCGACGCCCTGCCCATCCTCCTCACCGTCCTCGGCGACGAACTCGCCGAAGGGGAGGGCATGTTCAACTCCAGCTGGTTCCTGATGCCGGTCGCGCGATTCGTCGAGGAGTACGGCCTCGACCACCCCGACCAGTCACTCGACGCCATCGAGGAGATCACCAGGCGGCACACGGGCGAGTACGCGATCCGGCCCTACCTCGAACAGCACTACGCGCCGACGATGGAGCGCGTCGCGCTGTGGGCACAGAGCCCGAGCCACAATGTGCGGCGCCTGGCGACCGAGGGAATCCGCTCCCGGCTGCCCTGGGCCCGGACCCTGACCGTGTTCGTCAAGGACCCCCGGCCGGTCCTGGAGATCCTCGAACCACTGCGCAGCGACCCCTCCGAGTACGTGCGCAAGTCCGTCGCCAACAATCTCAACGACATCTCCAAGGACGCCCCCGAGCTCGCACTCGACACCGCGCTGCGCTGGCTGGCGGAGAGCCCCACCCCCGAGACCAACTGGATCGTCAAGCACGGGCTGCGCACCCTGGTGAAGAAGGGCGATCAGCAGGCCCTGGCCATTCTCGGGGCCACGGGCGGCGAGCACGTCCGCGTCCCCCGGCTGAGCATCACCCCGCAGACGGTGACCATCGGGGACACCCTCGTCATCAGCTTCGACATCGAGAACACCGACGGCCGTTCGCACAGCATCGCGGTCGACTACGTGGTGCACCACGTGCGCAAGAACGGACGCAGCATCCCGAAGGTCTTCAAGCTGACCACCCTCGAACTCGGCCCGGGGGAGCGGCGGTCCCTGGAGAAGACCCACGCGATCAAGGAGGTGCAGACCCGCAAGTACTACGCGGGTGAGCACACCGTCGAGATTCAGGTGAACGGTCTCGTCCAAGCCACCGAGAGATTCGGCCTACTCACATGAGCGGTGTCAGCTCGATTCTCAGCGCTGCCGATCCGTTGGTCTCCCACCACCGGATCGGCGGCATCCCGGTCCTGCCCGCCGCCGCGCAGATCGACGCCATGCTGTCCGCCTGGGACGCGGGGCGCCCCGACTGCTGGTGGACCTTGGAACAGATCGCCTTCCGGGCACCGCTGCTCGTCGCGGGCGCCGAGGCGCGGATCGAGGTCCACACGGCCGAGGACGGCGACTGCGCACTCCGTTCCGTACGGCCCGGACACGGCGTCCCCGTCGTGCACAGCACCGCCCGGGTCTCCGGCAGTCCGTTGCCGCCGCCCCACTATGTCGACGTGGCCGCGCTGCGGGCCGGGTGCACGGAGCGGATACCGCTGTCGGACGTGGCCGCATGGCGCGAGGCGAGCGGGATCGCGTACGGGCCGGCGTACCAGGTGATCCGCTCCGCGCACCGGGGCTCGGGCCGCATGCTGCTGATGCTGCGGGCCGGGGACGATGCGAGTACGGCGTCGGCTCCGCCCTTCGTACCGCCGGCGCTGCTCGACAGCGTCTTCCAGGCGCTCGGGATGCTCGACGCGGGCGCTGCCGGGGCGTGTCTGCCCTGGTACGTCGGGCGGCTCGTGGCCCGCCGCAGGATCTCCGGCACGGTGATCGCCCTGGTCGAGCGGGACGAGCCGGGCGACGCCGGGGGCAAGGGCGGCGCCGTGAAGGGGCGGGCCACGGTCTGCAACCAGCAGGGGGAGGTCCTGCTGGAACTGGACCGCATCACGCTCAAGGCCGCCAAGGTCCCGGCGTCCTCGGCGGCGCCCGCCGAATCCCGACCGACGAATCAACTGACGAACGAACCGACGAACCGACCGACGCAGAGACCGACGAACCCACCGACGAACCGCCCCACGCCCCAACTCGCACCCCAACCGGCGCCCCGTGCGGTCCCGTTGATCGAGACCGTCGTCTGGCGTGAGGCCGACCTCACCCCCGTACAACCGGCCGCCGCGCCGGAAGGGCCCGCGCTGATCGTGGCCCCGCACGCGCGCGGTCTCCGGGACGGTGACGTACATCTGACGCCCGAGCAGCTGTCCGCCGGGGGCCTCGACACGCTGCCCGACGACACCGCCTTCCGGGACGCCGTATATGTGGCGCCGCGCGGACCGAGCGGTGCGGCACAGGTCACGGAGGCCCTTCAAGCGGTCTTCGCGCTGGTACGCCGACTCGCTGCGCGCCCGCCGATGTCCGACCTGCTGATCGTCACCACCGCCGCACACCGGGTGGCGGCCGATGACATCGTCGACCCGTTCATGAGCGCCCTGTGGGGCCTCGGCCGTACGCTGCGCGTCGAGCATCCCCGGACCGCGATCCGGCTGATCGACATCGGCCCGGACGACGACGCCGACGCCGTCCTCAAGGAAGCACCCGCCCGGGACCGGCCGGAACTCGCCCTGCGCGACGGCGCCTGGTACGAGCCCTCCGTACAGCCGCAGCCCACGCACACCACCACCGACCGGCCGTCGCGACCAGTGAGATACGACGGCGGTCGTTTCCTGATCACCGGCGGCATGGGCGGGATCGGCCTGCGCGTCGCCGAGTCCCTCGCGGACGCGGGCTGCGCCCATCTGACCCTGGTCGGCCGCACCGTGCCGGACGAAGGAGCGGCTCGCGACCGCCTCGACCGGCTCGGGGCGCGCTGCGACCTCACGGTCCTGGCCGCGGACGTCCGCTCACTGCGCGAGAGCCTGGCCGGTGCCGCACGCTACGACGGGGTGTTCCACGCCGCCGGAGTCCTGCGCGACGGGCTGGCGCGCAGCCTGACGCCCGAGCAGGTGGACACCGTCCTCGGGCCCAAGATCGGCGGCGTACACGCGCTCACCGACCTGATGTCCGAGCACGAACAGCCGGGATTCGTCGCCCTGTTCTCGTCGGTCGCCGCCGTACGGGCGAATCTCGGCCAGAGCGCCTATGCCGCCGCCAACGCCTATCTGGAGGGCTACGCCGCCCGCCAACGCGCCGAAGGCCGGCCCTGGTACAGCCTCGGCTGGGGCCTGTGGACCGTCGGGATGGGGGAGTCCGTCGCGCCGAAGGCCGCCGCGCACGGCATCCCCGCCCTGACCGCCGATGACGGAATCGATCTGCTCCGTACGGTTCTGGACCGACCGCCCGCGCACTACGTCCTGTCCGCCGCCGCTCAAGCGAAGGATGCACCCATGACCGCTGTCACTCAGGAATCCGGACTCTGGCCGTCACTCACCCACGCGCTCACCAACGTCCTGCATCTCGACCGGGTGTCCGCCGACGACGACCTGTTGGAGCTGGGGCTCGACTCGATGATGGCGGTCGAGCTGGCTGCGGCGCTGACCGTCGACGGGCTCGACATCGACCCCATGGTCTTCTTCGAGCGCACCAACGTCGGCGCGCTGCTCGCCCACCTCGAATCGCTGCCGCGCACCGCCCCGGCCGCGGGGTCGGCCGCCGGGCCGCGCACCGCCCCGGCGTCCGCCCCCGTGCCCGTGCCCGTCCCCGCACGTGTCGCCGCCCCCGTCGCCGTCCCTGTTCCCGCGCCACAGGCACCGTTGGCGCCCGCCGCCCGTACGCCGCACATCGCGGTGCCGCAGCAGCCGACCCCGTCCGCCGCCGCCGACTCCTTCGTCCCCGACTGGGACCGCTTCAGGGACGCCGCGCCCGCCATGGCGCCCCCGCCGGTGTCACCGCGCCCCGCCCCGGCGGCCCGGCCCGCGCTCTCTGTCCCGGCTCCGGCCCCGGCCCCGGCCCTGACCCCGGCTCCGTCGCCGATTGCCGCCCCGGCCGCCGACCGTGTTCCGCGCCGGACCCTGCCGGGCCGGCTCGCCGACGCCCCCCACGGCAGGTTCCTCGACCGGCGCATCGACGCCCTGTCGACGGAGGACCGGCTGATCGTCGCCAAGGACGAGTACTTCTACGAGCCCGTCATCGAGGAGGCCACCGGCCCCCGTATCAAGTTCGACGGCCGCTGGTTCCTCAACTTCGCCTCCTACAGCTACCTCGGGCTCATCGGGCACGACTACATCGAGGACCAGGTCCTGCGCGCGGTGGAGCGGCACGGGACCGGCGCGCACGGGGTGCGGCTGCTGGCCGGCACCCTGCATCTGCACCGGGAACTGGAGCTGGCGCTCGCCCGCTTCCTCGGCACCGACGACGCCATCGTCTTCTCCAGCGGCTACATGGCGAACGTGGCGACGGTCGGCGCTCTCGTCGGCCCCGGCGACTTCGTCATCGGCGACGTCTACAACCACGCCAGCATCCTGGACGGCTACCGGCTGTCGGGCGCGACGGTCATCACCTACGCCCACAACGACCTCGCCGACCTGGAACGCGCCCTGCGCAAGGCCGGTGACGCGGGCCGGCTGGTCGTCACCGACGCGGTCTTCAGCATGGACGGGGACGTGGCCGATCTCCCGGGGATCGTGGAGCTGTGCGAGCGGTACGACGCTCCGCTGATGGTCGACGAGGCACACAGTCTGGGTGTCCTCGGCGACACCGGGCGCGGTATCACCGAGCACTTCGGCATCGATCCGGCACGGGTCGACGTCAAGATGGGCACGCTCTCCAAGACGGTGCCCAGCGCGGGCGGTTACGTCGCCGGGTCCAGCGACCTGATCTTCGCGCTGAAGAACAACGCGCGGGGCTGGATGTTCTCCGCCGCGGTGACTCCCGCCCAGGTGGCGGCGGCCAAGGCGGCGATAGAGGTGATGGAGGCCGCGCCTTCCCTCACCCGGGACACGCGGGCGAAGTCGGCCCGCTACCGCGAGCAGTTGCGCGCCCTGGGCTTCGACACCCTCGCCAGCGAGACACCGGTGGTGCCCATCATCTGCACCAGTGCCGATCAGGCGGGGACGATGGCCCGGCTCTGCCAGCAGGACGGGCTCTTCGTACAGCCGATCGTCTACCCGGCCGTGCCCAGGACGCTGCCCCGGCTGCGGACCATCGTCAACCTCAGTCACTCCGACGCCGATCTCGACGCGGCCGTCCTGACGCTGGAGAAGGCCGGCCGCGCGTGCGGTCTGATCCGCTGACCACCGGTCCGACGGAACGACCCACCCGAACACACCGGTCCGCCCGCACACCGGTCCGCCCGAACACACCGACCCGCCCGCACGCATTGGTCCACGGGAACAGCGCGGTCCACAGGTACGGACACACAGCACGCCAACCGCCAACCGCCGCACGCCAACCGCCGCATGGCAACGAGGGGGCATCGATCATGACCGACATCGACACCACGGCGTTCTTCGGAGCGATCCTGAAGACCATCGCCTCGACCCGCAACCACGGCACCGACAGGGACGAGTACGCGTCCGGCGTACTGGAGCCGACCGCACGGATCCGCGCGGTCGAGAAGGAGATCGGCGACCGGCGCCTGACACCCGCCGAGGCCGAGGAAGTGCTCGGTCTCCTGGGGACGACGCTGCGTACCAAGCACACGCCCGACGAGGAGCGCGAGTACTACCTCCAGTACATCGAGAAGGTCGCCGGCATAAGCCGGGCCTCGCTGAGTCTGTCCGGCTGGTGAGCACCTCCACCTCCCGTCTCGCCTGGTACAGCCACGAGATCTGCTTCTGGCACGACCCCGGTCCCGGATCGGGGTACGTGCCGGTCGGGCCGGGCGTCGAGCCGCTGCGCCAGTTCGCGGTCGACCCCGATCTCCGGCGTGCCGAGGGGCTGGTCAAGGCGTCCGGTGTGATGGACCGGTTCACCGGCCACACCCCGGCGCCCGCCTCGGACGAGGACCTGCTCCTCGTCCATGTCCCCGACCACATCGAGCGGGTAGAGGCGGCCTCGGCGGCCGGCGCCGGCGACGCGGGCGTGTACGCGTACGTCAACTATCACAGCGCGCAGGCGGCGAGGCTCGCCGTCGGCGCCTGCGTCCAGGCCGCGACGGGCGTACTGGAGGGCCGGTTCGACCGGGCCTACTGCCTGGTGAGGCCGCCGGGCCATCACGCGGAGCCGGACCGCGCGATGGCGCTGTGCCTCTACAACAACCTGGCGGTGGCCGCCCGCGCGGCCCAACGCCGGGGGGCGCGGCGCGTGTTGATCCTGGACTGGGACGTGCACCACGGCAACGGCATCCAGCGGACCTTCTACGAGGACCCCGACGTGCTGTACATCTCGGTGCACCAGGAAGGGCTGTTCCCGGCGGCCTCCGGCCTCGTGCTGGAGACCGGCGCGGGCGCCGGGGCGGGCAGCACGCTCAACGTGCCGCTGCCCGCCGGCTCCGGCCACGGCGCCTATCTCGCCGTGATGGACCGGATCGTGGAGCCCGCCGCCCGCGCCTTCCGTCCCGATCTGATCCTGGTGGCGGCGGGTGTCGACGCCAGCGGCCACGATCCGATGGGCCGGATGCTCTGCACCAGCCGCACCTTCCACACGATGACATCGACGATGTGCCGGCTCGCCGACGAACTGACGGGAGGCAAGGTCGTCTTCGCCCACGAGGGCGGCTACTCGGCGTGGTACCAACCGATGCTGGTACTGGGCACGGCCTGCGCGGTGGCCGGTCTGCCGGCTCCTCAGGACCCGTTCCTGCACTCGCTCGAACATCTGCCGGGCCAGCGCCTCCAACGCCACCAGGAGCGGGTGATCGCCCACCTGGAGGGCCATCACCCGCTGCTGGCCGCCCGCCCCGTGCCCGAGGCCGGAGTGCCGCGATGAGCGGCTGGTGGATGACGGTGGGCAACGGGGCGCGTCCGACGCCCGGCGGCGGGCGGGGGCCGCGGCCCCCCGCCCGGTTCCGGGTCGTGGCGCTCCCGCACGCCGGCGGGTGGCCGTCCGCGTTCCGCTCCTGGTGGCAGGTGCTGCCCGAGGACGTGGAGTGTGTCGTCGCCCAACTGCCCGGCCGGGGCACGCGGATCAACGAGCCGCTGGTGACCCGGGTCGAGCCGCTGGTCGACGCGCTCGTCCGCGGTCTGGCGGAGCTGGAGCCCCTGCCGTACGCCGTCGTCGGGCACAGCTTCGGCAGCGTGCTCGGATACGAGCTGACCCGGGCCATGGAGCGCAAGGGGCTGCCTCCCACCCTGCTGGCGGTGTCCGCGCGGCAGCCGCCGTGCTTCCCCAGCGAGCCGCCGTTCGCGCACCGCAGGACCGATACGGAACTGCTGGAGCATCTGACGGACATCGGCGGGATGTCTCCCGGGCTCGCGGACCGTACGGACCTCGTCCAGTCGTCGCTCCGGGCGATCCGCGCCGACCTGGAGGCGATGGAGACCTACCGGCGGCCACTGTCCGGTGTCCGGGTCCCCATCCTGGCGCTCGGCGCGGTCGACGACCCGGTCGTCGTCGACGAGCGGATGCACCTGTGGTCGCTGGAGACGTCCGGCGGCTTCAGCCGGCAGACGTTCACGGGCGGTCACTTCTACCTCTACACCCCCGCCAACGCGGCGGCCGTCGCCGCCCGCCTCGTCCCCGGCCCCGACCACTTCCGGTCGGAGCCGTTCCTGTCACACCCCCTCGCCCGATGACCGTATTCGGGCACCGATGCGCACCATCCCCGAAAGGAAACATGTGAGTACCACCGCCGACACCAGTTCGCAGGCCGGACCCCGTGAGTGGTTGGGCCTGGCCGTACTGGCACTGCCCACCCTGCTGCTGTCCATCGATGTGAGCGTGCTGCACCTGGCCGTACCGCACATCAGCGAGGGCCTGAACCCCTCCGCCGCCCAGATGCTGTGGATCATCGACATCTACGGCTTCCTCATCGCCGGCTTCCTGGTGGCCATGGGCACCCTGGGCGACCGGATCGGCCGCCGGAAACTGCTGCTGATCGGCGCCGCCGCCTTCGGTGTGGCGTCGCTGGCCGCCGTCTTCGCCGACGGCCCGGCCACGCTGATAGCGGCGCGGGCCGCGATGGGCATCGCCGGCGCCACCCTGATGCCCTCGACCCTCGCCCTGATCATCAACATGTTCACCGACGCGCGGCAGCGCGGTGTCGCGATCGCGATCTGGGTGACCATGTTCTCCGTGGGAATCGCGCTCGGCCCGGTGGTCGGCGGCGCCATGCTGGAGTACTTCTGGTGGGGCTCGGTCTTCCTCCTCGGCGTGCCCATCATGGGTCTGCTGCTGGTGGCCGGCCCGATCCTGCTGCCGGAGTACCGCGACGAGGACGCCGGCCGGATCGACCTGATCAGCGTGGTGCTGTCCCTCGCCACGATCCTTCCGGTGATCTACGGCCTGAAGGAGATCGCCAACGACGGCTTCGGTCCCGTCCCGCTCGCGGCGATCGTCGTCGGAGTTGTGGTCGGTGTGCTGTTCGTCCGCCGGCAGCGCACGCTGGAGAGCCCGCTGCTCGACCTCGCGCTCTTCCGCAGCACCACCTTCCTCACGGCCCTGGTGACGCTGCTGCTCAGCATGCTGGTGGCCGGCGGCACCTATCTGATGGTGACTCAGTTCCTCCAGCTCGTCGGCGGACTGTCCCCGATGAAGGCCGGTCTGTATCTGCTGCCGGCGGCCTTCGCGCTGATCGTGACGGCCGTGGTCTCCCCGATGGCGGCGAGCAGGATCCGCCCGGCGTACGTCGTCGCCATCGGGCTCGCCGTGTCGGGTGTCGGCCATGTGATGCTCAGCATGGCCGACAGCTCGTCGGGTATCGCCCAGGTCGTGGCGGGCTTCGCCTTCGTCTACGCCGGTGGTGGCCCGCTCATCGCCCTGGGCACGGACATCGTCGTCGGATCGGCCCAGCCCGAGCAGGCCGGGTCCGCCGCGGCCCTCTCGGAGACCAGCACCGAACTCGGCATGGCGCTCGGCGTCGCGCTGCTCGGCAGTCTCGGCGCGGCGGTGTACCGCAGCGGGGTGGACGTCCCGTCGGGGGTGTCGGGCGCCGATGACACGCTCGCCGGGGCGGTCGAGGCGGCGGAGGGTCTGTCCTCGGACGTGGCGACCCTCCTGCTCGGCTCCGCTCGGGAGGCGTTCACCGACGGGATGAACGTCATCGGCGGTATCGGGGCGTTCGTCGCGGTCGCCTCCGCGGTGCTGGTCGCGGTGGTCATCAAGCTCCCGGCCACCGGCGCGGGCGAGGAATCCGCGGGCGCCGACGGTCCGGCCGACGGCGTCGTTCCCGCCGTCAAGGTGGAGGGCTGACACGAAGTCGGCCTACGGCGTGGGGGGGGGGGGGGGGGGGGGGGGGGGGGGGCGCCCCCCCGCCGGGGGGGGGGGGCGCCGCGGGGGGGGGGCCCGCGGGCGGGGGGCCCCCCCCCCGCGGCCCCCCCCCCCCCGGGGGGGCCCCCCCACCCCCCCCCCCCCCCCCCCCCGCCGCGCGCCCCCCCCCCCCCCCCCCCCCCCCCCCCCCCCGACTCCGTGACGCCGGTCAGTACGCCGTCGGGGGCGGCCACGACGAAGTGACGCCGGCCGAACCCCGGCCGCCCCGCCTCGACGAGGCACCCACCGCCGCGCCGCGTGGAGGTGTCCGCCCCCGCGTCACGTCCGCCGGATCTAAGGCAGGTCGACATGGCAGCGACGGTGCGCCCGGTGGGCGAGGTCCGGGTGTGGGCGGTGCGGCAGGCGCCGCCGTGGCGGGAAGACCTCTCGCTCTCCCTGCTCGACGCGGGGGAGCGGGCCAGAGCGGTGTCCCTCACCCACCGGCAAGATCGGTCCACGTATCTCGCCGCGCACGTGGGGCTGCGACTGCTGCTGGGCGAGCGGCTCGGCGTCCATCCCCGCGATCTCCGGTTCGGCCGTGACCGGTGCGCGCACTGCGGCGGGCCGAACGGCCGGCCGATCCTCCTCGACGCACCGGGCGGGCAGGGCGGACCGGGCGGACCGGACGTGCGAAGCGGCCCCGGCGCCAGCCCCGGCCCCGGTCCTGGTGGCCCGTACTTCTCCCTCTCCCACTGCGCCGGCGTCGTACTCATCGGGGTCGCCGACGTACTCGTCGGGGTCGACGTGGAGCGGCTGCCCAGCCGTCGGACGGTCGAACTGTGCCTGGCGCGGCTGCATCCGCGCGAGCGGGCGGAACTGCTCCGCGTCCGCCGGGCCGAACGCCCCCTGGAATTCTGCCGGTTGTGGACACGCAAGGAGGCGTATCTGAAGGCGTTGGGGACCGGGCTCAGCCGGGGGCTGGACCGGGACTATCTGGGAGCGGGCGGAGAGGGTCGGCCCGTCGGCTGGAGCGTCGTCAACCTGTCCTGCGGCCCGCAGGACCGTACGCACGCCGCGGCGCTGGCCGTGCCCCGGTGGGTGCGGGCGCCCACCGGACCGGGCGAGCTGAACTGGTCGGCGTACGGTCATGTCCTCGGCGGCTTCCGCTCGTTGGGGGAGTGAGGCCAAGTTGACATGCCAACGGTACGCGATTAGGTTCGATTCGCATACCGTTGGTACGTGAAGTGGAGATGGCGCCCCATGCTGACCAGCTTCTGTCCGGTGATCTGCACCTCGCGGCCGGCGGAGTCCCGCGGCTTCTACCACCGACTGTTCGGCTTCACCGCCACGTTCACGACCCGGTGGTACGCCGCCCTCGGCCGCCCCGGCGGGCGACAGCCCGAACTCGCCCTGCTCGACCACACCCACCCGGCCCTGCCCGAGGCGCTCCTGTGGCCGGTGCGCGCGGTGCGGCTCACCTTGGCGGTGGACGACATGTCCGAGGAGTGGGACCGGATCGCCGCCCTCGGCGCGACGGAGCGGCCGGGCGACAAGCACCTCGTCATCACCGACCCCAACGGGGTCCGTATCGATGTCGTCGCCCCGGCGGCTCTCCGGCCGGCGCGCGCGGGCTCACTTCGCCCGTAGCGCCTCAAGCATCCTTGCCAGCGCCTGTCGGGCGTCCGTGAGATCGGCGGAGTCCTCCGACGTCGCCAGCCACAGCGCCGCCTCGTTCATCGCCCCCGAGAGCAGATGGGCGAGCGGCGCGACCGGCTGCGCTGGGATGGTGCCCTCGTGGACCAGGACGGCGAGAGCCTGTGCCAGATGGCGGCCGGAGGTGGCCTCGTTCATCGCCCGCCAGTCCCCCCAGCCGAGCACCGCGGGCCCGTCGACGAGCATGATGCGCTGAATCGCGGGGTCGGTGGTCGCGCTGAGGAACGCCTGGCAGCCGTAGGTGAACTGGTCCCAGGCGTCCTCCTGGACATCCGCCTCCGCCGCTATGAGCGCGGCGACCTCCTGCTGCACCTGTTCCAGTACGGCCCGGAACAACTCCGCCTTGCTGTCGAAGTGGTGGTACAGCGCGCCCTTGGTCACTCCGGCCGCCCCGACGATCTCCGACAGCCCCACGGACGCGTAGCCCAGCTTCGAGAAGAGCCGTCTGCTCTCCCGTAGCAAGGTGTCCCGCGTCTGCTGCCGTTGCTGTGCGCGAACCCCGTTCGTCATCGTTGCGCCCCCCGTCTCCGGCCCGTTGACGGCTTGTTGAAGCCCCTGCGCACACGGTACTTCGCCGTCGCGGGACGGGCGAGACCCCGCATTCGCGGGCTCCGCGGGCTTCTTGAGGACCGCCGCCCCGGGGGACGGGGCGGCAAGTTCAGATATCCGACCCATTGACCTGCGCTGTTCACGGTTCTAGCCTGCATTCTCATACGTAGACATCCTTCATAGGCATCCTTCACAAGGGAAAGCAGGGCTGGATCAATGGCAGGGCTGAGCGTGGGGACCGAGGATGTGGCGCAGCGGCTGCGTGAGGCGATGGAGGGCGGGGTGCTGTCCTTCCCCGTGACAAGTTTCCGGGAGGACGGCGCGCTCGACCTGGCCGCCTACCGGGCCTATCTGACCGCCCAGTTCGCCACGTCGCCCGGCGCGGTGTTCCCCGCCTGTGGGACCGGCGAGTTCAGCGGGCTGAACGAGGATGAGTACCGGGCGGTCGTCGCCACCACCGTCGAGGTGGCCGACGGCCGGCTGCCCGTGGTCGCCGGCGTCGGCTACGGCTGGGCGCAGGCGCTGCGGTTCGCCCGGATCGCCGAAGAGGCGGGCGCCGACGCCCTGTTGGTGATGCCCCACTATCTGGTCGAGGCCCCGCAGGACGGTCTGGTGGAGCAGCTGCGCCGGATAGCCCACGGCACACCCCTGCCGCTCATCGCCTACCAGCGCGGCCCGGTCACCTTCACCCCCGAGGGGCTGCGCCGGATCGCGGACATCCCCACCGTCATCGGACTGAAGGACGGCCACAGCGATCTCGACCGGCTCCAGCGCCTCACCCTGGCGGCGCCCGACGGCTTCCTCTTCTTCAACGGCGCCGCCACCGCCGAGATCCAGGCGCGCGCGTACGCCACGGTCGGCGTCCCCGCGTACTCCTCCGCCGTCCACGCCTTCGCCCCCGAGATCGCCGACACCTTCTTCCGCGCCCTGCGGGGCGATGACGACGCCACCGTGAACAAGCTCCTGCGCGACTTCTACGTGCCCTTCGTCGAACTCCGCGACCGGGTCCCCGGCTACGCCGTCGCACTGGTCAAGGCCGCCGCCCGGCTGCGCGGCCTGGCCGTCGGTCCCGTACGCGCCCCGCTCACCGACCCCGGCCCGGCCGACCTCGCCGAGCTGGCGAAGATCCTCGACGACGGTCTGAGCCTGGTCGGCGCCGTACGACGACGCGCCTGATCCGTCACGACGGGGGAGCGCCCACGACCGTCCCGAACGGCTGAACGGCGCTCCCCGTCAGACCCAGAGTTCAAAGGGGACCTGCCATGCCTCTTCGGACCACGGTTCGGCCGGAGTCTCACCGACGTCAGCGCCTCCTGCGCCTCGCGCTCGGCTCGTCCTTAGTCTCTGAAACCTCCCTGGTGTCCCGCACCCTCGTCCGTAAGGATTCCTGGACCATGAGTACGAACACGAACACAGACTCACGTACGCGTGTGAACGGCCGGCCGACCGTCACCGCGTTCTCCGTCTATCCGGTCGCCGGCCGGGACAGCATGGAGCTGAACCTCTCCGGCGCGCACGGGCCGTACTTCACCCGCAACGTGGTGGTCCTGCGGGACTCCGAGGGACGGACGGGCCTCGGCGAGGTGCCGGGCGGCGAGAAGATCACCCAGACCCTGCGGGACGCCGAGCCACTCGTGCTCGGCACGAGCATCGGCGACTACAAGCGGGTCCTGCGCGAGATCGGCGACCGGTTCGCGGGCCGGGACTCGGGGGGCCGGGGCGGGCAGACCTTCGACCTGCGGACGACGGTCCACGCCGTCACCGCCGTCGAGTCGGCGCTCCTCGACCTGCTCGGACAGCATCTGGACGTACCCGTCGCGGCGCTCCTCGGCGACGGGCAGCAGCGCGACTCCGTACGGGTGCTCGGCTATCTCTTCTACGTCGGTGACCCCGACCGGACCGACCTGGAGTACGTGCGTGAACCCGGCGCGGCCGAGGACTGGTACCGCGTCCGGCACGAGGAGGCCCTGACGCCGGAGGCGATCGTGCGCCAGGCCGAGGCCACCCACCAGCTGTACGGCTTCCGGGACTTCAAGCTCAAGGGCGGTGTTCTGGACGGCGCCGAGGAGGTCAGGGCCGTACGCGCCCTCAAGGACCGCTTTCCCGAGGCCCGGATCACCCTCGACCCGAACGGCGCGTGGTCGCTGCGCGAGGCGGTCGAGCTGTGCCGCCCGCTGATCGGCACGCTCGCCTACGCCGAGGACCCGTGCGGAGCCGAGGACGGCTACTCCGGGCGGGAGATCCTGGCCGAGTTCCGCCGCGCCACGGGACTGCCGACCGCCACCAACATGGTCGCCACCGACTGGCGCCAGCTCACCCACGCCCTGGCCCTCCAGTCGGTGTCCATCCCGCTCGCCGACCCGCACTTCTGGACCATGCAGGGCTCGGTCCGCGTCGCCCAGCTCTGCCAGGCGTCCGGTCTGACCTGGGGATGCCACTCCAACAACCACTTCGACATCTCCCTCGCCATGGTGACCCACTGCGGCGCCGCCGCTCCCGGCGACTACAACGCCCTGGACACCCACTGGATCTGGCAGGAGGGCCTGGAACGGCTCACCACCGCGCCGCCCCGTATCGTCGGCGGCGAGATCGCCGTCCCCGACGCTCCCGGCCTCGGAGTCCAAATCGACATGGACCGGCTCCTCGCGGCCCACGAGCTGTACCGGGAGAAGGCGCTGGGCGCGCGCGACGACGCCGTGGGAATGCGCTCTCTGATCCCCGGCTGGGAGTTCGACGCCAAGCGCCCCTGCCTGGTGCGCTGAGCCCGGCGCGGTGCCGGACGACGGGCCGGGGCAGGACCACGCGGTGCGCCCGCCCCGGCCCCGCCCCGGCCCCGGACCTGTCGGGTCAGGAACCGTCGTCGGCCAGTCGCGTGCGGATCGCACGCGCGGCGGTGACCAGGTTCTCCAGGGACGCCCTGGTCTCCGGCCAGCCACGGGTCTTGAGTCCGCAGTCCGGGTTCACCCAGAGCCGGTCGGCCGGGATCGCTTCAAGTCCCTTGTGGAGCAGGGCTGTTGCCTCCTCGGCGCTCGGGACACGGGGGGAGTGGATGTCGTACACGCCCGGTCCGGCCTCACGCGGGTAGCCGTGTACGGCGAGTTCGCCCGCGACCTGCATATGGGAGCGGGCGGCCTCCAGGCTGATCACGTCCGCGTCGAGATCGTCGATGGCCTGCACGATGTCGCCGAACTCCGCGTAGCACATATGCGTATGGATCTGAGTCCGCGGCCGGACACCGGCGGTGGTCAGGCGGAACGACTCGGTCGCCCACGCCAGATACTCGGCGCGATCGGCGGCGCGCAGCGGCAGCGTCTCGCGCAGCGCGGGCTCGTCGACCTGGATCACCGACGTACCCGCCGCCTCCAGGTCGCCGACCTCGTCACGCAGGGCGAGAGCGACCTGGCGCGCGGTGTCGCCCAGCGGCTGGTCGTCCCGGACGAAGGACCAGGCGAGCATGGTCACCGGCCCGGTGAGCATGCCCTTGACCGGGCGGTCGGTGAGGGACTGCGCGTACGACGTCCAGCGCACCGTCATCGGCTCCGGGCGTGAGATGTCCCCGGCGAGGACCGGCGGGCGTACATAACGCGTGCCGTACGACTGGACCCACCCGTGCCGTGTGGCGACGTAACCCGTCAGCTGCTCGGCGAAGTACTGGACCATGTCGTTGCGTTCGGGCTCGCCGTGCACGAGGACGTCGATCCCCGTCTTCTCCTGGAAGGCGACGACCTCCCGGATCTCCTCCTTGATCCGCTCCTCGTATCCGGCGGTGTCGATGCGCCCCGTGCGCAGGTCGGCCCGCGCGGTGCGCAGTTCGGTGGTCTGCGGGAAGGAGCCGATCGTGGTCGTGGGCAGGAGGGGCAGGCCCAGATGCGCCCGCTGGGCGACGGTCCGTTCCGCGTACGGCTGCGAGCGCCGGCCGTCGGCGTCGGTGACGGCCGCGGTACGGGCGCGCACGGCCGGGTCCCGGGTGAGCACGGACGCGGCCCGGGAGGCGAGCGCGGCGCGGTTGGCCGCGAGTTCGGCGGTGATCGCGCCGGTGCCGTCGGTCAGCGCGCGGGCCAGCGTCGCGATCTCGGTGCTCTTCTGGCGGGCGAAGGCGAGCCAGCGGGCGATCTCCGGGTCGATGTCCTGCTCGGCGGTGGCGTCGAGCGGGACGTGCAGGAGGGAGCAGGAGGCGGAGACGTCCACCCGGCCGGCGAGGCCGAGGAGGGTGCCGAGCGTGGCGAGGGACTTCTCGAAGTCGTTGATCCAGATGTTGCGTCCGTCGACGACCCCGGCGACCAGGCGCTTGCCGGGCAGTCCGCCGACGGCGGCGAGAGCGTCCAGGTTGGCGGCGCCCGACTCGGTGAAGTCCATCGCCAGCCCGTCGACCGGGGCCTTGGCGAGCACCGGCAGGGCGTCACCGAGCCGCCCGAAGTAGGAGGCGACGAGAAGCTTCGGCCGGTCGGCCGTGGTGCCCAGCTCGCGATACGCGCGGGCCACGGCGTTCAGTTCGGCCGGGGTGCGGTCCTGTACGAGCGCGGGCTCGTCCAGCTGCGCCCAGTCCGCGCCGGCCGCACGCAGATCGGCCAGGACCTCCGCGTACACGGGCAGGAGCCGGTCGAGCAGCGTCAGCGGCTCGAAGTCGGCGGCCACACCGGGGGCGGGCTTGGCCAGCAGGAGATAGGTGACGGGGCCGAGGAGCACGGGCCGGGCGGTGAGACCGAGCGTGAGCGCTTCCGTCAGCTCGGCGACCTGCTTGGCGGAGTCGGCGGCGAAGACCGTGTCCGGCCCCAGTTCGGGCACGAGGTAGTGGTAATTGGTGTCGAACCACTTCGTCATCTCCAGCGGCGCCACGTCCTGCGTGCCGCGCGCCATCGCGAAGTACCCCTGCGTGCCGTCGGCGTCGACCGCCGCACGGTGCCGCTCGGGAACGGCGCCGACCATGACGCTGGTGTCGAGGACGTGGTCGTAGTACGAGAAATCACCGGACGGCACTTCATGGATGCCGGCGTCGGCCAGCTGCCGCCAGTTCGAACGGCGAAGACCCGCGGCGGTCTCCCGCAGGGCGTCGGCGTCGACACGGCCCTTCCAGTACCCCTCGACGGCCTTCTTCAGTTCACGGTTCTGACCCTGGCGGGGGTAGCCGTACACGGTGGCCCGTGCTGCCGCGGCTGCGGACTGCGCTGTCACGGAACTCTCCTTCGCGAGATGTGTCCAGAACATCCCGGGGACGGGACGCGGACGCGAAGGCACGACCGAACGACGCGACACGTCGCGCGAGAAACGCGCATGCCGCTCGATACGTACGCCGACCCGCCCACGAGGTCACCGGAAAGACCGCGCGCGATCGGTCGCGCACGGGCAACGGGCAGGTCTTCGGACTCGTGGGCCCGTCTCGTGTCGGCCACGAGACACCTACTGGCCGTCGCTTCCCAGATCCGGCCGGACCCAGTGCGTATGACGGCGGTCGTTCCCACTCACCGCTGCGGGGCAGTCCCGGATTCCCACCGGGTTCCCTCTTACGACGTCCTGCCTGGCGGGCAGGAACGAACCAGCTGCACTGAACAGCCTACGGGGACGGACGCCGCCCATACACCCCTGCCCGGAATCCGGACGGGCCGGCGGACATGACCCGGGGCGCGGGTATCAGCAGTCGGACCGGGACCTGACCACCCGCGACAGGCCATTAACCTGCGCCCATGGCTCTCGGTACTCCCCGCGCAAGAGCGGACCACGCTGTGCCCATCCGCGACCTCCTCGCCGCAGGAGGCCGTTCGTACTCCTTCGAGTTCATGCCTCCGCGCAGCGCGGAGGCCGAGGCCGGGCTGTGGACGGCGATCCGACGGTTGGAAGCCCTGTCACCGGCCTTCGTCTCGGTGACGTACGGCGCCGGCGGCTCGACGCGTGGCCGCACCATCGGCGTCACGGGGCGGATCGCCCAGGAGACCACGCTCACCCCGGTCGCCCACCTCACGGCGGTGGACCACAGCGTCGCCGAACTGCGCAACATCCTCGGCCACTACGCCGACCAGGGCGTCCGCGACATCCTCGCCCTGCGCGGCGACCCGCCCGGCGACCCGCTCGGCCCGTGGACGAAGCACCCGCAGGGGGTCGAGTACGCGGCCGAACTGGTCCGGCTGATCAAGGAATCCGGCAACTTCTGCGTCGGCGTCGCGGCCTTCCCCGAGATGCACCCGCGCTCGCCCGACTGGGACAGCGACATCCGCCACTTCGTCGACAAGTGCCGGGCCGGCGCCGACTACGCGATCACCCAGATGTTCTTCGACGTCGACGACTATCTGCGGTTCCGCGACCGGGTCGCGGGCGCCGGGTGTACGACGCCGATCATCCCGGAGATCATGCCGGTCACCACGGTCCGCTCGCTGCGCCGTATCCCGAGCCTGAGCACGGCGGTCTTCCCGGCGCGGCTCGCCGAGCGGATGCTGGCCGCCGAGGACGACCCGAAGGCGGTCCGGGCGCTGGGTATCGAGCACGCCACCGAGATGTGCCGCCGCCTGATCAGCGAGGAAGCCCCGGGTCTGCACTTCATGACCATGAACTTCTCCAAGGTGACGACGGAGATCTACCAGAATCTCGGACTCCACCGCCGAGGCCGCGCCCAGGAGGAGCCGCCGACGGGATGATTCAACGGCCCTGCCAGGGACGGAGCTTCTCGGGGTTGTGCACCGCCCGGATCTGTTTGATCCGGTCACCCACGACGTGGCACGCGAACACGGTGACGTTGACGCCCTCGTACTGGGAGGCCGGACCGGGCCGGCCGTTGACCGTCCTCTCCCGGATCGAGCGCGGCGTCGCCTCGGGCAGCGGCAGCCCACTGCCCAGCTACGTGGGCGGCGCGGGCCGTCGGCCAAGAGTCGTGATCATTTCGCGTGAACCATGATCGGCCGTGAGTGTCGTGCCTCCTTCGCGTCCGCGCGTCGATTCATCGTGAGCCCGCCGGACACGAGGCGGGGCCCACGGGATCACCGCAGGACAGAAGGAGAACGACTGTGCAGATCGGCCGACGATTCGTACTGCGCGCCGGCGCGGCCTCAGCGGCCGGGGCCGCGCTGACCGGCGCGTACGGAAACCTGCCCGCGGCGGCCACCGAACGGCGCCACGAGCGCGCCGTCTGGCGGGAGTTGCGGGAGGCGGTGAGCCCGGCCGCGCGGCTGTACCGCCCCGGGGACCGGGGCTACCCGGCCCAGGCCGCCGCCGACAACCAGCGCTACGCCTCCGTCCGCCCCGCCGGAGTGCTCGGCTGCGCCTCGCAGGACGACGTGGCCGCCGCTGTCCGCTGGTGCGCGAAGCACGGAGTCCCCTTCGCCCCCCGCTCCGGCGGCCACAACTACGCCGGATACTCCACCACGCGCGGCCTGGTGATCAGCCTGCGGCCGATCCGGCACGTGGCGCCGCGAGGGCGCCGGCTGCACGTGGGCGGCGGCGCCACCAACTCCGACGTGTACGCGGCCCGCGCCGCGGACCTGTACTTCCCCGGCGGGCGATGTCCGGGCGTCGGCGTGGCCGGCCTGACCCTCGGCGGCGGGCTCGGCTTCAACGACCGCAAATGGGGCCTGACCTGCGACCGGCTCGTCGAGACCCGTGTCGTACTCGCGGACGGGACCGTGGTGCGCGCCGCCGACGACGAGAACGCGGACCTGTTCTGGGCCTGCCGTGGCGGGGCCGGCGGCAACTTCGGCATCAACACCTCGTTCGTCTTCGACGCCGTACCGGTGGGCCGGCTGCGCGCCACCGTCTTCGACCTCGTCTTCGATCTGCGAGTGGCGGTGCGGGTGATGGACGAGTTGCGGCACGTCCTCGACGCCGATCGCCGCGACGACCTCGATATGCGTGTCGCCTTCACACACGCGGGCGACGGCACGACGTCCCTGGCGGTACTGGGCCAGCGACTCGGTTCCGAGGACGCGCTGCGCCGGGTCCTCGGGCCACTGCTGAAGCTCCGACCGGCGAAGGCGTTCATCGAGGAGCGTGGCTTCTGGTCCGCGCAGGACTACCTCATGGCGCCCGCCGCGTCGGCGTCCCACGCCTCCAAGTCCCTCGTCCCCGAAAGGTGGTTGACCCCCGACACGGTGACGGCCGTCGCCGAGTGGGCCCGCGCCTGGCGTCCCGGACCCGCTCGGGCGACCGGCTTCGTGACGCTCTTCGCCATGGGCGGCGCCGGCGACGCACCGCGCCCCGACGAGACCGCCTACCCCCACCGCAGGGCCACCTTCGTACTGGACATCGGCACCAACTGGCGCCCCGGCACGGCCTCCTCCGAGGTGGCGCCCCTGCTGGAGCAGATCCGCGCCGTGCACCACACGCTCCGTGACCATCTGCGTACCGACGCGGCGTACGTCAACTTCCCCGACCCGGATCTGCGGGACTGGCGGCGCGCTTACTACGGCGCCAACTACGAGCGCCTGGTCGAGGTCAAGCACCGGTACGACCCGGCGGGACTCTTCCGCTACGCACAGGCCGTCGGCACACCCGGGAGCCGGTGACCGGCCGCTCAGAACAGAGGAGTGTACGTTCGTACGCTCTGCTTGTAGGCTCCACCCATGACTGTTGACGTACTGAGCCCGCCCGCCCCGGCGGACCGGCAGGCCCGCGTGGCCGTCGCCGTGCTCTTCTTCACCAACGGCGCGCTGTTCGCCAACCTCCTGCCGCGCTTTCCGCAGATCAAGGCGGATCTCGGCATCGGGAACGCCGCCTACGGTCTGGCCGTCGCGGCGTTCCCGACCGGCGCCATCGCGGCCGGCCTGGCGGCCGGCGTGCTCGTCCGCCGGTTCGGGTCGGGGCGCGTGGCGGTGGCCGGCACCCTGCTGACCGGCCTGGGCGTCCTGGCCGCCGGGCTGTCCGGCTCCGTGGTGCTGTTCGCGACCGCCCTGTTCCTGGCCGGGGCGATGGACGCGATCACCGACGTCGCGCAGAACGCGCACGGCCTGCGTGTGCAGCGCCGTTACGGCCGCTCCATCATCAACTCCTTCCACGCCATCTGGTCCATCGGCGCGGTCGTCGGCGGATCCATGGCCGCCGGCGCCATCGCGCTCGGCCTGTCGCTCGGGCAGCATCTGCTGATCTCGGCGGTGGTGTTCGGGATCGCCGCCTGCGTCGCGTTGCGGTTCTGTCTGACCGGGCCCGACACCGAGCCGGACGCGGCAGAGGCGAAGGAAGGGGCGGCGAAGCCGACGGACACGGCGGGCCGGGTGCCGGCGCCTCGGGAGGAGGAGCAGAGGAAAGCCCGTCTGCGCACCGGATACGTACTGGCCGCACTCGTCCTGATCGCCGCCGCCGGCGCGCTCGTCGAGGACGCGGGCAACTCCTGGGCCGCGCTCTATCTCTCCGACTCGCTGCACGCCTCGGGCACACTCGCGGCCTCCGGCTATATCGCCCTGGTCGGCGCCCAGTTCATCGGCCGCGTGATCGGCGACAGGCTCGTCGACCGGTTCGGCCAGCGTACGGTGGCCCGCTTCGGCGGTCTGATCGCCGCGGTCGGCATGGGTCTGGCCCTGGCCGTACCGACGGCGACCGGCACGATCCTCGGTTTCGCCACGGCGGGATTCGGGGTGGCGACCCTGGTGCCCGCAGCGATGCACGAGGCCGACGAACTGCCCGGTCTCAAGCCCGGATCGGGGCTCACGATCGTCTCCTGGCTGATGCGGCTGGGCTTCCTGCTCTCGCCGCCGGTCGTCGGGCTCGTCGCCGACTCGACCAGTCTTCGGGTGGGCCTGCTGGTGGTGCCGCTCGCCGGACTGATGGTGATGGTGCTGGCCGGGGTGCTGAAGCCCCGGCGTCGGTAGCGGACGGCCCCTGGACGGCGGCCGAGCGTGTACGTTCGCACGTATGCCGATGGACAACTCCGGGCAAGGCCCGCGCAGGTATGTGGAACGTACGCGGGCCGGGGATCTCCGCCGTGACCCCGCCCGGCCGGGCCGTACCCTCTGAGCGCACCGACATGGCCACCGGACACACCGACCCGAAGCGCCGCGAACGCATCATCGCCGCCACCCTCGACCTCATCGCCGAGGAGGGGCTCGCCCGGGTCTCCCACCGAAAGATCGCCGCACGGGCCGGCGTACCGCTGGGTTCGATGACGTACCACTTCGGCGGCATCGACGAACTGCTACGGGAAGCCTTCGGCCGCTTCACGGACCACATCGTCGCGGTCTTCGACGCCCGTCTCTCCGTCCCGACCGATCGTGACCAGGCGAGAGAGGCCGTGGCCGACCTCGTCCACGCCCTGTCCGAGGGCCCGCAGCGCGATCTCATCCTCACGCAGGAGCTGTACACCCTCGCGGCGCGCCGGCCCGAGTACCGGGAGCTGACACATGAGTGGATGCGCCGTAGCCGTATCCATCTGGAGCGGCACTTCGACCCGGACACCGCCCGCCAACTCGACGCCCTGATCGAGGGTTTGACGATCCACCGCGCACTGGCCCGGGAACCGCACGGCCGCGACCTGACGCTTGAGGCCATCACCCGCATCACCACGACGGACACGGAAGGCGCGGCGCGGACCTGAGCCCGAGGGCCTGGGAGCGACGGGCCCGGGACCGCGAGTCTGGGAGCGACGGCCTTGGGGCCACCGGTTGCCCGGCCCGACCGTCCCGGTGCTCGTCACCGTGGGCTGAGTCCCGCCACGGTCAGGCCGAGCAACCGGTGCGCCTCGGCGTTGGGGTCCGTGTGGTGTTCCGTGGCCAGCGCGATGCCCGTGACCAGCGTGACCAGGTCCGTGACGGTCAGATCCGGCGCCACCGCCCCGGCTCGCGCGGCGTGCTCCAGCAGCGGTTCGACCGCGCCGCCGAGCTTCGCGGCGCAGGCGTTCGCATGATCCGGATCGTCCATCCTCCCGTCCTGGACCAGCGCGCCGGCCAGGCCGCGTGCGGAGGCCGCGTACGTCGTGAGCGCGCCCAGCCACTCCAGCAGCGCGGCCCGCGCGTCGGGCGCCTCCGCCAGCTCCCGCGCGTGTGTGCACAGGGTCTCGATGCGCTCGCTGAAGACCGCGTTCAACAGCGCGGCGCGGCTGGGGAAGTGCCGCCGCACCGTGGCGGAGCCGACTCCGGCGGTGCGGGCGATCTGCTCCAGGGAGGCGTCGACGCCGTGCGCGGCGACCTCCTCCTCGGCCACGGCGAGAATCCGCGCGTAGTTCCGACGGGCGTCCGCGCGCTGGACGGTCATGGCGTGATCTCCGAGGTTGCTAAGTGGCGGGGTCCTCCGTATCGTACCGAAAGTTAAGTGGCGGGCCTCGCCACTTAGCTGTCCGCGACCGTTTGAGGAACACCTATGACTACCGATTCCGCACCCGTCCTGGTCGTCGGCGCCACCGGTCTCCAGGGCGGCGCCACCGCGCGCGCCCTTCTGGCGTCGGGCGTTGCCGTCCGGGCGCTCGTCCGGGACCCCGCGACCGACCGGGCGAAGGCCGTCGAAGCGCTCGGCGCCGAGCTGGTCACCGGCGACCTGGACGACCGCGACTCCCTGACGCGGGCCGCCGAAGGGGCCCGCGCCGTCTTCTCGGTCCAGATGCCCGACCTGAACGGACGCGGCTTCGAGGGCGAGTTCGCCCAGGGCGTCAATCTGATAGAGGCGGCGCGGGCGGCGGGTGTGCCGCAGTTCGTGCACACCTCCGTCTCCGGCGCCGGGCAGCACGCCAGTTGGGTCACCGGCGAATGGGCGCAGATGGAGCCGTACTACTCCGCGAAGGCCGGGATCCAGGACCGGGTACGGGCGGCGGGCTTCACGCACTGGACGCTCATCAAGCCGGGCTTCTTCATGGAAAACCTCCGCCCCTCCGTCGAAATCCTCTTCCCCCGTGGGGTCGAGGGCGGCCTGGTCACCCTCCTGAAGCCCACAACTTGGATCTCCCTCGTCGCCGTCGACGACATCGGCTCGGCCGCCGCCGCGGCCATCGCCGATCCGGAGCGGTTCGACCGGGTCGAACTGGAGCTGGCGAGTGACCACTTGACGATGACGGACATCGCCGAGGTCCTGTCCCGCCACCTGGGAGTCGAGCTGACCGCCCCGGACCTGACCGCGGAGGAGGCGACCGCCGCCGGGATGCCCGACATGGGCTTCGGCCAGGCCTTTGTGAACGAGTACCCGCAGCCCGCCCGCCCCGAGTTCGCGCGGGCGCTCGGTATCCCCCTCACGACCTTCGAGGAATGGGCGCGCGCACACCTGCGGCCCGCCGTCTGACAGGAACGGCGCCCGTCACTCCGATCGTGCCGCCGCCGCGATGGCCGCCGCGGTCTCCCTGCCCGCGCGAAGAACGTGCTCGCTGGTCGAGGGGACGCACAGGCCAAGGCCGGGGTCGTACTCCGTCATGACGACCCCGGCGTGGTCCGAGGCGAGTTCCCGCGAGGTCACCGGCCATCCCTTCGTACGAAGGGCCGCGGCGAAGTCGCGCGAATGGGCGCTGCTGAGCATGGAGTCGGCCGAGCCGTGCACCAGCGTGACGGGGACGCCGCCCGTGGCAGCCCGGTCGAGGTCGGCGAGCGGGGCGGTACCGGTGGAGCGGGCGGGCAGGTCGTAGCGCCCGGCGACACCCACGGCGGCGATGAGCCGTACGCCCTCGGCCGGGGCGGGGCGCAGGGCGAGGCCGACGGCCGCGCCGGCGCCGGCCGACCAGCCGGCGAGGACGACGCGTTCCCCGTCTCCGCCGAACCGGACGGCGTGGTCGCGGACGTACCGCAGCGACGCCGCGAGATGGGACCGGCCGCCGTCGGGCGCGTCGGAGCGCCAGTCGGGGACGAAGACCGGCAGACCGTGCGACGCGATCTCGCGTGCCAGCGAGGCGAGAACGCCCTTCTCGTCGGGGCCGATGCCGTGCCACAGCAGCACACTGGGGCTCGCCGGCCGGTCCGTGGCCGGCCGGTGGACATCCAGCCGCCGGGGCGGCGCGCCCTGTTCGGTCAGATAGATCAGATCGCGTGTCCCGATGACGGTGCCGGAGAGGGGCATGTGCCTTCCGAAGGAGTGTGAGGGGGCTCGGACTTGCCCCATTGTCGCGCCGAACCCCGTGCGTCGGCCGGGTAGTTGATGTGGGAGCCTGTCGATTATCCGTGCGCGGGCGGGGGTTCCGGGGCGGTGGCCGAGCGAAGCGAGGAGCGCAGCGTGGGACAGAACGCCTTCTGTGCCGAGGGGATCGACACCAGTAGGCCGCATCCCGCGCGGATCTACGACTACCTGCTCAACGGCAAGGACAACTACGAGGTGGACCAGCTGGCCGGTGACCAACTGGCCGCCGCGGCCCCCGAGGTGCGGATCGGCGTGCGGGCCAACCGTGCCTTCCTCCAGCGGGCCGTGCGGTACGTGGTCGGCAGCGGTGTCCGGCAGATACTCGACATCGGCACGGGCCTGCCCACCTCGCCGAACGTGCACGAGACGGCCCAGGAAGTGGCACCGGACGTGCGTATCGCGTACGTCGACAACGACCCGATCGTCAACGCGCACGCCAACGCCCTGCTCAACCGCTCCGGCGAGACCAGCATCGTGCTCGCCGACCTGCGCGACCCCCAGGCCATCGTGGACCACCCCGACGTCCGCCGGGTCATCGACTTCGACGAGCCGGTCGCCTTGCTCCTCGTCGCGATACTCCACTTCATCACCGACGCGGAGAAGCCCGAGCGGGTCGTCGCGACCCTTCGCGACGCGCTGCCGCCCGGCAGCTTCCTGGTGCTCTCGCACGCCACGGGTGACTTCGCCGACCGCAGCGAGGCCCAGGCCGTCTACACCAAGGCCACGGCCACGCTGAACCTGCGCTCCCGCGCCAGGGTCGAGCGATTCTTCGACGGCTTCGAACTGATCGAGCCCGGTCTGGCCCAGGTCCCGTTCTGGCGCCCGGACTCCCCGCCGCCGGAGGGGTCCGAGACGATCGGCTTCTTCGGCGGTGTGGCGCGCAGGACCGGGTGATCCGCACCGTCGGAGACGCGTCCTCGCCGCGAACATGAGGTGCAACCCGCAGGTTGCGCATGGCGGACGCCATGTGCAACTCTGGGGTTGCACGTGAATGCGGCGATGAAGGAGTTTCCCCATGAGCGAGAACCGAATCGAACGCGAGATCACCATCGAAGCCTCCCTGGAGAGGGTCTGGTCCCTGGTGTCCGAACCGGGATTCTGGGTGACCGACGAGGCGAATCTGACCGGCGCCGTGGCGAAGGAGGGCGAGGTGAACGTGGCGCGGAGCGCCGAGTACGGGGACTATCCGGTACGGGTGGAGAAGGTCGAGCCGCCGACGTATCTGGCGTACCGCTGGGCCAGCGCGTTCCCCGGGCAGGAGCCGCGCCCGGACAACAGCACCCTCGTCGAGTTCACCCTCACTCCGGAGGGCGACACCACGCGGCTCCGCGTCGTCGAGAGCGGATTCGAGGCACTGGCCGGGTCCGAGGAACTGCGCGCCCAGGCGGTGAAGGACAACACCGGTGGCTGGCCGCAGGTGCTCGACGCGTTCAAGAAGCGCGCCGAACAGCCGGCCGCGTGACGGACGAGCCTCGCGGCCTGGACGCCGTGGTCGACGGCGTCTTCGTCGCCCTGGCGGACCCCACGCGCCGCAAGCTCCTCGACCTGCTCGCCGCCCGGGGCGAGGTCACCGCGACGACGCTCGCCGACGGCCTGCCCGTGTCACGGCAGGCCGTCGTCAAGCACCTCGCTGTCCTCGACGCCGCCGGGCTGGTCTCCGGCCGCCGGACGGGCCGCGAGGTGCGGTACGCGGTACGGCCCGAGGCGCTGGACGCGACGGCGCGCTGGATGGCCACACTGGCCGCCGACTGGGACCGGCGCCTGGCGACGATCAAGCGCATCGCGGAGGCGGCGGAGCGTGAGGCGCGGTCCTAGGGGGTGTCCGCAAAGTAGCGTCGTCCGCCCGTAGGGCGGGGCTCACGGCGTCTGGTGCGTGCGATCGCAAGGCGGAGGATCGTCCTCATACTGGACGTACGTGGATGACTCC
>NZ_JBIAHA010000044.1:0-30959 GCF_042870175.1 Streptomyces sp. NPDC006643 | reverse complement strand
AAGTCACGCCGTCCGGACACCCCCCTCCGAAGACCCCGCACCCCGCCCCCCACCACGAACAGCAACCCACCCAGCGCGCCGCAGGCGAACCCCGCAACCCGCAACCCGCGCCGGAGGCGAACCCGCGACCCCGTTCAGCCAACCCCCCCGGGAGGAACCCGCGGCATCCCCCGGAACCGCCGCCTCTCCCCCGCATCCGGCGGCCGTGGCGGCTCGTCCGCCAGCCGGACCACCCCGCCGTCCCGCCCCGCCACCACCGGCCCCACCGACCGCGCCGCCTTCGCGCGGTACTGCGCCGCGTCCGCGAGGCGGAACAGGCGCCGCGCCGACTTCAGCGGACCGATCGCGTCCCCCGTCGACGCGATCCCGCACGCCACCCCCTCCCCCAGCTCCAACTCCGCGGCCCGGCGGCAGAGTTCGTCCGCGACCGCGACCACCTCGTCCGCCGACGGCCCCACCGTGAGCAGACAGAACTCGTCGCCGCCCAGCCGCGCCGCCAGTGCTCCCGGCAGGCGCGCCCCGGAGACGGAGAGCAGCGAGCCGAATCGTTCCAGCAGCCGGTCGCCGACCGCGTGCCCGTGGGTGTCGTTCACCCGCTTGAGGCCGTTGAGGTCGCAGACGACGAGGCTGACGACCGTCCCGTCCGTACGGTGCAGCGCGACCGCCTCGTCGAGGTGCATGTCGACCGCACGGCGGTTCGCGAGGCCCGTCAGGGGGTCCGTGAAGGCCAGCCGGCGGACCTCTTCGAGCCGTTCCGTCTGCGCGATCCCCGACGCCACGACCGACGCGATGACGGTCGCGAAGTCCGCGTCGGCGCGCGCGAAGACCGGCACCCCGAGCGGCCTCGCCACGTACAGCTCCCCCCACGCCCGCCCGTGCAGCACGATCGGCGCGACGACGCAGCTCCCCCGGCGCCGTCTGCGCAGCGCGGCGACCCGCTGGTGGCAGTAGCCGGGCTCGCCGGCCGCGGCGGCCGGGCCGTCGACCGTCTCGACCCACGCGTTGGGTTCGCCGCCGCCCGCCCACCGTTCGTGCAGGAACTCCGCGATCTCGGGGAACCGGTGCACGGGGTACGACTCGTCCTCGGGGAACTCCTCCTCCCCCTCCGCCAGATCCCCCGCGTTCACCAGGACCTTGAGCTGCCCGAGATCCCGCTCCCACACGGACAGCGCGGCGAAGCTGCCGGCCAGCGCGTCACGCGCGCCGAGCGCCGCGGCCCGCCAGGACTCGTGCGGGGTGTGCGCCGAGGCCATGGCCTGGGCAAGCTCCACCACGGCCCGTAGCCGTACGTCCTCTCCCATCACCCCACCTTAGGGTGTTTTGGGGTGATTTGATCACTTGGAGCGAGGGGTCGTCACTCTCCGTCCACAACCCGACGGAAAGCCACACACGCTACTCGCCGGGCCACTGCGGCTTCCGCTTCTCGTTGAACGCCGCCACACCCTCCGTACGGTCCCCGGAGAAGGCCACCGACCGCCACGCCGCGTCCTCGACCTCCAGGCCCGCCCGCAGATCCAGCCCGTGTCCGAGCCGCAGGGCGCGCTTCGCCGCGCGGAGTCCGACCGGCGAGTTCGCGGCGATACGGGAGGCCAGGGCCAGCGCCTCGGCACGGTCGGCCGCCTCGCCCACCAGCTGGTCGACCAGGCCCAGCTCGTGCGCCTCGGAGGCCGCCAACCGCCGTGCGGTGAAGATGAGTTCGGCGGCGCGAGCGGCCCCGACGCGGCGCGGCAGCAGTTGCGTACCGCCGCCGCCGGGGATCACGCCGACCGACACCTCGGGCAGCCCGACGACCGCCGTGGGGTCGGCGACGATCAGGTCGCAGGAGAGCGCCAGCTCGAATCCGCCGCCGAGGGCGAAGCCGTGGACGGCGGCGACGGTCGGCATCGGGAGTTCCAGTACGCCGGTGTACGCCGCGCGGGCGGTCGGCCGCTGCCGTACCAGCTCGGCGTCGCTCAGCGAGTTCCGCTCCTTGAGGTCCGCGCCGACGCAGAAGGCGCGCGCGTGGGTCGAGGTGACGACGGTGACGCGTACGTCCCGGTCCGCGGCCAGCGCCGCGCAGGCCGCGCCGATGGAGCGCGCCATCTCGGTCGACACCGCGTTCATGGCCTTCGGCCGGTCGAGCACCAGCTCGGCCACATGGTCGTGCCGCCGTACCGCGACGAATTCCCCGAACCGCTGTTCTTCCCCTGCGCCCACCGCACCCACCCGCTTCCCGGTTAACGATCGTTGACCGGGATCATAGGCGGCGCCCGTCAGGCCTCCGGCTTGGGCCGCCTCGTCAGCAGCCACGGCTCCACGACGCCCAGACCGCGCACCGGCCGCTGCCACATCGGCTGTATGGCGAAGCGGTACGCGGGCGGCTCCTCGCCGTCCTTCTCGGCGGCGGCTGCCTGCTCCACCGCCTCGGCCTCGGACGCCGGGGTGTCACCGGTGCGGATCAGCTCCTCGGCGAGGGCCCCGTCGACCAGGACCGCGTCCTTCGGAGCTATCGAGGTGAGCCGGCTCGCGAGATTCACGGTGTTGCCGAAGACGTCGCCCATCCGGGTGGTGACGGTGCCGAACGCGATACCCACGCGCAGCGCCGGCATCGACTCGTCGTGCGTCATGGTCTCGATGAGCCGCAGCGCGATCTCCGTGGCCGTGCCCGCGTCGTCGGCGGCGTACAGGACCTCGTCACCGAGGGTCTTGATGAGCCGGCCGCCGTGCGCGGCCACCAGGTCGGCGCAGGTCGTCTCGAACGCCTCCACCAGCTCGCCCAGCTCCTCCTCCTCAAGACGGCGGGTCAGCCGGGTGAAGCCGACGAGGTCCGCGAAGCCGACGGCGAGCCGGCGGTCGACCATCTCCTCGTCGTCGGCGGCCTGGACGACGCGTCCGGTGGCGGCGGCGAGCTGGCGCCGCCACACGTACACCAGGAACTCCTCCAGCTCCGGGAGCAACAGCTCGACCAGGGGATACGTGACCTCGGTCCGCGTCATTCCGGGCTCGGGCGGTTCCGTCAGCCCGGCGAGGAAGGAATCGATCTGCCATTCGGCCAGCCGGGCGGTGGTCTGCCCGGTCGACCGGGCGACCTGGATCGCCATCGGCTCGCTCAGCAGCCCGGCCTCGACGAGACCGGCGAGGCGGCGCAGCGCGAGGACGTCGGCCTCGGTGAGGGCGCGTGCCTGGCCGATGTCCGCGAAGCCCATGGCCCGCCAGAAGCGGGAGGCGAGGTCCATCGAGACACCGGCGGTGCGGGCGGCCTGGAAGGGCGTGTAACGGCGCTCGGCGCCCAGGATCAGCTGTTCGAGCCGGATGGCGAGGGGGTCGTCGGTCGGCTCGGCCGTGTGGTCGACGGCGTGGTGCGGGGTGGGGTGACCGGAGGAGTCCGACGGCGGCTTTTCGTCCCCACCACCGGAGGTCGTGTCGTCGACCGTCACCAGCCGCCTCCTGCCCGTTCCCTGCGCACTGCCCCTGCCGATCTGTCGTGGGTCGCCTCAACGATACGGCAGGTCGGGGCTGTCGGGGTCGCCGTTGCGGGTAGTCGTGGAACGGGGGGCGGAGGGGCCGCGAACGGGCGCCGGGAAGGTGCCGGGAAGCCCCCGCCGGGCCGTGTGAGCGGGCGCGGCCCGCGCCCGTCAGAGCGCGCGCAGGTGCACCACGTCCCCGGCGCCCACCGCCTCCTGGCCGCCGCCTTCCGTCGCGATCACCAGCCGCCCGTCCCCGTCGATCGCCATCGCGTCGCCCAGCAGCTGCCGTTCCCCGGGCAGCTCTGCCCGCACCGCGCGCCCCAGCGTCGCGCAGCCCGCCGCGTACGCCTCCTGGAGCCCCGAGGCGGCCGGGTCGCCCGCGGCGTCCCGCCATGTGCCGTACCAGCGCTCCAGCCCGCGCAGCACGGCCCGCAGCAGCGGGTCGCGGTCGAGGGACACGGCGTGCGCGAGGGCGAGCGAGCCGGCGCCGGGGACGGGCAGCTCCGACTCGGTGAGGCTGACGTTGAGGCCGATGCCGACGACCACCGCGTCGTCCCCCACGCGCTCCGCGAGGATGCCGCCCGCCTTGCGCTCCTCCTTGGCCGCCCCGTCGCCCTCCTTGCCGCCGACGGTCACCAGGAGGTCGTTGGGCCACTTCAGGGCCGTGTCCACGCCCGCCGCCCGTGCGACGGCCGTCGCCACGGCGACACCGGTGAGCAGCGGCAGCCACCCCCAGCGCGCCACGGGTACGTCAGGTCCCGGCCGCAGCAGTACGGAGAGGAACAGCCCGGACCGGGCGGGCGCCGACCACGCGCGGTCCAGCCGCCCGCGCCCCTGGGTCTGCTCCTCGGCGACCAGCACCGCCCCTTCGGGGAGGCTGTCCGCGCGGGCGGCGAGGTCGGTGTTGGTGGATCCCGTCGCCGTGACGACGTCGAGCGACGTCCACAGTCGTCCCGGGACGATCAGCCCCCGCCGCAGGGCGGTGGTGTTGAGCGGCGGGCGTTCGAGATCGGTCCAGCGGCTGCCCGCGGCGTTCTGGTCGGTCATGCGGGCAAGCGTAGGTGGGGTCCACGACGGTGTGGTCAACGACGCACTGCCGAACGCCGGGCCCGCCGATACGCTACGGATCAGTAGCCACACGCCGAGCCGCAGAACAACAGATCCGCAGACCCGCAGACCCGCAGGGAGCCGCATCCCCATGTCCGAGCCGGAAATCGCCCGCGGAACAGAGCACAGCCACACCACCGCGGGCAAGATCGCGGATCTCCAGCGCCGTATCGAGGAGGCCACGAACGCGGGCTCCGCACGGGCGGTGGAGAAGCAGCACGCCAAGGGCAAGCTGACGGCCCGCGAGCGGATCGACCTCCTTATGGACGAGGGGTCGTTCGTCGAGCTGGACGAGTTCGCCCGGCACCGCTCCACCAACTTCGGGATCGAGAAGAACCGTCCCTACGGAGACGGTGTCGTGACGGGTTACGGCACCGTCGACGGCCGCCCGGTCTGCGTCTACTCGCAGGACTTCACGATCTTCGGCGGTTCGCTCGGCGAGGTGTACGGCGAGAAGATCGTCAAGGTCATGGACTTCGCGCTGAAGACCGGCTGCCCGGTCGTCGGCATCAACGACGGCGGCGGCGCCCGTATTCAGGAGGGCGTGGTCGCGCTCGGTCTGTTCGCGGAGATCTTCCGCCGCAATGTGCACGCCTCGGGTGTCGTGCCGCAGATCAGCCTGATCGTGGGGCCGTGCGCGGGCGGCGCCGTCTACTCGCCCGCGATCACCGACTTCACGGTGATGGTCGACCAGACGTCGCACATGTTCATCACCGGACCCGATGTGATCAAGACGGTCACCGGCGAGGACGTGGGCTTCGAGGAGTTGGGCGGGGCGCGTACGCACAACACGACGTCGGGCGTCGCGCACCACATGGCGGGTGACGAGAAGGACGCCGTCGAGTACGTGAAGTCGCTGCTGTCGTATCTGCCCTCGAACAATCTCTCCGAGCCGCCCGCCTTCCCGGAGGCCGCCGAACTTGAGCCCACCGCCGAGGACCTGGAGCTGGACACGCTCATCCCGGACTCGGCGAACCAGCCGTACGACATGCACACCGCCATCGAGCATGTGCTGGACGACGCCGAGTTCCTGGAGACGCAGGCGCTGTTCGCGCCGAACATCATCACGGGCTTCGGCCGGGTCGAGGGCTATCCGGTCGGCATCGTCGCCAACCAGCCGATGCAGTTCGCGGGCTGTCTGGACATCAACGCCTCGGAGAAGGCGGCGCGGTTCGTACGGACCTGCGACGCGTTCAACATCCCGGTCGTCACGTTCGTGGACGTGCCGGGCTTCCTGCCGGGTGTCGACCAGGAGTACGGCGGCATCATCCGGCGCGGCGCCAAGCTGATCTACGCGTACGCGGAGGCGACCGTCCCGCTGATCACGGTGATCACCCGGAAGGCGTTCGGCGGCGCGTACGACGTCATGGGCTCCAAGCATCTGGGCGCCGACCTCAATCTGGCCTGGCCGACGGCGCAGATCGCGGTGATGGGCGCGCAGGGCGCGGTCAACATCCTGCACCGGCGTACGATCGCCGCCGCCGAGGACCAGGAGGCGACGCGCGCCGGTCTGATCGCGGAGTACGAGGACGCGCTGCTGAACCCGTACGTGGCGGCCGAGCGCGGCTACGTCGACGCGATCATCCTGCCGCACGAGACACGGGCGCATCTGGTCAAGGGGCTGCGGCAGTTGCGTACGAAGCGCGAGAGCCTGCCGCCGAAGAAGCACGGCAACATCCCTCTTTAGGAGGACGGCATGATCAAGGTCGTACGAGGAAACCCGACGCCGGAGGAGCTGGCCGCCGCACTCGCGGTGGTCCGGGCCCGTGCGGCGGCGCAGGCCGAGGCCGCACCGACCACCCCGCCGCCCCCGCCGGGCTGGTCGGACCCGGCCCGTATCGCCCGCCGCGACACCCACCGGGCCGGCCCGCGGGCGTGGGCGCGCACGTACTGGCCCGGCTGAAGCCGTCTTTCGGCCAGGCCGGGGGGGGGGGGGGGGGGGGGGGGGGGGGGCCCCCCCCCCCCCCCCCCCCCCCCACGGCGCGGCGGCTGGTGGCGCGGGGTGCGGGCCGGTCCCGTCGTTCCGCGTCATCGGCGGTTGTCTTGAACAGGCGGTTGGTGACTGGTTCCAGGCGCGTAGCAGGGCCGCTGATTCACCCGGTAGCGTGAACTGACGATTCCGTAGGTCCACACTAGGAGTCCCGGTGACGCAAAGCGGACAAAGGGACGAGCCGCAGTCGCCTGCCGCTCGGCCCGCGCACGAAGGCATCGTGCTGCCCGCCGACGGTGGTCCCCCCGTGCTGCCCGGCGCCCAGGCGCCGGTCCCGGCCGACCAGGCAGGCCCGGCCGGCGGGCAGCCGTGGGGGCAGCCCTGGGGCCCGGGAGCACCACAGCCGGGGGCCGAGCCGGAGCAGCCCGGACAGGACCCGGGTGGCTACGGGGCGTACCAGGCGCAGGGGGCGTACGGAGGCGGGGGCGGCGGCGGTTACGGCTATCCGCAGGAGCCCCAGCAGCCGCAGCAGCAGTACCAGGACCCTCAGCAGCAGTACCAGCCGTCGTACCAGCCGCAGCCACTGCCGCCCGCGCAGCCGCAGCCCCCGCATCAGGAACCGCAGCAGCAGTACGGGCCGCCGCAGGGCGGGGCGTACGGCGGGCAGCCGCTGCCCGCCGAGACGCCGTCGCCGCCTCCCGGCGGCAGCGCGGACGCGACGCAGTACCTGCCGCCGGTGCCCCCGGCCGGTGCCGCCGACGCCACCCAGTTCATACCGCCGGTGCCCGCCGCCGGAGCCGCGGACGCCACGCAGTTCATACCGCCGGTGCCGCAGTACCAGCAGGGCCAGAACCCCGGCGGGCTGCCCCCCGAGCGCCCCGCCGACTCCACCCAGTACCTCGGCACCGGCCGGCCCGCCGCGCCCCAGCAGGGCACCTCCGACGCGGACGCCACGCAGTTCATCGCGCCCGTCCCGGCCGGGGGCCCCAACGACATCCCGGCCGCGCCCCCCGGCGCGCCGTACGGCATCCGGCCCGGCGCCCCCGGCGACCGCCAGCCGCCCGCCGAGTTCGACAGCCTCTTCCGTACGGAGGCGCCCGGCGGGCCGACGGCGCCCGACGAGACCCAGCAACTGCCGCACTTCGACACCGGCGCGGGCCGGCCCGGCCCGGGTCCGGTCCGGGGCCGTGGCGCCCCGCAGGGCGGCGCCCAGCCGCCCCCGTACGCCCAGCCCGCCTACACCCAGCCGCAGGAGCCCGCGGGCCCGCAGGGCCGGGCCGCCGGGCGCCGCAAGTCCTCCCCGCTCCCGCTGATCGCCGCCGTCGTGGTCGGCTGCGCCGTCCTCGGACTCGGCGCCGGCTGGCTGATGAGCGGCGACGACTCGAAGAAGCAGGACAACAACCAGACCGTGTCGTCGGAGTCCTCACCGTCCGCCCCGGGCGGCGACGAGGCCGCGGCCGACCCCGCCAAGCCGCAGGCCGAGGAGCTGGACAAGCTCCTCGCCGAGAGCAACGACAGCCGGGCGGCGGTGATCAGCGCGGTCGAGTCCATCAAGACCTGTCAGAACCTGGACAAGGCCGTCTCCGACCTCCAGGGCGCGGCCGACCAGCGCCGCGACCTGGTCACCCGGCTCAAGGAACTCAGCCTCGACAAGCTGCCGCAGCACGGTCAGTTGTCGTCCTCGCTGACCGAGGCCTGGCAGGCGTCCGCGTCGGCGGACGACCACTACGCGACGTGGGCGGGCGAGGCGAAGACGAAGAAGGGCTGCAAGGACGGCAAGGCCCGCACGACGAAGGCGGCCCAGGAGGGCAACCACGCGAGCGGCGAGGCGACGGCGGCGAAGCAGAAGGCGTCGGGCCTGTGGAACGGCATCGCCACCAAGTACGGCCTCACGAAGCGCGCCCCGACGGAACTGTGACCTCCCGGCCCCCTGGACCGCCCCCGCCCCGGCCTCACGGCGGCGGTCGGGGGAGGCCGGCAGGCCTGCGTCCTCAGCCGGGGAGCCTGAGCCTCTTGACCATGATCGAGTAGACGGGCGAGTCCTCGAACGGCTGCTGTTCGCCGACGGTCTCGTATCCCCAGGACTCGTAGAGCGCGCGCACTCGGGGGTGAGTTCTGTCGACCAGGAGCGTTGCGACATCGTCGTCGCGACCGTCCACCAGCGCTTCATGGAGCAGGGTGGAGACACCGGTCTTCCGCCACCTCTCCATCACCATGAGTTCGGACAGGGCGAAGGCCGTCGACTCCGGGGCGACCGAGGGGGGCCGCCGGGAGCCCTTCCACCAGCCCCCGGGACCAAAGACCGCCCCGTAGGCGAACCCGGTCGGCACCCCGTCCTCAAAGCCGGCGACGCACGACCAAGTCGCCTTGCCGCTCCAGTGATCGACGAACCAGGCGAAGCGCTCGCGTTCGTGAAAGCGGTCCTCCCCGCCGTCGTAGACGGCGTCGTGCATGTCGAGGAGCATCTCGCGCACATCGGACGCGTCCTCGTGTGAGTACCTTTTCAGATCCATGCCTGTGACCTTTCCGTCCATTCCACGATGCTCGGCTCGGTCGATCCCGACGACACCACGAGTCGGCGTACGTCGGCCAAGGTGTCGGTCGTCCGCTTCGATCCGCGCACCATGTTCAGCAGATCGACTGTTCGCTCTCCGGTGTGGCAGGCCAACTCGAGGTCACCCTGTCGGGCCTGGGCCAGCGACAGGTGAGCGGTGTAGTACGCCCGGTTGCGAATACGGTCGGGGCGGATGGCACCGAGCGCGCGGTGGAGATGGAACTCCGCGCGGTCGGGTTCTTCCAGGCGTAGCCACACGATCGACGTGAGTCCGTCGAGTTCGGCCTGGTCATAGAAATTGATCCACGGAGGCCGCTCCATGTCCGCCTGTCTGCCGAAGCAGCGTTCAGCGGCACTGAGCGCCCTGAGGGCCGCGCTTCGGTCACCGCTGCCCGCGCAGGCGTGTGCACTTCGCACGTACGCCAGGGAGGCGTACAGCGGGTCCTTCCTCGCGATGGCCAAGCCTTTGGCCGCGTCGGTGGCGGCGGAGACTTCGGCGAAGTCGTAGCGCTGGCCGGCGACCATCGCGAGGTGGTTCCAGACGTGGTACTGGGTCTCGCTGTCTCCGGAGAGCCCCGCGAAGGTGATGGCCGAGTCGAGGTGGCTACGAGCCCGGGTGCGGGCCCGGGCATCGATGGCGGCGAAGGCCGCGGAACAAGTTACGTCGGACGCCAAGCGGTACAACTTCGCGCGCACTCTGGGAGTGGCCGTGCCTCCCCCCGCCAGCGAGGACTTGATCCGCACAGCCAGTTCCGCAGCGTGGTTCTCGACGTTCTGTGCCCCGCCCAGGGCCTGGTCCTTGGCAATGATCTCGGCGTACTCGGCACGGAAGCGGTCCACATCGCCCTGACCGAGACGTGAGCGTGCGACACCACTCGCGGGGGTGACGGACATCGCCGCTCCTGTTGCGGATGCGATGAAGGCGCGGCGGTGCAAGGGATCCTCCGGAAGGGTCTGTGCCGTGTTCTTGGACCGGGGGGCGAAACCTAGGTCGACAGCCGAACGCCCCAGAATTCTCTCGATGCACAATCGCTGTTTCGCTTGAGGCCAACGGGTTTCACCGGTCAACCATCGGCGGACATCCCGGTCGGTGACATGACCCGGCCGGTCAGTCAGCAGCTCGATCTCAGCGTTGACACGTCTGGCCAACTCCGCCTGCCCCACCCGACACTCGGCCATTGCCTCGGCGAGTTCGCGGTTTTCTCCCACCAGCGCACGGTAGCGGTGTGCTCCACCAGGTCGACACCTCGAAGGTAAAAATCACCGGGGCACGTTGGGATCCACTCAGAAATTCGCCTGGCTCCGAGCGATGGGGTGAGGGTGAAATCGTCTCGTCCCCCAATACCGCCGTAATCAGTTCTCGGAGGAATCCCCGTGTTTCTGATGCCACTGGCACACCGTGCTCCTGGCCTATCCGCCCGCCCTTCACCGGCTTCTCCCGGCACCGGCCCGGCGGCTGACGAGATGGCGACCTGGAGAGGACCGACAGGGACCGTGCAGGCTGTGATTGTTTTCGACGCCCGTCCCAGGCATGTGGGGACCGCACGTCGTGTCACGGCCTCCGTACTTGCCGAGGCAGGTGTCGATGACCGCGAAACGGTTGAGACGGTGCAACTGCTGGTCAGTGAGATCGTGACCAACGCCGTCGTGCACGGGAATGCCGACTCGGTCTCGTTCCAACTCACATGCGACCCGGCCGGCGAAGTGTTGATTGAAGTGGACGATCACACGTCCGGCTTCCCCGAGGTACGGGAGGCGGGGCCCGACGACGAAGGCGGGCGTGGCATGCGTCTTGTCGCCTTCTTCGCCCGCGAGTGGGGCAGGAAAGGAACCTGCACCTGGTGCACGGTCCCGGTCCGGCCGGTGGCTCTCTGATGCCTGGAGACAGCCGGAGCCCCGGGAAGGGCGAGCGCCGTGTACGTGCCTGACCCCGGCCGGCCACGTCGTACCCGCTACCACCGTCTCGTCCGTGTTCTCGCGGTTCTCAGGTCCGTGAGCCGCGAACATCCCGTACTGGTGCACGCCTTCTGCACCTACCTCAGCGCCGTGGGTCTTCTCCTCGCCTTGATCGCGGCCACCGCGGCTCGGGGATGACCACAGCCGGGTGCCGTACGGGCGTGGAATCTGTGCAGCTCCAGCAGTGATCTGGCGGTTCGTCAATCAAGGAGTGACATGCGAGCAGTACTCGTCACAGGAGGTGCGGGCTTCATCGGATCGCACTTCGTCAAACGCCTTCTCCGGTCGGACGACGTGGCCGCGGTCACGGTTCTGGACGCCTTGACCTACGCGGGGCATATCGAGAATCTCGGGGAGGCGTTCCTCGACGCCAAACTGAATCTGGTCGAGGGGAACATCCTCGACGCCCGGCTGGTGGGTGATCTCGTACGCCGGCACAGCGAGATCGTCCACTTCGCGGCGGAGTCCCATGTCGACCGATCTTTCTACGAGTCGGGAAACTTCCTGACCACGAACGTCCTCGGCACTCGCACACTCCTGGATGCCGCGTTCAGGCTCGGAGTGCGCAAGTTCGTCCATGTCTCCACCGACGAGGTGTACGGGCCGCTGCTGACAGGCGCCGCCGACGAGTCGGCGCCGCTGCGGCCGAGCGTTCCCTACGCGGCGTCGAAGGCCGCGAGTGATCTGGTGGCGCTGTCCTACTTCCAGACGTACGGGCTCCCGGTCTGTGTCACCAGGTCGTCGAACAACTACGGCCCCTGCCAACACCCCGAAAAGATCATCCCCCTGTTCGTGACCCGGCTTCTGAAGGGTGAGCCCGTAACCCTTCACGGCCGGGGCCAGCACGTGCGCAATTGGCTCCACGTCGAGGACAACTGCGCCGGCATCGAACTCGTACTGCGTTCAGGTGTGCCGGGAGAGGTCTACAACATCGGCGGCGGCACGGACTTGACGAACAAGGAGCTGACCCAGCTGATCCTGCGGGCGTGCGACGCCGACTGGGACGTGGTGACCTATGTGCCGGACCGGCAGGCGAACGACCTGCGGTACGCCCTGGACTGCTCAAAGATCACCACCACTCTCGGTTATCGGCCCAACCGCGCGATGGTGGAAGGGATCGAAACTACGGTGGCCTGGTACCGGGCGAACCCCGGCCGATGGGCACCCTTGCTGCGCAATCCGCACGCACTCGTGGCGCGGATGCACGTTCCCGGTCACGCAGGGGTGTGAGGACCATGACCAGACGCATCCTCGTCACGGGCGTCGGCGGCGCCCCCGGCTTCGATCTCGCCCGCACGTTGACGCAGCTCGGCTGTGAGGTCATCGGTGCCGACTGTGACCCGCTCGCCTGCGGGCTCGCGCTGGAAGGCGTCAAACCCCGCACACTGCCACCTGCCGACCATTCCGAGTACGGGGCTCGGCTGCTTCATCTGTGCCGCACGCTGCGCCCCACCGGGCTACTGTCCACCGTCGAGGCCGAACTGCCCGCCCTGATCGCACTGCGCGGACCACTGGAAGTCCTGGGGGTACGCACCTGGCTGCCCGAATTACGCGCGGTGCAAGCGTGCGCGGACAAGGCACGGTTCCACGAGGTCATGACGCGGTGTGCCATCCCCACACCGCGCAGTGCGGGACCTGCGGGAATCGACGGTCTGCCGGACGGCCTGCTTGTCGTCAAGCCGCGTAGAGGCCAGGGCGCGAAGGACGTGCACGTCTGCCGTACGCGGCAACAGGCACGCGTTCTGTGCGAACTGGTACCTCACCCGATCGTGCAAGAACACCTCACGGGGCGTGAGTTCACCGCCGACTGCCTCATCGACCGTTCCGGCCGTGCCTCGGTGATCCTGCGGTGGCGGCTCGTGGTGAAAGCCGGGCTGTCGATGGTGTCGGCCACCTTCCACAGCCGACCGGTGGCCGACCTCGTGAAACAGGCTCTGGCTGCGGTCGGCATGAGCGGCGTGTGTTGCGTGCAGGGGTTCGTCTCCGGCGACGCCGTCAACCTCACCGAGATCAACGCCCGGATCGCGGGTGCGTTCCTGTGCGCCGAGGCGGCCGGCGCCCACCTTGTGGAGCAGAGCGTGAACGGCCTGTACGGACTTCCCGTCGATCATGACCGGTTGACCTACGAGTCCGGGGTGTACCTGACCAAGTACTTCGAGACACTGAGCCTGGAGAACAGGGGAATCCAATGACTCTGTCCACCGCGGTGAGCCGCAACGCGCGCCCGTACTTGCACGGGCCGGAGTTCGAAGCGGCGGCCCAGGCCCTGCGCGACGGCCAGTACGGGCACGCCGAACTCACCGAGCAGTTCGAGGCCGAGGTTGCCCGTTACCTCGGCGTCCCCGACGTGGTGGCCGTCGCATCCGGCACCGCCGCTCTCCAACTCTCCCTGCTTGCCGCCGATGTCGGACCGGACGACGAGGTGATCGTTCCGTCCCAGACGTTCTGCGCGACGATCCAGGCAATCATGGCCGTCGGTGCCGTCCCGCGCTTCATCGACGTGAGCCCCCGCACTTTGTGCGTCGACAGCAACGGGGTACGCGACGCCCTCACCCGGGCGACTCGCGCGGTCATGCCGGTGTTCTACGGTGGCCGGGCGGTCGATCTGGCGGATGTCCGCCCAGTACTGAGTGAGCGGGGCATCAGCGTCATCGAGGACGCCGCGCACGCCTTCGGCTCGTACATCGGCGCCGTACGCGTCGGCGGGACCGGAGACCTGACCTGCTTCAGTTTCGGCCCGATCAAGAATCTGACGTGCATCGAGGGCGGCGCCATCGTTCCCCGGACTCCTGAAGAAGCGGATGTTCTAAGGGAGTTACGCACCCTCGGCATCACTCAGCCGCAGGCTCGGCGTGTCCGTGCCACGACATACGATGTCGCGCGGTTCGGACTGCGCGCGACCATGTCGGACGTGCATGCCTCGGTCGGAATCGTTCAATTACGACAGTTCTCCGCGATCGCAAGGCGGAGACAAGAACTGTGGCGGGCATACGCGGCCGGTCTGGCAGATCTCGGCGTGGACCTGATCGACGTCGACATCGATCGTACGGTGCCCTTCAACTGCGTCGTACGCATCGGTGAACGTGACTCGGTGCATGCCGCCCTGCGCGACCGGCACATCGGCGTCGGCGTGCACTACCCGCCCAACCACCTTCAGCCGGCGTTCGCCCGGTGGCGGCGAGAACTGCCCGTCACGGAGCAGATCGCCGGAGAGATCATGAGCCTGCCCTTCCACCCGGCCATGACGGCTGCGGAAGCGACCGACGTGGTGTCCATGCTGGACCAGTCCCTGGAGGGCCTTCGATGACCCGACGCATCCTGACCGTGTGTTACGGCAACATCTGCCGCTCGCCCGTCGCAGCCGAAGTTCTGGCCCAACTCGGAGGCGAGACTGTCGAGGTGCGGTCCGCGGGTATCCGCGACAATTGGGCGGGCCGACCGGCTCACCCGTTCATACTGACGGCCGCCGCACGCCACGGTTACGACCTGAGCGGGCACCGCGCGCGCCAGGTGGACCTCGACCTGATGCGCTGGGCCGACATCATTCTGGCCATGGACGCCTCGAATCTCGCGGCGCTTTGCGAGTTGGCCGACGAGCACACCTTCGGGCGAATCAAGTTGTACCTCGGTGACCGTGATGTGGCGGACCCGTTCGGACGACCCGGCGACGCGTTCGACCGCTGCGTAGAAGTGGTCGTCGCCGGGGCCGCCCGGCACCTTCAGCTCCCCGATGGCTGACCCGCCGCGGACAGCAGAGCGTCGACCAGTCGGTCCGCCGCGTCGGGGCGGCCGTGTGCCCGCGCCCGCTCGGCGATGCCCTCGCGCCGAGCCTGGTCGTTCAACAGCGGTTCGACGGCCGCCCGCAGAGCTGCCGGCGACACCTCGTCCAACAGGGCGACAGCGGCACCGGCTTCCTGCAAATGGCGAGCGTTGTGGGCCTGTTCGTTACCGGCTGACGAGGCCAGCGGGATGAACACCCCGGCTTTGCCCAACGCGGTCAGTTCGGCGATCGTCCCGGCGCCGCTGCGGGAGACCACGACATCCGCCAGAGCCAGCACGTCGGGCAGTTCACCGCTCACGAATCCCGTCAGGTGGTAACGCCCGGCCAGTTCGGGGGGCAGCGCCCCCGCTGCTTCCCGTACGGCTGCCACATTGGCCTCACCGCACTGGTGGATGACGTTCGCGTGCCCCAACAGCCACGGCAGGATTCCGCCGACGGTTCCATTGATCTGCGCGGAGCCCTGGGCCCCGCCGGTCACATAGATCGTGGGCAACGAGCGGTCGAAGCCCGTCAGCGACAGAGCCTGAACAGCCTTGTCCGCCTGCCCCGCCAGCACCTCGGGCCGTACCGGATTGCCGGTCACCACAGCGTGGGCGCGGGCGGTTTCAGGGAGTAACGGGAGTGTGGACTCCGACGACACCGCGACAATCGCCGCAGCCCGCGCCAACGCCTTGTTCGCGAGGCCGAGCCTGACTGTCTGCTCGTGCACCACCAGGGGCCGGCCGCACAGCTTCGCGGCCAGACCGACCGGTACGGCCACGTAGCCGCCGGTGGCGAGCACCACGTCCGGCCGGAAATCGGAGACGATCCTGCGCGCCTGGCCGACGCCGCGTGGAACGTTCGTCATGTCCTTGATGTTGGCCGGTGACATCAGCTTCAACGGATTCTTCGAACGACGGATCTTGCCCGTCGCGACCTCGGCGAAAGCGACGCCTTCCGAGGCCGCGACCCGGGCCTCCAGGCCACCGGCCGTGCCCACCCACAGCACATCGACCGCCCTGCCGAGCGGGCTGAGCCGAGCCCGCAGAGCCCGCAGTGCCGTCAGCGCCGGATACGTATGCCCACCGGTCCCGCCGCCCGTAACCATCAGACGGAAAGGGGCCGTTGGTACGAGCGAATCGCTGCCGTCGCGGAGGGGGAGTTCAACCATTCCCGGAGACTAGCGCGGCTCACGGGCGCCCGCCCCTACGCGCTGCGCCCCGCGTGGATGATCGAGCCGAGCATGGCGTGGGCGGACTGGAGTTGGGCGATGGCGTGGCTCAGGCGGTCGTGTTCGTGTTTGAGGTTCTCGGCCATCTCCTCGCAGGTCGGGGCCAGGATGGATCCCTCGTCGGCCATGCAGGGCAGCACCTCGCGGATCAGTTCGGTGTTCAGGCCGGCCGCGAGCAGGATCCGGATTCGGCGCACCGTGGCCGTGTCGGACTCGTCGAACTCGCGGTAGCCGCTGGGGCGTCGCTGTGGTCGCAGCAGCCCCTGCTCCTCGTAGTACCGCAGCCCCCTGGTGCTGACACCCGTACGCCTCGACAGCTCGCCGATGAACATATGACCCCCACCTGAAAGGTTGACTCTGACGTCAACGTCAAGCTTTAGCGTGCGGGTATGACAACGCGCAACAGCACCCAGCACTCCTCCACCGTCGACCCGAAGGCCCTCGCGGGCAGGAAAGCCGTCATCACAGGCGGCACCATCGGGATGGGCCGGGCCATCGTCCAGGCCCTGACCGACCGTGGTGCCGAAGTGATCTACACCGGACGCAGTGACCGGCGGCTGGCCGAGGCCCAGGAAGCACTCGGCACCCCGCTCGCCCACCCGGTGCGCTCCGACGCCACCGACGCCCGCGCCATCGCCGCCCTCGGCGATCACGTCGCCGAACGGTTCGGCACCGTCGACTACGTGTTCATCAATCAGGGCATCGCAGAGTTCCAGACGCTCGAAGAGGTCACCGAGGAATCGTGGGACCGCATCTTCAACGTCAACGCCAAGGGCGCCTTCTTCACCGCGCAGCGGCTGGCGCCACTGGTCGCCGAGGGCGGCTCGATCATCTTCACCACCGTCTCGAACGACCGTATCTTTCCCGGTCTGAGCGCCTACTCCGGCGCGAAGGAAGCCGTCGCCGCCATCACCAAAGTGCTCGCCGCCGAGCTGCTGCCCCGCAAGATCCGGGTCAACGCCATCGCTCCCGGGTTCATCCTCACCCCCACCATGGGCGTCGCCGAGCTGACCGAGGAGCAGCGAGCCGAGTTCATCGAGCAGGGCAACAGCTCCACCCCGATGGGCCGGGGAGGCACCATGGAGGAGATAGCCGCCGCCGCGCTGTACCTGGCGGTCGACGCCACCTTCACCACCGGTGTGGAACTGCCCGTGGACGGCGGGTTCAGCCAGGGAATCGGGGACTGACGTCTCCCACCGCGGCCGGGCGGGAGACCCCCCGCCCGGCCGTGGGCGGCCCGGTCCGCTACGCGCTGCGGCCCGCGTCGCTCAGGGTGCCCCGTACGTCCACGAAGCCGTCCTTCAGCGCCACCAGTTCGCCGTCGCGCACCACCTGGAACGTCACCTCGCTGTTCACGATGCGCGGGTAGCCGGGTGAGCCGAGCATGTCCTCGTACCGCCAGCGCAGTGTGGGGGTGAGGCCGCCCGTCTCGACCTTCGCGCCCTTGTCCAGCGCGTGCGAGAAGGTGCCCGAGGAGATCGTGTCCCGGTCGATCGACTCGATGACCGACTTGAGCGCCGTGTACGCGATCCAGGTGGTCTGTACGCCGGGGTCCGCAGGGTCGATGGAGTCGTCGCCGAACGCGTGCTTCTGGATCACGTCGCGCATCGGCTGCCACGCCCGGTCCTTCGCCTGCGGGTACCAGCCCGTGACGTACGCCCCCTCGAAGACGCCCTTCGAGCCGCCCGTCCGGTCCACCAGCGGCTGGCCGACGCTGCCGAGGACCGAGGAGATACGGACGGTCCGGCCGGTGTCGGGCAGCCGGCGGTAGGAGTCGAAAAACGTTTCCGTACGGTCGCCGAGGACCGCCGTGACACAGCCGTCATCGGCGGTGGCCGCGTTCTCGCGGGCACGCTCCGCCGACTTCGTGTAGTCGGTTGCGTCCTCGGCGGCCCGGATGTCCGTCGCCTTCCCGCCGCCGCCCTCGCTCTCGCCGCCGCCCGCGCCGTCCTTCTTGCCTTTGCTGAGGCCGGAGTTGAGCAGTTCGGGCATCGCGTCGCCGGTGATCGTGTCGGGCCGCACGATGGAGACGGGGCCGCACTCTCCGCCCAGCTGCATGCCGTTGCCGGCCAGGAGCGCCGCCTGGCCGCCGTTGACCGGGTACGAGACGAAGCTGGAGAACTCCCGCTCGGTCACCCCGTAGCCCCCGAGATACGGGATCCCGGCCGCCTCCAGCGGCGCCATGAAGGCGTTGCCGTGCTGGCTGTACGAGCCGACGACGGCAGTGACGTCCTTGTCGGCGGCCAGCCGCGCGCAGTCGGCCGCGCCCGCCGAGGTGTTGCGCTCGTTGCAGGTCAGCACGCGCAGCTCGTGGCCGTCGATCCCGCCTGCCGCGTTGACCCACCGCGCGAACGCCTTGGCCATGGCCGGCATGCCCGGCATGTTCGTGGCGGCGGTGCCCTCGGGTGCCCACGTCATCACCGTGACGGGCTCCCTGGAGCCCCCCGGGCCGCCAGGGAGCACGCCACATCCGCTGACCAGTGACGCCCCGGCCGCCACCGTGCACAAGACGCGGACCACCGGAATCCGGTGGAAGGGGCGGGGGGAGGAGGAGCGCTGCTGCCTACCGGTCATGTCTCCGCACACTTCCGGCCCGCGGGTAACTGCCAGGTGGAGGTTGTTCAACCGCACATGACAACGAGGTGAATTGCGGGGGGCCAGCCGATCGCCTTCCGGCGGACCGTACGATCGACTGCTGTGCAGCAAGGTTCGGATAACTCTTCCCGTCGCGGCCGTCGCTCCTCCACCATGGGCGACATGCCGCTCAATGACATTCCCTGGTGGCGCTGGCGCAGCAATGTGCGCTCGGCGCTGCACATGCTTTCCGATCCCGTCTTTCACCAGGAGTACTGGCTGGCCGGCCTGGAGGGATACGGCGACGTCACCGACGCCGTGTACCGGCTGGTCGAGGACACCTGGCTGGACAACTGGTCGGCCGAGAAGTACGTCGGGACGATCTTCCGCGACTCCGGCGAGGCCGCGCTCGTCGATGTCGCCGTGCTGCGGGTGCTGCGGATCATGCACCAGGTGGGGCCGGACGCCCCGATATCGGTGTATCTGGAGCACCACGGCTGGCCGGAGGCGGTACGGGCGGCGCGCGAGGCGCACGTCAGGCTGGCCGTCAACGACGGCGAGGACCCGGACACGGTGCCGCGTTCGCTGGACGTGCTGCGGATCCTGACCCGCTCGGCGTGACGTACGCCACAGCGATTCGTGTCCTGTGCGAGGCGTGCCCGACGCCCCTCGCCCGACGTGGTCCGTCCGGCGTCGCCCGCCGCCGTTCGACGCCGTCCGCCTGACGGTCGGGCGCGGCCCGCGCGGGGTCCCGTGTGGGATCCTCTGGGGTCATGAGTGCCCCGCAGCAGCCCGCCGCCCAGGCCGACCGGCCCGCCCTGTCCGACCAGTACGTCCTGACGCTGTCCTGCCCGGACAAACAGGGCATCGTGCACGCCGTGTCCAGCTTCCTCTTCATGACCGGGTGCAACATCGAGGACAGCCAGCAGTTCGGCGACCGTGACACCGGCCTCTTCTTCATGCGGGTCCACTTCTCGGCCGAGGAGCCGGTGACCCTGGAGAAGCTGCGCGCGAGCTTCGCCGCCGTGGGGGACTCCTTCCGGATGGACTGGCAGCTGCACCACGCCGGGGACCGGATGCGGATCGTCCTGCTGGTCAGCAAATTCGGCCACTGCCTGAACGACCTGCTCTTCCGGTCGCGTACCGGCGCGCTCCCCGTGGACATCGCCGCCGTCGTGTCCAACCACACCGACTTCGCCGAGCTGGTCGCCTCGTACGACATCCCCTTCCACCACATCCCGGTCACCAAGGACACCAAGGCGGCGGCCGAGGCGGAGCTGCTGGAGCTGGTACGCGCCGAGGACGTCGAGCTGGTCGTGCTGGCCCGCTACATGCAGGTCATCTCCGACGATCTGTGCAAGCAGCTGAACGGCCGGATCATCAACATCCACCACTCCTTCCTGCCGAGCTTCAAGGGCGCCAAGCCGTACCACCAGGCGCACGCCCGGGGCGTGAAGCTGATCGGCGCGACCGCGCACTATGTGACGGCCGAGCTGGACGAGGGCCCGATCATCGAGCAGGAGGTCGAGCGCGTCGGCCACGAGGTCACCCCGGAGCAACTGGTCGCGATCGGCCGCGACGTGGAGTGCCAGGCGCTGGCCCGCGCGGTCAAGTGGCATGCCGAGCACAGGATCCTGCTGAACGGCCGGCGTACGGTGATCTTCGGCTGACAGGAATGAGTGATCCCCTTGCGCGGCGTGTCCGCGCCGTTACAGGATCTGCGGTGTTCAGCAACCGCTTACTGCCAACACAGGGGAGATCAGGATGCGCAAGCGTGCAGCACTGCTGAGTGTGGGAATCGCCGTTCTGGCGATCGGCGGGATCAACGCCCCCGCCCAGGCGGCTCCGGGCACGTCCGTCAGCGTCGGTGCCCAGTCGGAGGCGGCCTGGCTCTACATCGGCTCGTACTCCAGCAGGTCCAAATGCATTGACGCCGGACAGCAGTACGTCCGCGAAGGGTTCAGCAACTACCGCTGCGACCCGGCCCCCGGCGGCACCGGCTACTACTACCTGTACGTCAGCTAGTCACCGGCATCCGACCGTCCGGCCGCCCTCAAGTGTCGTCATCCGTACGGCGCTTGGGGGCGTCGCCCGCTCCGAGTCCGGCCCGAGTCCGCTCCCAGTCAGGTCCGCGTCCCGTCCGATTCCGCTCAGAGCCGGCTCAGCGAGGCTGCCGCGAACAGCACGTCCCGGATCGCGTCGCGGTCGCCGTCCTGACCGGCCGCGGCCTCCTCCGGTGAGATGTGCCCCGCCACCAGCTGGCAGAACTCGACGTCGTCGAGCGCCACTTGGGCCACCGAGCGCTCGGCGGAGCCGACGGCGGCGGGTGAGTCCAGCGCGATGTACCAGTCACCGCCGCCCGCGCCCTCGACCTCCAGATGCAGCGACCGGCCCGGCGAACCGGGCGTGACCAACTGCCGGGCGGGCGACGCCCGGCCCGCGCGGCGGCGGGCCGCCAGGGTGGACGGGATCAGCTGCGTGGCGAGGTCGATCATCGCGCGCAGATGCGGACCGCTCGGCGCCGGATAGGGGTAGACCACCGCGTTCGCGATGTCCCAGCCGTGGATCCAGCACTCGAAGGCCCGGTCGATCAGCGCGTCCCGCAACGGCAGGGCGAACTCGCCGTACGAGACGGAGAGTTCGGCCACCCCGCGGCCGGCGAAGGACGCCGTCCTGATGAGCGTATGGCTCTGGTCGCGCCACGGCTCGTGGATCGTACGGGTGGGCGGCGCGTGCGCCGAACGCCAGAACGCCTCGGTCCGGTCGGTCGGCGACAGCGGCGCCGATGCGCCCAGCGGATCGTCCAGCCCCAGCGCCGACGCCACCAGCCCGTCCACGGTCATCAGATGCCCGATGACCCCGGCGACCGTCGCCCTGCGCGTGGTGGGCTCCTCCTTCTCGAACCACTTGAGCTGGAGCGGCGCGTGCCACTCCGCGTCGCCGAAGTCGCGCAGCAGCGCGTCGAGCCGGGCGGTCTCCGCGTCGTACGGGGTGGCCCACACCGGCACCGGGATACGGGCGGCCCGCCGGTCGAGGCAGTTCTCCAGCACCCGGGAGCGGAGCAGCGGAGGGAGATCCAGATTCCGGTCGGCCTGCAACAGGCCGACGGCGTCGCGCAGTTTGAGCGCCTCGTCGGCACACGGCGCACACTCGGTGAGATGGTCCTCGACGTGGGTCGTCTCCTCGGGCGAGCAGGCGGCCAGCGCCCAGGCGCCGAGCAGGGACTTCAGTACGGAGTGCGAAGGCGGCGGCCCGGCGGGCACCGGGGCGGGCGCCCTCATGTGTCGCTCGTCGGCGTCGGCGCCAGCCTCGGCGGGATCGGGCGGGTGCGCCGGCTCACGCGGCGCCCCGGAACGGGGATCGGTGGCGGCGTCGGCGTCGGTCTCGGCGTCAGCCATAACGCCGTCGCCCGTAACGCCGCCGTCCGTAACGCCGCCGTCCGTAGCGCCGCCGTCCGTAACGCCGTCGCCCGTAACGCCCTCGTCCGTAACGCCGTCGGTGACTCCGTCCGTAACGCGGCCCGTGCCGGCGCCCGTCTCCGGGGCCGCCGTCTCGTCGGCCGTGTCGGCGTCATCGTGTCGCTCACCCGGTTCGTCCGGTGCACGCTGTTCATCCCGCTCTTCCCGTTCGCGGCTCTCCCGCGCCGCCTGAGCGGCGCGCGCGGCGCCCTCCAGGGCCCGGCGCAGTACGTCCGGCGCGGGCGGTTCCAGGTCGTCCGCGGCGGCGCGCTGGCCGGGTATGCGCGGGACACCGCGCACCCCGTCGGGCTCGTCCGGGTCGCGACGGCCGCCGTCGCGGCCACCGTCGAGCGGCCCGGTCACAGCGACCGTCCGTGTCCGGGCGGTGAGGAGCCCTCCAGGGGCCGGGTGTTCGCCGACGAGAGCAGTTGCAGGCCGAGCCGCAGCCGCCGGCGCGCCTCGTCCTCGGTGACCCCGAGGTCGGCGGCGGTCTGCCGGTAGTCACGGCGCTGGAAGTACGCCAGGTCCAGCGCGGCGCGCAGGGGCGCGGGCATGGAGGTGACGATGTAGTCGGCGCGTGCGGCGGCGGACGCCTCGCGGATCTTCTGCTCCAGCTCCTCCGCGCTGCCCCCGCCGCTGGCCTGATGGGCCGCCGTCTCCAGCTGCCGCAGCCGGTTCACGGCGTGCAGCCGGGCGAGCTTGGCGATCCAGGACCGCATCGAGCCCTGCTTGGGGTCGAAGACTTCCGGGTTCTCCCACACGTAACCGAAGACCTCGCGGGTTATCCGGTCGGCGGCCTCGCTGTCGTCGAGCACCCGGTGCGCGAGGCTGTGGACGAGCGAGGCGAAGCGGTCGTACAGCTCGCCGAGCGCGGCTGCCTCACCCCGCGCGAGCCGCTGCTGCATCCTGCGGTCCCAGCGGGGCGGTGTGTCCTTCGCCATGAGACCCCCAGCCGTGTGACTGCTCCGTGACCTGACCCCGCCGTTTCGAATGTACTGGCCAGTGTCAACGAAGTGCGCCCCTTTGCGTCAAGTGCGCCCCTCGACACCGTCCGAGCTGATAAGGAATTTCCCCGGTTCCTTGCCGTTGTGTTTCATGAGAGACCAGTCGGGCAGCCGCGATACAGAGGGACGATCTCCGGTGAAGATCCGGAATCCGGAACTCCGCCCAAGGGTCTCCGGTTCGGTACGAGGGAAGGTCCAGGCGTGACGCTCAAGGTGGACAAGGACGAGCACGGTCTGTGGACGGTGCTGCGCATCACCGGAGAACTGGACCTCGTGACCTCGCCCGTGGTCCGCCAGCACGTCCATGACGCGGTGGCCGCCGGCCGCCGTGAGCTGGTGCTGGACCTCTCCGAGGTGTTCTTCTGCGACTCCAGCGGCGTCGGCGTCCTGATCGCCTCCCGCAAGCTGATGCGCTCCTGCCAGGGCCGTCTCCATCTCATCCTGCCCGCCCACGGCGCGGAGGAGGGCTCGCACGTCAACCGCGTCCTGTCGGCGCTCGGCGTGCGTCGCCTCTTCGAGGTGTACTCGGACGTCTCGGACGCCGTCGACGAGCGGGCGCAGCCCCTCTCGGCCTAGGAGCCGACCCAGGAGCCGGCCCAGGAGCGCCGGTCGCGCGCCGTCGTGCGAGAGTCGCGCGCCGTCGCAGCGCCGTCGTGCCCGGGTCGGGTCCACCAGTCGGACCCGAAGCCTTCACACGGCGGGCCCCAGGCGTCGTACGCTCCCCTTCATGGACAGCGCAGAGTACGAGGGCAAGATCGCCTCCCGGTTCGCCGCTTTCGACCAGGACGGCAACGGCTACATCGACCGCGAGGACTTCAGCGGAGCGGCAGCGGCACTGCTCGCGGAGTTCGGCGTCACCGCACGATCCGACAAGGGACAGGCGCTCTACAGCGGGGCCGAGGCCTTCTGGCAGGGCATGGCCGGCATCGCGGACGTCGACGGTGACCAGCGGGTCACCCGCCAGGAATTCATCACCGGCGCCGCGAAGCGGCTGCGCGACAGCCCCCAGCGCTTCGCCGAGATCGCCCGGCCCTTCCTGCACGCGGTGATCGCCATCGCGGACGAGGACGGCGGCGGTGTGACACCGGCGGCGGCCGAGCGGGTGCTGCGCGTGCTGGGCACGGAGCCGGACGTGGCGGCGCAGGCCGCCGGGGGACTGGACGGGGACGGTGACGGCCGGATCACCGAGGAGGAGATCCTGGCGGGGTTCGCCTCGTACTACGTGACGCCGGAGCCGTAGACGGTAGATCTTGGCTCTTTGTCCGTGGTCCTTCGTCCGTGGTCCGTGGTCCGTGGTCCGTGGTTCCTGGTCCGCGGTCCTTCGTCCGTGGACCGGCGGGCGAGGTCGGGGCCGTACCGGAGCCGTCCGCAGAGCGTGACCGTGTGTGACGAAAGGGCGCTTCGCGCATGTCGATACCGGGTTGTGTCCTTCGGGTGACCCGTCACGGGCCGGAGTCGGCGGCGGGCTCCGGTACGCTCGCTCGGGTGCGAGTGGCGGTGAGGCTTGAAGGATCCGGTGTGGCCAGTACGGCGACGCCGGACCGGGGAATGCCTGCCAGTAGCACCGTTCGAAGGCGCTGGACGCGTCCTTGTTCGACTCCCCGCAGAGCGCGTCGCACAGTATGCCTCACGCGTACTCCTTCGCGTTGGAATATGCCCGAAGCGCTTGTTGCGGTGACTGTACGTCAACCATGCTGTCCCACAAGGGAATCACGTTCTGTGACCTTGTCGTGGACCTTGTCGAGGCGCGAGGCGATGTGCCCGCCGGTTCGGATGGTGTGAGCGGTGCAGGTTCTTCAGATGCAGTTGGAGGTCGGGGCCGACCCGGCGGAGGTCGGGCGGGCCCGTCGATGGGCACGGTCGCGGCTCATCGGCTCCGGTATGAACGACGACGAGCCACTGGCCGAGACGCTGATCCTGCTGATCTCGGAGCTGGTCACCAACGCCGTGGTGCACACCGGCTGTCCGGCCGTGCTGCGGATGCTGTTCGGTTCGGGGGCCGCCGAGGCCGGGACCGTACGGGTCGAGGTCGCCGACACCAGCGCGCGACCGCCCTGTCCGCGCCACGCGCAGGGCGAGGACACCAACGGGCGGGGCCTGGAGCTGGTCGACGGGCTCGCCGACCGGTGGGGCTGGCAGCCGGAGGGCTCGGGCAAGCGGATCTGGTGCGAGGTCGACCGGTGCGAGCCGGGCACGGGCGCCACGTCGGTGCCATCGGCGCCGGCGGCTGAACGGCCGGAGCGGCCGGAGCGGTCGGAGCCGACCGGGCAGCGGACCGGGCAGCGGGCCGACGAGATCGGGCGGTACGTGGTCGCGGACGACTCGCCGAAGGCCGTCACACGGTCCTGAGGGCCGGCGACGCCTGCGCGGTGACAGCGGTGAGTGCGGGGGCCGCAGGAGCAGCAGTGACCGCCGGGACCGCAGTGACCACGGGGACCGCCCGGAACGTCCGCCGGTAGACCGTCGGCGAGACACCGAGCGCCGCCTGGAGATGCTGGCGCATGGACTGCGCCGTACCGAACCCGGCGTTCCGCGCGATCTGGTCGACCGAGAGATCCGTCGCCTCCAGCAGATGACGCGCCCGCTCGACCCGCTGCCGGACCAGCCACTGCCCGGGGCTGATCCCGGCCTCCTCGCGGAATCGGCGCGTGAACGTCCGTACGGACATCGACTCCTGTTCCGCCATGTCCCGCAGCTGGATCGGTTCGTGGAGCCGGGCGAGCGCCCATGCCCTCGCCGTGGTGGTGGTCGCCAACTGGGCGTCGGGGACCGGACGTTGGATGTACTGCGCCTGGCCGCCGTCCCGGTGCGGCGGGACGACCGTGTGCCGCGCGACATCGTTGGCGACGGCCGTGCCGTGGTCGCGGCGCACGATGTGCAGACAGAGATCGATCCCGGCGGCGACCCCGGCCGAGGTCAGGACATCGCCGTCGTCGATGAACAGCACATCCGCGTCGACCTTGATCCGCGGGAAGGTCCGCTGGAAGTGCGCGGCCGACGACCAGTGCGTGGAGGCGGGCCGGCCGTCCAGGAATCCGGCGGCGGCGAGCACGTATCCGCCCGTGCAGATGGAGACCAGCCGGGTGCCGGGGCGCAGCAGGGCGAGTGCGGCGGCGAGTTCGTCGGTGAGCCTGCCCTCCTCGTAGACCGGCCCTAGTTCGTACGAGGCGGGGATCAGGAGCGTGTCGGCGGTGGCGAGGGCCTCGGGGCCGCTCTCCACGAGGATGTTGAAGTCCGCGTCCGTACGGACCGGGCCCGGCGGGCGGATCGAGCAGGTGACCACGTCGTACAGCGGGGCGCCCTCGGGGCTCTTGGCGCGGCCGAAGATCCGCTGGGGGATGCCCAGTTCGAACGGGAGGACCCCGTCCAGCGCGAGGACCACGACCCGGTGGCGCGGCGGCTGTTCGGCGCTGCTCACTGACGTCGTCCCTGGCATCGTTCCGCTCTCCCGTGTGTCCGTCATACGGAAACCCCTGGTGGTCCAGACCAGTCCTTGATATCTGTCGACTCTGTGACTGCCAAGCGTTCGACGGACCCCGACATTCCCGCCCCGGCCGGGACCCCTCTCTGGAACCGTGACTTCCGGCTCTTCTTCCTCGCCAGGACCGTCGCGCGGTTCGGCGACGGCATGGTGCCCGTCGCGCTCGCCGCCGGGCTGCTCGACGCCGGACACGGCGCCTCGTCCGTGAGCTTCGCGCTCGGCGCGTGGATGGTCTGCTTCGCCGGCTTCGTGCTCTTCGGCGGTGTGCTCGCCGACCGGTTCACCCCGCGCCGGATGATGGTCGTCGCCGATGTGATGCGGCTGTTCGGCACGGCCGGTCTCGTGGCCGTCTTCGTCGGGGGAGCGCCGCCGCTCTGGCTGGTGTACGCGCTGAGCGCCGTCAACGGGCTCGGCGCCGCCCTCTTCCAGCCCGGTGTGGCCAGCATGCTGCCCATCCTCTCGCCCGACGTACAGCGCGGCAACGCGGTGCTGCGGGTCGCCGAGTCCCTGGCCACGATGGCGGGTCCGGCGGCGGCCGGCGCGCTGGCCGGGTTCGGCGGGCCCGGCACGATCTTCGCGGTCAACGCAGCCACGTTCGGGATCAGCGGGATCTGTCTGTTCCTGATCCGGATGCCGACGATGAAGCCCGTGCGCGGCGACTCGATGCTCACCGAACTGATCGGCGGCTGGCGCGAGTTCCGGGCCAGGTCCTGGCTGTGGGGTGTGATCGCGGTCTGGTCGGTGTACGGGGTCACCGTGCTCGGGCCGATCGTCCCGCTGGAGGCGGTGGTGGTCACCGACCGGCACAGCTCCGCCATGTTCGGACTGATGATGACCGTCCAGGGCGCCGGCAATGTCGCGGGCGGGCTGCTCGCGCTGCGGCTGCGCCCGGTCAGACCGCTGTTCGCGGGCACGGTCGCGCTGTTCGGTGTCGTCGCGAACCTGCTGGTGCTCGCGTACGACGTCCCGCTCCCGCTGCTCGCCGCCGGATTCTTCGCGGGCGGGGTGGGTCTGGCGTTCTGGCTGGTCATGTGGTCCACGACGGTGCAGACGATGATCCCGCCGGAGGCGCTGAACCGGCTGCACGCCTATGACGTGGCGGGCTCCCTGATCATGCTCGCCGTCGGCCGCGCGCTGGCGGGCCCGGTGGTGGAGGCGGTCGGGATGCGCGAGGTGCTGGTGGGCGGGGCGGTGGTGAACGTGCTGGTGTGCGGGGCGCTGTTCGCGGCCCGGCCGATCCGCGAGCTGCGCCGCGTGGTCCGCCCCCGGGCGGCGCCGGAGGGCCACACATCCACCCGTACAGCGAATGACGACGAACCGGCCCCCGGCCGGATCCAGTAGTCGACCCCGGCGCTGGCCCGATCCTAGTGACCCATGTCCGTCGGGCCACTCGTGCGACGTACCCGCGCCACCGATGCTTCTTGACGTGACACAGACAGCCGAGACTCCCGCCGGTCCGCCCGCGAAAGCCCCGACCCCGACCCCGACCCCGACCCCGACCACCACCCCCGCTCCGGCGCCGCGCCGCCGTCCCCGGATCCACCGGGCTTGGTTCGTCGCCGCCGTCACCTTCGTGACGATCATCGGCGCCGCCGCCTTCGCCTCGCTGCCGGGACTGCTCATCGAGCCGCTGCACAAGGAGTTCCAGTGGTCGCGCGGTGAGATCGGCTTCGCCGTGTCCGTCAACCTCATGCTGTACGGGCTGACCGCGCCGTTCGCCGCCGCGCTCATGGACCGGTTCGGGATACGCCGGGTCGTCGCCGTCGCGCTGACCGTCATCGCCACCGGGTCCGCGCTCACCGTCGTCATGACCGCCGCCTGGCAGATGGTTCTCTACTGGGGCGTCCTCGTCGGTCTCGGCACCGGCTCGATGGCCCTGGCCTTCGCCGCCACCGTCACCGACCGCTGGTTCGTCGCCCGGCGCGGACTCGTCACCGGCATCCTCACGGCGGCGGGCGCCTCCGGGCAGTTGGTGTTCCTGCCGCTGCTCTCCTGGCTCGTGGCGAACCACGGCTGGCGCCCCGCCTCGATCACCGTCGCCATGTCCGCGCTCGTCGTCGTCCCGTTCGTCTGGCTCCTGCTGCGCGACCACCCGGCGGACGTGGGCCTGCCCCCGTACGGCTCCGAGGAGTTCAAGCCCAAGCCGGCACCCGTGAGTGGCGCGGCGCGGCGAGCGGTGACCGTCCTGTTCGAGGCCGCCCGCACCGGGCCCTTCTGGCTGCTCGCCGGAACGTTCGCGATCTGCGGCGCCTCCACGAACGGCCTGATCAAGACCCACTTCATCCCCGCCGCCCACGACCACGGCATGCAGATCACGGCCGCCGCCTCGCTCCTCGCGGTCATCGGTGTCTTCGACATCGTCGGCACCATCGCCTCGGGCTGGCTCACCGACCGTTTCGACGCGCGCCGGCTGCTCGCCGTCTACTACGCGCTGCGCGGCGTCTCGCTGCTCTTCCTGCCGATGCTGCTGGGCCCGGACGTCCGGCCGCCGATGCTGTTCTTCATCGTCTTCTACGGTCTGGACTGGGTCGCGACCGTCCCGCCGACGATCGCCCTGTGCCGCGAGTACTACGGGGCGGACAGCGCCATCGTCTTCGGCTGGGTGCTGGCCTCGCACCAGATCGGCGCCGGGGTCGTGGCGTTCGTGGGCGGCATGGTGCGGGACGTCACCGGCTCGTACAACACGGTCTGGTACGCGTCGGGCGCGCTGTGCGCGGCGGCTGCGCTGATGGCCCTGCTGATCAGGAGCCGTACCAAGGCCGGCCCGACGGACGCGCTCAACGTGCCTTCGGCGCCCACGACTTGAGCGCCGGTGACACGCCACCGCCCCGTCGACTGCCCGGGTCGTCCGCCCATATGACCGTCTACCTGAGCGCCTTGGTCTTGGGCGCCTTGGTCTTGGGCGCCTTGGCCTTGGGTGTCTTGGTCTTGCTTGTCCTGGTCTTTGTCTCGGGCTTGGTCTTGCTCTTGGGTGCCTTGGCTCTGTCGGCCTTCGCCTTGAGCGCCTGTGACTTGAGGGCCTGCGACTTGACCGCCTTCGCTATCCGCTCCGCGTCCAGCGCCAACTCCCGCAGCATCCCGCTGATCGGATTCGTGAAACCGGTGAAGTACATCCCCGGCGCCCGCTCGGACGTCCGCGCGCCGCGCACCACCGGCCGGCCGCGCTCGTCCAGTACGCCGAGATGCCCCACCAGGCCCTCCAGGGCCTGGCCGTAGCCGGTCGCGGCGATCACCACGTCGGGCGATATCCGTGAACCGTCCGCCAGCACCACCTTGTTGTCGTCGAACGACTCGACCGCCGCCACCGGTTCGACCTTGCCCTTGCGCACCGCCGCGATCAGCCCCATGTCCTGCACCGGGATCGCACCCTCACGCACCCGTGAGTAGAGCCCGGTGTCGGGGCGCGGCAGCCCGCGGGCCGCGAGATCGGGCACTGTGATCCTGGACAGGATCTCGCCGCCCCGGTCGACCAGCCGCGTCGGCAGCCGCCGGACGTGGATGCCCATGCGCTGGGCCGACCAGCCCAGCGTGGAGCGGCGCATGATGTGCGGAACGGTACGGACCGCGAGCCGTACCCGCGCCGCGCCGCCCTCCACCAGGTCGACCGCGATCTCGGCGCCCGTGTTGCCGGCACCGACGACGAGGACGTCCTTGCCCTCGTACGGACGGGAGTCGCGGTACGCGCCCGCGTGCAGCAGTTTCCCGCCGTACGACTCCGCCCCCGGCCAGTCGGGCAGCCGCGGCGCGTGGTTGTAACCGGTGGCCACGACGACGGCGCTCCCGGTCAACTTCCGCCCACCGGTGGCGTGCAGCAGCCAGCTCTCGCCGTCCGCCGAACGCTCGATGCCGGTGACCTCGACGCGGGTGACGATCTCCAGACCGTGGTACTCCGCGTACTTCTCCAGATAGCGGACCATGTCGTCGCGCGAGACCCAGCGTCCGAAGGACCTCGGCATGGGCAGGCCCGGCAGCGCGGACAGCTTGCGGGTGGTGTGCAGCCGGAGCCGGTCGTAATGGCCGCGCCAGGAAGCCCCGACGGCGTCGGACTTCTCCAGTACGACGACTCGTATCCCCTGCGCGCGCAGTGCGGCGGCGACGGCGAGACCGCCCGGTCCGCCGCCGATGACGTACACGGGACGGTCGTTGGTGAGGTCGATGTCGCTGGGCATGAGAGCTGAGCGTAATCGAGCGGGCACTTGTTGGGTCTCGGTCAAGATGGGAATCGATTGCGAATCGGTTACGTCCGGGTAAGTTCCGCGCGCTGCGGCTGAAACCGCGGTGAAAGCGGCGTGAATCCGACGCCCCGCACGCTGCTCCCATGACACAGAAACTCACACCGACCGCGTCGGTGATCAGTGCTGTCGGGTTGCGTAAGTCGTATGGCGAGAAGTTGGTGTTGGACGGTGTTGATCTTGATGTGGGGGAGGGGTCGGTGTTTGCGTTGCTGGGTCCTAATGG
>NZ_JBIAHA010000043.1:0-37293 GCF_042870175.1 Streptomyces sp. NPDC006643 | reverse complement strand
CCACAACGGCACCGAACCCCACACCTGAGCAACCGCCAACAACTGCCCCGCACACTCACGACCCTCACCAACCACCACCACCGCACCAGCCAACAACCCCACATCCGGCAACCCCGACTCATGGATCCGGTCGAGATCGACCCGCAGCACCTCGGCACCCCCCGACATCAAACCGGCCGCGACATCATCACCGGCCCCCTCAACAGCCACAACCGCCCACACACCACCCAGCACGCCCCCAGACGCCTCCGGCAGCAACGACCACCCCACCCCGTAACGCCACCCATCCACCACCGAACGCGCCCGCCGCTGCCGCAACGACGCCAGCGCCGGCAACACCACCGACACATCCTCACGCTCCACCGCATCCCAGAAATCAGCACCCAAACCATCAACCACACCACCATCAACACCCCGACCCAACCCCTCAGGCCAGAACCGCTCCCGCTGGAACGCATACGTCGGCAGCGACGACGAGACGGGGTTGTTGCCCGGTCGGGTTCCGAGGAGGGCATTCCAGTTCACGGTGGCCCCGTGGGTGTACGCCCCGGCCACTGCGGTCAGCAGGGTTTCCGGCTCGTCACGGTCGGCCCGCATCCCAGGCAGCCATACTCCACCGCTGTCCGCCGTGGCCATCGCGCTCAACGCCCCTGACGGACCTGCCTCCAGGAACAGATCGGCGCCGTGTTCACGCAGTTTGAGGACCGCGTCGTGGTAGCGCACGGTGTCCCGGACATGCCGCACCCAGTACGCCGGATCAGTCAGATCCGCCCCTGGGAGACCCGAGACGACAGGGATCCGAGGCTCCCGGAAGGTCACTTGCTCCAGCACACGCGCGAAGGGATCGAGCATCGGCTCCATCAGCGGGGAGTGGAATGCGTGACTGACCCGCAGGCGACGGGCCTTACCACCCTGTTCACGCCACCGCTGAGCCAACTCCTCCACAACGTCCTCAGCACCGGAAATCACCGTCGACGCCGGCCCGTTCACCGCCGCTAGGCCTACGGTGGTCCGCTCACCGATCAACTCCAGCGCCTCGGCCTCAGTCGCCGACAGCGCCACCATCGCACCGCCCGACGGCAACTCCTGCATCAACCGACCCCGCGCCGCAACCACCGCAGCCGCATCCGCCAGATCCCACACACCCGCCACATACGCGGCACTCAACTCACCGATCGAATGACCAGCAACCCACTCCGGCACCACACCCCACGACGAAGTCAGACGGAACAACGCCACCTGCACCGCAAACAACCCAGCCTGCGTATACAACGTCTCATCCAACAGACCCGGACCCGGCTCACCACTGATCACATCCCGCAACGGACACGGCAAATGCCGATCCAACTCCCCACACACCTCATCGAACGCCTCAGCAAACACCGGAAACACAGCCGCCAACTCCGCACCCATGCTGGGGCGTTGACTCCCCTGACCCGAGAACACCACCGCCAACCGACCCGAACCCGCCAGGCCAGTCACCACCCCCACACCCGACCGGTCCCCAGCAAGCGCCTGCACACCGTCCACCAACGACTGCCGGTCACGTCCCAGCACCACCGCCCGATGCTCAAACACCGACCGACTCGTGGCCAACGCACGACCCACCGCGACCACATCAATATCTGGCTGCTCCTCAGCCCATCGGCTCAACCTGTCGGCCTGCTCGCGCAGCGCCTGCGGCGTCTTCGCCGACACCAGCCACGGCACGACACCACCGGCAACCACCGCCGGCTCCACAGCTGGCGCCTCTTCCGGCTCTTCAAGGATCACGTGGGCGTTCGTCCCGGAGATACCGAACGACGACACGCCCGCCCGGCGCGGACGACCGTCCGTCTCCCACGACACCGACTCAGTCAGCAGCTCCACCGCACCCGTCGACCAGTCCACGTGCGACGAGGGGGCGTCGACGTGCAACGTCTGCGGCAGGACACCGTGCTGCATCGCCAGCACCATCTTGATAATCCCGGCCACACCGGCGGCGGCCTGGGTGTGCCCGATGTTCGACTTCACCGACCCGAGCCGCAGTGGCCGATCAGCCGACCGATCCTGACCGTACGTAGCCAGCAACGCCTGGGCTTCGATCGGATCACCCAGCTTCGTACCGGTGCCGTGGGCCTCCACCACATCCACATCGGCGGAGGACAACCGCGCACTCGCCAACGCCGCCCGAATCACGCGCTGTTGGGAAGGACCATTCGGCGCAGTCAGGCCGTTGGACGCCCCGTCCTGATTCACCGCACTTCCACGCAGCACCGCCAACACCCGATGCCCGTTCCGCCGAGCATCCGACAAGCGTTCCAGCACCAGAACCCCGGCGCCCTCACCCCACCCAGTACCATCCGCAGCATCCGCGAACGGCTTGCAACGACCATCCGCAGCCAGCCCGCCCTGCCGCGAGAACTCCACGAAGACTTCTGGGCTGGACAGCACCGTGACCCCACCTGCCAGCGCCATCGAACACTCACCGGAACGCAACGCCTGAGCAGCCAGATGCACCGCCACCAACGACGACGAACACGCCGTGTCCACCGTCACCGCCGGGCCCTCCAAGCCCAACGCGTACGACACCCGCCCGGTGAGAACGCTCCCGTAGTTGCCGGTGCCGTTGAATCCCTCGTTGTCGCCCGGACTCAACGCCATCTGAGCCGCGTAGTCGTGATACATCAACCCGAGATAGACACCAGTAGCACTGCCACGCAGCGAATCCGGCACGATCCCCGACCGCTCCAACGCCTCCCACGCCGTCTCCAGCACCAACCGCTGCTGCGGATCCATCGCCACCGCCTCACGCGGCGAAATCCCGAAGAACCCAGCATCGAACTCCGCCGCATCCAGCAGGAATCCACCATGGCGGGTGTAGGTGGTTCCCGGGCGACGCCGCTCCGGGTCGTAAAGGCCGGCCAGATCCCAGCCGCGGTCGGTCGGGAATTCGGATATTGCCTCGGATCCGGCGGCCAACAGCTTCCACAGTTCTTCGGGGGAATTCACATCGCCCGGGAATCGGCATCCCATTCCTACGATGGCTATCGGCTCGTCCAGGGAGTCGGCCGCCGCCCTCCCGCGCGCAGGGGTCTCATCCGCCCGCTCGCCCATGACCTCGGCCAGCACGAACCCGGCCAGCAGCCGCGAGGTCGGGTAGTCGAAGACCAGGGTTGCCGGCAGTCGTAGCCCGGTCACGGCGGTGAGACGGTTACGCAGCTCGACAGCCGTCAGTGAATCGAACCCCCCATCACGGAAAGTCGCATCGGCGTCGACGCGAACAGCCGAGGTGTGGCCCAGGACGGTGGCCGCTTGGGTACGTACCAGATCCAGAACCGTCTCGTAGCGCTCCTCCGCAGGCAACGCGGCCAGCCGGGCGGCCAGTTCGCCGCCGCCACCGGTCGTGGCGGCGGACCGCCGCCCCGGAACGCCCGTCAACCCGCTCAACAACAACGAGCCGGTTCCGGCGGCCCGCATGGCTGCCACATCCAGCCGCGCCGTCACGACCAACGGCCGGTCCAGGCGCATCGCCGCGTCGAACAGCGCCAGGCCCTGCTCGTCGGACAGCGCCCGAACCCCGGTCCGCGCCCATCGCGCCAGATCCGCCGCGCCAAGGCCTCCGGTCATCTCTGAGCTCTGCGCCCACAGCCCCCACGCCATCGACTGCCCGACCAGCCCGGCCGACCGCCGCTGCTGCATCAGAGCATCCAACGCGGCATTGGCCGCCGCGTAACTTCCCTGCCCGGCCGAGCCGAGCGTGGCCGCCGCCGAGGAATACACGACGAAGAACCCGAGATCGAGATCCCGGGTTAGTTCGTGAAGATGCCAGGCCGCATCCACCTTCACCCGCAGGACCTCGGCTTGGCGCTCCGGAGTCGCGGATTCGATGGTCGCGTCGTCGAGAACACCAGCCGCGTGCACGACACCCGACACCGGACGTTCGGGAGGTACGGTGCCCAGTACGGCCGCCAGGGCCTCGCGATCGGACACATCGCACGCCACAACTGTCACCCGCGCTCCCAACTCGACCAGCTCTGGGACGAGTTCATCCGCGCCCGGGGCATCCAGTCCTCGGCGGGAAAGCAACAGCAGATCACGGACGCCGTGGGCGGTCACGAGATGCCGGGCCAGCATTGCCCCCAGCACACCGGTCCCACCGGTGATCACCACGGTGCCCGCAGCCATCCCATCCGACGACGCCGGTTGACCAGCACCCGCCGCACGCACCAGACGCCGCACCTGCAACAGACCACCACGCAGCGTGAGTTCGGGCTCACCACTACCCACCACCGCAGGCAGGACGGCATCGAGATCAGCGCCCACTTCTGCGTCCAGGAGAACAAACCGGCCTGGATGCTCGGACTGCGCAGAACGCATCAGCCCCGTCACCGCAGCAGCGGCCAGATCACTCCCGTCAGCCCCGCCTCGCGTGATCAACACCAGTCGGGAGTCTTGAGTGGCAGGGTCGGCCAGCCACTCCTGCAACCAGCCCAGCACCACCCCGGTCACCTCATGCACCGGTCCCGGGCCCTCGCCCGAGGCAACGGGAACGTCGACCACCACCACTGCGGGCAGCTCGCCGTCGACCCGGCCGTGCCAGGCCCAGTCCACCGCCTCCGCAGTGTCTCGAACGCTCAACGGCTGCCAGTCGACCCCGAACAGCGACCGAGCCGTCTCCCCCGCACCGGCCAAGGACAGATCCGCGGTGAGCGGTCGCAGCATCAGCGACTCGGCGCTGAACACCGGCTGCCCGGCCGGATCGAATGCAGCAACGGCGACCCCGCCGTCCCCCCGACGCGACAACCGAACCCGCACCATCACCGCGTCCGTAGCGTGCACCTGCACACCACTCCACGCGAAGGGCAACCGCACACCCTCTTCATCCGACCCCGCCGACGACGTCAGACCAATCGGATGCAACGCCGCATCCAACAAAGCCGGATGAACACCAAAACCATTCACCTCGGTCTGCTCAGGCAGCACCACCTCCGCAAACACCTCAGTGCCGGACTCCCAGACTCCACGAAGCCCCCGGAACACCAGACCGTAGCCATAACCCTCGTCAGCCAGGCGCTCATAAGCACCCTCCACCGGCACTGGCAGCGCACCCGCCGGCGGCCAGGCACCGGTCAGCACCGGCGCGGCAGTCGCTTGCGTGCCCAGCACACCGTCTGCGTGCTGGACCCACTCGTCCTCGTCGCCTGTGCGGGAGAAGATCCCCACCCCTCGGCGCCCGGCACCGTCAGGCTCGGCGACCCGCACCTGAACCTGCACCCCACCCTGCTCAGCCAGCACCAACGGAGCCTGAAGAGTCAACTCCTCCACCACCGCACACCCGACACGGTCCCCCGCATGCACCGCCAGATCCAGCAAAGCCGTCCCCGGCAACAGCACCGACCCCAGCACCGCGTGATCAGCCAGCCACGGATACGCCGACAACGACAACCGCCCCGTCAACACGACAGCGTCACCGCCCGCCAGGGCTACCACCGCACCGAGCAGCGGGTGTCCAGACTCACCCTGCCCAAGCGCCCGCATATCCCCCGGCTTCGCCCCAGCCGCCGAGGGCCAGAACCGCTCCCGCTGAAACGCATACGTCGGCAGGTCCGTGACACGACCTGCACCACCGAGCTGGGTGGTCCAGTCCACGGCCACGCCCGCAACATGGAGACGGGCGAGTGAGCGCAGCCACCGCCCCCGGCCGCCGTCGTCCCGGCGCAGCGTGCCGGTGACGGTCAGATCCTCACCGGCCTGCTCCACGGCCATCGAAAGAACCGGGTGGGCGCTGACCTCGACGAACGTACGATGCCCCGCCTCCACAAGTGACTCGACGACCTCGGCAAACCGCACCCGCTGACGCAGATTCCGATACCAGTACGCGGCGTCCAGCCCCGCCGTATCAACAACCGCTCCGTCCACCGTCGAATGCAACGGCACTTGACCACTGACCGGCGTGAGACCGCCCAGATCAGCGGCCAACTGGCCCTCGATCAACTCCACTTGGGCCGAGTGAGACGCGTAGTCGACCGCGATCCGCCGCACATTCTCACCGGCATACCGGGCCACGAACGCATCACAGTCGGCAGAGGCTCCGGAAACGACCACCTGCGCGGGGCCGTTGACCGCCGCGACCGACAACCCCTCCCACGGGGCAATCCACTCCTCGACCTGGTCAAGCGGCGCCGGAACCGACACCATCCCACCAGAGCCCGCCAATGCCACGATCGCCCGACTACGCAACACCACCACCCGCGCCGCATCCTCCAACGACAGACCGCCCGCCACCGTCGCGGCGGCAATCTCACCCTGCGAATGACCCACCACCACCGACGGAACCACACCCACAGAAGCCCACAGCCCCGCCAGCGACACCATCACCGCCCACGACACCGGCTGCACCACATCAACCCGCGCCAGCAGTTCCTCATCACCCAATGCGTCACGAAGCGACCAGTCCACCAACGGGTCCAACGCCGCCCCACACCGCTCCATCCACTCCGCGAACACCGGCTCGGAGCCCCACAACTCCAGGCCCATCCCCACCCACTGCGCACCCTGCCCCGGAAACACAAACACCGGACCAGACCCAACCGGCGTCACCACACCACGAACCACCGCAGCGGAAGTCCCGAGATCCCGAAGCCCAGCCACCAACCCCGCCACATCATCCGCAACCACCACCGCCCGATGCTCAAACACCGAACGTGTCGCAGCCAACGACCGCCCCACCGCGAACGGATCCATCTCCGGGCACTCGGCGGCCCAATCGGCCAGCCGAGCAGCCTGCCCCTCAAGCGCCTCCGCCGACCTCCCCGAAAGCAGCCACGGCACCGCCCCGCCAGCAACCACCGCCGGCTCCACAGCCGGTACCTCTTCCGGCTCTTGAAGGATCACGTGGGCGTTCGTCCCGGAGATACCGAACGAGGACACACCCGCCCGGCGCAGGCGCTCATCCGCCTCCCACGGCACCGGCTCAGTCAGCAGCTCCACCGCACCGGCCGACCAGTCCACATGCGACGACGCCATATCCACATGCAACGTCCGCGGCAACACACGATGCTGCATCGACAGCACCATCTTGATAATCCCGGCAACACCAGCAGCAGCCTGGGTGTGCCCGATGTTCGACTTCACCGACCCCAACCGCAGTGGCCGATCGGCCGGCCGGTCCTGACCATAGGTCGCCAGCAGCGCCTGCGCCTCGATCGGGTCACCCAGCGTCGTACCCGTACCGTGCGCCTCCACCACATCAACATCGGCCGAAGACAGCCGCGCACTCGCCAACGCCGCCCGAATCACGCGCTGTTGTGATGGCCCGTTCGGCGCGGTCAGACCATTCGACGCGCCGTCCTGATTCACGGCACTCCCACGCAGCACCGCAAGCACCCGATGCCCACGCCGACGGGCGTCCGACAACCGCTCCAGCACCAGCACACCCGCACCCTCACCCCAACCGGTGCCATCCGCAGCATCCGCGAACGGCTTGCAACGCCCATCCGCAGCCAGCCCACCCTGCCGCGAGAACTCCACGAACATGTCGGGCGTGGACATCACGGTCACACCACCGGCCAGCGCCATCGAGCACTCACCCGACCGCAACGCCTGCGCAGCCAGATGCACCGCCACCAACGACGACGAACACGCCGTATCCACCGTCACCGCCGGGCCCTCCAAGCCCAGCGCATATGACACCCGCCCGGAAGCCACACTCACCGCGTTACCGGTAAGCACATGTCCGTCGACCTCGTCCGAACCGGACGCCAGCACCGAGCCGTAGTCGGAACCGCCGACACCCACATACACACCCGTGTCCGACCCGCGCAGCGAGTCCGGGACGATCCCGGCCCGCTCCAACGCCTCCCACGCCGTCTCCAGCACCAACCGCTGCTGCGGATCCATCGCCACCGCCTCGCGCGGCGAAATCCCGAAGAACTCGGGATCGAACATTCCCGCCTCGGCCAGGAAGCTCCCGTGCCGGGTGTAGGTCGTACCTGAGCGAATTCGGTCCGGGTCGTAAAGCCCCTCAACGTCCCAACCCCGGTCAGTGGGGAACTCCGCCAGTCCTTCACCACCGGCGGCCAGCAGCTCCCACAACGCCTCCGGAGAATCGACCCCACCCGGAAAACGACACCCCATGCCCACGATCGCGACCGGCTCATCGGTCGCCGCCAAGACCGCATCGGACGGCGTGTGATCCGAATCGGACACTCCTGAAACGCGTTGGTGCAGGTATGCGGCCAGCCGCGCGGGTGTCGGGTAGTCGAAGAGCAGAGTCGACGGCAGATCCAGAGCGACGGCTGCTATGAGCCGGTTGCGCAGTTCCACGGCTGTGTAGGAATCCGAGCCCTGTTCCCGAAAACTGCGGTCGACGTCCACGTCCGGCGCTCCGGGATGGCCGAGCACCGCAGCCGCGTGCGTACGGATCAGGTCGAGCAGGTACGACTCGCTGACGTCCGCGCCCGGCCCGGCGACGACTCCCGTACGGCCTCGCCGCCGCTCGTCGCGGCGAGGACCGTCCACGACCGTTTCCCGCAGCTCGCTACTCAGGTCGGCGACCACGACGCTCAGAGCGTCGTGTTCAACAGCACTGGTCAGCGCCTCGACATGCCGGGCAGGATCGGTGGGGCGCATGCCCTCGACCGAGGGCATGTCCCCGTCCTGCCACGCCACAACAGTGCCTGGCAGGGAGTTCGCCCTGCGCAGTCGGATCAGCGCTTGGGCATGGCCATTGGAGTCCGGGTCGAGGCCCAGTTGAGCACTCGCACGCGACACCACCACGAACGCTGACAACTCACGGTCGGCACTCTGCTCGTGCAGCCGCCGAAGAGCCTCGGCATCGGGCAGGCGGTCAGGTTCCGGCAGATACAGGACCGCCGTGAGGTCCGGGCCGGCGGGCAGATCACTGCCTCGTACGACCCGCGCACCGCCACCCTCCAGCCAACGGACCAGCGCTTCGGCAGACGGTCCGGTGCCACCACCTGCCAGCAGTACGGTGCCCGAGGGACGCCACTGGCGTCGCGGCGCCGCACTCGGAACAGGCGCCGACCGTACCCGCCAGGCGAACACCCCGGCCGGGCTCAGGGCCAGGCGGTCCTCTCCATACTCACCGGCCAGCACGGCGCGCAGCCTGCGCGAGGCTGTCGCGTCCCACTCCTGCGGCAGCTCAAGACGACCGCCAACGCCACCCGGAGCCGATGGCCGATCCCAGAACTCCGCGTACTCCGCTCCCGGTGCTTCCCCGGGTTCACCAGTGCGACCGGTCGTCACGCACCACACAGGAGTGCCGGACACCATGTCGGCGGAAGCCTCGGGGTGCAGGAACGACACCACACCAGCCACCGGCCCCATGTCCCCAAGGGCTGCGTCCAGATGGGCCGGGCCCGGATCCACACGGACGAGCACGGAGTCGTCCCGGTCGTCCGAAAGCGCGGCGAGGACCTGGCCGACCGCCTCATCCTCCGGATGGTCGGCAGGTACGGCCACGACCCATCGCCCAGTCAGTGTCCGATCCAGTACGGGGCCGATCGGCGCCCAGCAGACCTCGTACCGCAAAGAGTCGAGTTCGGAGGCTGGGGACCTGCCATGGTCCGGACTCACTGCGGACGCATCCGGCAGCCAGTACCGCTTCCGCTGGAAGGCGTACGTCGGCAGGTCCGCGACGCGACCTGCGCCGCCGAGCTGAGTGGTCCAATCCACCGCCACGCCTGCGACATGGAGACGGGCGAGTGAGCGCAGCCAGCGGCCCCGGCCACCGTCATCCCGGCGCAAGGTGCCCGTGACCGTCAGATCCTCACCGGCCTGCTCCACAGCCATCGAGAGAACCGGGTGGGCGCTGACCTCGACAAACGTACGATGCCCCGCCTCCACCAGTGACTCGACGACCTCCGCGAAACGCACCCGCTGACGCAGATTCCGATACCAGTACCCGCCGTCGAGCCCCGCCGTATCGACCACCGCCCCGTCCACCGTCGAATACAGCGGCACCCCACCACTCACCGGCACGAGGTCGGCTAGATCGGCAGCCAACTGAGCCTCGATCACCTCCACTTGAGCCGAGTGAGACGCGTAGTCGACCGCGATCCGCCGCACGCCCTCAGCTGCATGGGCCGCCACGAACTCGTCGCACGCCGACGCGGACCCAGAGACCACCACCTGAGCGGGGCCGTTGACCGCAGCCACCGACAACCCCTCCCACGGGGCAATCCACTCCTCGACCTGGCCCAGCGGCGCCGGAACCGACACCATCCCACCCGAACCCGCCAACGTCACGATCGCCCGACTCCGCAACACCACCACCCGCGCCGCATCCTCCAACGACAGACCGCCCGCCACCGTCGCCGCGGCAATCTCACCCTGCGAATGACCCACCACCACCGACGGAACCACACCCACAGAAGCCCACAACCCCGCCAGCGACACCATCACCGCCCACGACACCGGCTGCACCACATCAACCCGCCCCAACAACACCGGATCAGCAAGAGCATCCCGCAACGACCACTCCACCAACGGCCCCAACGCCGCCCCACACCGCTCCATCCACCGCGCGAACACCGGCTCGGAATCCCACAACTCCAACCCCATCCCCACCCACTGCGCACCCTGCCCCGGAAACACAAACACCGGACCAGACCCAACCGGCGTCACCACACCACGAACCACCGCAGCGGAAGTCCCCAAATCCCGAAGACCAGCAACAAACCCCGCCACATCCTCCGCCACCACCACCCCCCGATGCTCAAACACCGAACGCGACATGGCCAACGACCGCCCCACCACGACCGGATCCATCTCCGGGCACTCGGCGGCCCAATCGGCCAGCCGAGTAGCCTGCCCCTCAAGCGCCTCCGCCGACCTCCCCGACACCAACCACGGCACCGCCCCACCCGGAACGTCCTCCGGGCCCCACTGCCCCTCAGCACGATCAGGACCAGTCACCTCGCTCACCACAACGTGGCAATTGGTACCGCCCATGCCGAACGAACTCACCCCGGCCACCAGTGGCCGCCCGTCGTCGGGCCACTCGCTGCTCTCCGTCTGCACCCGTAGGTTCAGGTCCGTCAGCGAGATCTGCGGATTCGGCTCACGGAAGTTCAGGCTCGGCGGGATCCGCCGGTGGCTGACCGACAGCACGACCTTCAACAAGCCGGCGATGCCGGCCGCCGACTCCAGGTGCCCGATGTTTGTCTTGACCGATCCGACCCGCACAGGTCCGTGCTCTCGCCGCCGCTCGCCCACCGCAGCACCCAGCGCGGCGGCCTCGATCGGGTCACCGACCCGGGTGCCCGTGCCATGCAGCTCGACGTACTGCACCTCGGCAGGGCTCACACCGGCGTTCTCGTGCGCGCGCAGGATCACCTCCTGCTGCGCGGCAGCGCTGGGCACCGTCAGCCCGTCGCTCGCCCCGTCGTTGTTGACCGCGCTCCCACGGATCAGGCAGTACACCCGGTCACCATCGGCCAGTGCCTGCCGCAACGGCTTGAGCACCACCATCGCGCCGCCCTCACCGCGGACAAACCCGTTGGCCCTGGCGTCGAAGGTGAAACATCGGCCGTCGGGCGACAGGCCGCCGAACCTCGACAGCTCGACTGCCGCGTGCGGGCTGAGGTTGAGCATGACCCCGCCGACGATCGCGCTGGAGCACTCGCCACGGCGCAGGCTTTCACAGGCGAGATGCACGGCGACCAGTGACGACGACTGCGCGGTGTCCACGGTGATGCTCGGGCCGCTCAGCCCGAGCGTGTACGACACTCGGTTGGCGATCATTCCGCGCTGCACACCGGTGTTGCTGTGCGCGGTGATCGCGTCCAGCCCGCGGCGGTGCAGAAGAGCCGCGTAGTCGTCCTTGTTCGCTCCGGTGAAAACGCCGATACGGGCTCCGCGCACCCGGTCCGGGACGATCCCCGCGTCTTCCAGCGCTTCCCAGCTCAGCTCCAGCATCAGCCGCTGCTGTGGGTCGATCGCTGCGGCCTCGCGTGGTGAGATCCCGAAGAACGCCGCGTCGAAGAGGTCGACGCCCTCCAAGTAGCCTCCGAACCCCGTACCGACCGCGTCGGGGCCGGGGCCAGAGCCGTCTGCGGTGTCCGCGGTGTCCCAACGAGTCGCGGGAGTCGTCGAGATCGCGTCCACACCGTCGCGCAACAGGTCCCAGAAAGCCGCCGGATTCGCGGCATGCGGCAATCGGCACGACACTCCGACAACGGCGATCGGGTCCTGGGCATCGTCCTGGCCCCGGGCGTTGTCCCGCCCCCAGCCCTGGTCCTGGTCCTGGTCCTGGGAGGTGTCCTGGTCCGCAGAGGATTCAGTCATCGGAGTTCTCTCGGGTAGCACTCGTGACAAGGGGACGCGGCAGCGGCCGGGACTGCCTTCGGGAAATCAAGGAATCGCCTGGAACGTCTAGCCGTGATCCATCGGCACGTCGAATCGCTCGTAATAGAACTTGAACCGCTCACGCAATTCGTTCTTGTCGAGCCCGAAGTCCTCCATCGTGAATCGCTGCCTGCTGCGATGCCCGTCAGTCTTTGTCGCGAAAGCGCGCATTTCTTCCTTGGCGGTGGCGTCCGGTTCATGACCGACCGCCGAGGAGATGCGGGTCACTGTGCCCATCGGATCACCGACCAGATCACCGAACGCGACGTCGACGAACCGCCCCCTGTTCGCGATCCCTTCGGCACTGTCGCGGTACTCCACCATCGAACGCAGTGACCGCTCGATGTAGTTCGCGCACAACTCGCCAGTCTGGTGTAGATCGGGATTCCTCAGCATCATTCCGGTGGAGAACGTGCCTAGTGCGGCGAGAGAGACCAGCGAGGAGATCGGATCGCGGTGGGTCTGCACCACCGTGGCGTCGCCGAACACCGTCGTCAGCGGGCGCAGCATCTCCAGGTGCGTAGGCGTCTTGAGCAGCCAGCGGCCACCGTCCGGCCGGTCGGCCTGCATGGCCTGGAGGTACTGCCGGAGTAGCCGATATCCGCCGGAATGATCGGCGTTGGTGTACCACCGGGTGTACTCCGGGAAGTAGCCAGAACTGAACTGAAGCGACACATGTCCGGCGTCGAGCAGCGGCATTTCCTCTTCGGGTTCGTCATTGGCTATCTCATGGCTGTCCACGAATCCGGGGAACAGCCAGTTCATGGCGCGTACGAACCGCTCACCTGCGCGGACGCGTGGATCGGGCCCGCTGCCGGGCCGGGTGCCGCCGGCCGGGATCGGATCCAGTGATTCCCAGAACGGCATGTGGTGCCAGGCATGGTCACGCGCCATGGTCCGATGCAGGAAGGTGGTTCCGCTTCGGGGCATGCCCACCACGAACACCGGTGCGGTGACCGGTTTCTCGAATATCTCGGGCCGCCGGGCCGCGAGATCGGTCAGACGCAGTCGGTGAATCATCGGCCGCGTGAGCAGTTGGCGGACCATCAGGCGGCCGAAAACGCTGAGACCGGCCTCCTGGTTGGCCGAGCGGCACAGGATTTCCAGTGGCTCTTCGAAAGGAGCCAGATCGCCGAAATCAGACAGTCCGGTCGTGGCTCTGGCCCGGTTGGCGAGCTTGGTGGGATCGACGGGCCACAGCCGGTTTCCGGCCGGATCGAGGACCCGGTTGATCGTTCGGATCGGCCACGGCAGTCGATATCCGCCGATGGGTTGGGCCGGGTTCGGCGAGGAACTTCCCTTTGTCGCATCCGAACGCATGGGCCTCAACTGCCTTTCGGGACGTCAACTGTCGCAGATCCGGCGAAACTTGAAGACAAGAAGGAGAAGGAAGGAGAAGGAAGGAAACAGGCAGGAAGGCAGGAAGGCGGGACGGCAGGCAGGCAGATCTGCGGCCGTATCGGAAACCTTCTTACTGAAGCGCCGCTCTCTTGCCGTCGGACGGCGGTGCCGCGTGGGTGGGATCGTGCTTGGATGCGGTCGTCGTCGCGGACATCGCGGGCTCCCGTTCCTTATTACGTTCCGGTCTCGGCGCCCAGTATTACGGCTACCCGGACCCGTCTCGTGGGTGCGAGCGGGAAACCTGTTGCCTCGCGCGGTATGAACCCGCGCGTCGGGCGCGTACCGCGTGGGATGGAGACGGAGACCAGCCGCAGCCGGAAAGCGGCAGCCTGGGCGATACGTTCAGCAAACGGCCCAAGCGGGAACCATCAGCCGGCTCGCACTCGCGAACGCCGTCCGGGCGACAGGCGACGGCGGGTGCGCTCTCGTGACCGTACGGGTGCGGTCTCCCGCGCGTACGGGTGCCGTCTCGTGCGCGTACGAGTGCGGTCTCCCGCGCGTACGGACGCGGTCTCCTGCGCGGCGCGATCGTTCGTGGACGCCAAGTGGTCAGATCACTTACGCATCACGCATCCCGTTCACCCTGACCCCTCTGAGTACGGCAGCAGCGATTCGTTCCCTTCCTCGAAGACGCCGTACACCTCGTCCGCGGCGGGCCCGACCTCCCGCTGCGTGAGGTCTCCCTCGAAGAACACGACACGGCGTCGGCGTGCTACGTCGTCGAAGTGGTGGATTACTTCTCGGGCGATGTCGGGGAGCATCTCGGCCGGCGCCGCGACGGCGCCGAGAGTGCCTGCGAAGAGCTTGTCGGTGTGCGGGTCGCGGAGCAGGCCCCAGCCACCGTTGCCCGCGAGGAATTGCAGCAGGTACGTGTACGTACTCCAGCCGACACCGGCGGGCGGGGCGGCGGGTGACTGACGTCGGTCACTCTTTCGGACCACGGTGATCAGGTAGTCGGTGTCCTGAGCTGTACCCGCCAGGATGTGCATGCGCCGGGAGCGCACCCAGGCGCCCGGGACCAGCGTCCCTTCGCGTTCCAGGTCAAGCAGCAGGGACTGGGCGAGCCCGTCGCGGGTGGCCTCGCTCCGCATGGTGCCGGGCGAGGCGCGACGGATGTGGAGGAGCGGAGCATCGTCCGGGATGAGGGGGAGGAACTTGGTCACCACTGCGAGAGCCACTTCCGTCGTCGGGCGGATGGGGCCCTCCCGGACGACGACCACGCCTTCGATGGTGTCGGGATCCGTCGGTGTCACGTCGTAGCGGCCGGTGGGCAGCACTGGTGCCTGAAGGATCTCGGTTCCGCAGCCGGGATTGGCGCAGTCGCCGACGATCGACACCGGCATGTCGACTGAATCCGTGTAGGAGGGTGCGTCGCTCCTCTTCAAGCACTCCCTGCACAGGGTGTACCGGCATTTCCGGCACTGTAGGCCCATCGGGTTGATCGGCTGGATCTCCACGTCACCCAGGGTGAGAAACGTCGCGTGCGGTGAGAACCAGCGGTTGCGACAGGCCGAGCACTCGGTCACGATCGGCGCGAGCAGCGCGTGGTGCCGCTGCGTATCGGTCGTCGGCTCAGGTGAGTTGAGCGCGGCGGTACGGCCCTGACTGAGGATCATGAGCGCCACGAGCAGGGCGTCGGTGTTCTCCGGATCACGGCGCAGCCGGTGGAGGACTTCGTCCAGCGCGGTACGGTTCCTGTCTTGCCTCAGCAGCCTGTCGACCGTATCCCGCAGGTCCGTCTCGTAGCTCCCCTGTTGCCAGTCGGAAAGTTCGAATCGCCGCACGGTGTTCACCGCCAATCAGTTAGTTCGGCTGCCTCGGCATGCCGCCCTGCGTCGGACAGCACCTGCACCGTCGTCTGCCGTACGGTCGCGAAGACCTCTGGCGGAAGGGGCGCGGCCATGAGTCGGTTGAGTACGGTCAGGGCCGCGTCGATCCGGCCTTGTCGGATCCATACGCGGGCCAGCGCGAACGCCCGCTGCTGGCGATCGATCGTGGACAGGGGCTGTGCCGGGGTGTCGACCGGTGGGTTGCGGACGCCTCTGGCGAGCATGTCGGCGAGCATCCGGAACGACTGCGGACGCTCCGACACATGCCGGTCCAGGCAGCTCGACAGCAGGATGCTGATGCCCTCGCTGGGCGGGCGGACGGGCACTTGGGTCAGCTCCTGCCGGCCCCAGTAGTAGAGCTCCTGGTCACGGAGTCTCGGGCCCTCGGACGTGTAGTAGTCCAGCAGTTGCTCCCGCTGTGCGACCGGGTCGGACGCCAGGGCGAAGGGGTAGGGGAGCCTGCCCGTGCATGCCTCGTAGAGGATCACGCCGAAGGAGAAGATGTCCGCGCGGGTGTCGCAGGGTTCTTGCCGCAGGACCTCGGGCGCGGCGTAGGGCCAGGTGCCGCCCCGCGCGCCGGCGAAGCGGCCGTTGTGGAGGCGTACGTGCCGCGCCAGGCCGAAGTCGGCGACTTTTGCCTGGCCTGTGTGGTCGATGAGCACGTTGGAGGGTTTGAGGTCGAGGTGGGCGACCTCGGTGATCCGGGACAGGTGGGCCATGCCGGCGCACACCTGCTGCATCAGTGGGGCGAGTCCGGGACCGTGCCGCGACCGGATCAGGTCGGTCAGGGTCGAGGGCGCGTAGTCGAGGACGATGCCGGGCCGCCCGCGTACGTCGATGACGTCGAGCGTGGTGACGGTGTGCGGGTGCGGTTCGAGCTCAAGCAGCATGGCGAGTTCGTCGTCGCCGGCGAGCGTGCCGGAGAGCGGGGTCTTGATCGCGCGCCGGCCACCCTCTTCGAGATCGTCGACTATGAGGACCCATGCCTGCCCGCCGCGGCGGAGCTCCGCCACCGACCAGCGGCCGGACAGCACCTCGCCGATCGCGGCGGGAGCGCCCTCGGGCGGTGGCGGTGGCGCCCACGGTCCATCGGCCGTCGGACCGGTGTCGGTGTGCATGTTCCTCCGCTCACTCGGGTGTTTCCGGCGTCACGCCCGCGTTCGGGTCGAAGAGGTCGGGCGCGGAGAACTCCACCAGCATCGTTCCGCTCGCGACGGTCAGCCGGTCCTTGTCCCCGACCGGGCACGACTCCCCCTTGGCCAGCTTCAACTGGCGGGTGGCACCGGCCAGGAAGGCGGGGTGGGACCCTAGGTGCCGGTACGTCAACGTTGTACCGATCAGCGTGAGATGGCCGTGGAAGCGGCTGTCCCGGTGGTCCGGCAGATAGACACGGTTGTGTGCGTTGCGACCGAACGAGACGGTGAAGTCGTCGGTCTCCAGGATGAGTTCCGTGGCGTCGCCGCGTAGCCACGACAACCTCAACGTTCCATCGGAGAATCGGTGCACCAGCGGGGCGAGACGCAGGCGGTCGGGGGCGAGTGCGACGAGTTGTTCGGCCGGGGCGAGCAGCACGGTGTCGCGGTTCCAGTGTTGCGAGTTGAGGCGGGCCGACACGACGCCGATGACGCTGCCCGTCCCGGTGAGCAGTACCGGTGCGCCGCTCATGCCCGGCTGGGCATGCCGGCAGCTCACCTTCACCCAGGACCGGCCGAACTGCGAGGTGGCGCCGACATAGTGGCCGACGCCGGAGTCGTAGTCGCGGGAGTCGGCGAAGCCACGCAGGAGGACCGGGTCGCCGGGGGTGGCGCTCGTGTGCGAGGCGAGCGTCATCGGCTTCCAGTCGTCGGCTTCGTGAACGCGGACGAGGGCCACGTCGGCCGCGCTGTCCGAGGGCAGCGAGCAGTCGACGGGGAGCGAGACTCCGGGCGCGGCGATCGGCTCGAAGGTCCATCGCGCGGCCGGGCGCGTATCAAGGACATGCGCGGCGGTCGCGGCGAGCCCGTCGGCGGTAAGGACGAACGCGGTTCCGAGAGGCTCGCCGTCACGGACCAGCCTTCCGATGGTGTCCACGGTGATGCCTCAGCCCGGGAACAGCCGGTTGGCCAGATCGAGCAGGGGGTCGCCGGACCGCCCATCGGCCGAGAGCTGCTCCGCGCCCGACCCACTGCCGGGGGCGCGGGTCGCCTGGACCGCCGCGGCCAGTCGGTGGCCGTTGAGCGCCGCGGTCGCGTTGGCGTCCGCGCGGGACTCGGCGGACTCGGTACGGGCGGTCAGGTCTGCCACCCGCTGCCGCTGCATCGATGTACCGAACAAGGCACCGATGGCCGCGAACGCGATTGCTTCCAGGGAACCGAGGACGACGAGCAGACGCGACCAGGTTACGTCGCCCGTGTCGGCATGGAAGACCAGCCAGGCGAGGAGCCCGAGCCACAGCACGATGACCATGACGGCGACGGCGAGCGCGATCCCGGCGAGCGGAGGCCCCGCCGTCGTCTCGTTGGCCGGCTCCTCGCCCGCTCCGCCCAGTCCACCCGCGCCGCCCACTCCGCCCAGGCCACCCGCTCCGTCCAGGCCACCCGCGCCGCCCAGTCCGCCCGATCCGATGGCCTCGTCACCTGTATCCCCGATACCAGGCACAGCCCCTCCTCGTATGCCACAGCAGTCGAACTTCTCTGCCCCATAGGCGAGTTGGCGTCGGGGAGACTGAGCGCTCGCTCTTCTGTCGCCCGTACCACTCCGGCGCTTCGCTTGCCCTCCTTGGGGCACCCCGCCGATGTCTGCTCGCCACTTCGATGCTCAAGTAGCCTGCCACGAAAGGGCACTTCGCGAAGCGGGAGCGCGAAGAGTCACACCATCGGGTTCGTGGGGCGCGGAGAATCGGTCCCGGGCCACGTCCTACCGACCCGTGCCTACCTACCTAGGCCCCGGCGAGCCGGTTGTTGCGGTCGATCTCGGGCATGTGTGTCTCGGCCCAGACCCGCAGGGCGGCGAGCGGCCTTTCGAGGGACAGGCCGAGTTCGGTGAGCCGATAGTGGACGGCGGGCGGCACTGTCGGTTCCACGCGGCGCGCGACCAGGCCGTCGCGGACCAGACTCTGCAACGTCACGGACAGCATCTTCTGCGAGATGCCCGGAATGCGACGCCGAAGCTCCGCGAACCGGAGTTCGTCCGGAGCCGTCTCGGCCAGCACCTTGACCACCATCGACGTCCACTTGGTGCCGATACGGTCGAGCAACTGGCGGGTCGGGCAGTTCGGGTCCAGCAGATCACCGCGCTCACCCGGCCGCCGACCGGGTTCGCCGGGCACGGACGTGGTCACCCGGGGCTCACCACCTGAGGGGAAAGTGCCGTCTTGGACGGACCAGGCTAGTTCCCTAGCGTGACCTTGTCACCATCGCTCACCACCGTTCAGCACCGTCCTCACCACTGATCGCTCACCACCCCTGGAGTCCTTCCGTGCCCGAACTGCGGCGTGTCCCTCTCAACGGTGTCGAACTCAACGTCGCCCTCGCCGGATCCGGCCCGGCCGTCCTGCTGCTGCACGGCTTTCCGCACACCTGGGAACTATGGACGGACATCATGGCCGACCTGTCCGACCGCTACCGCGTCATCGCGCCGGACCTGCGCGGATTCGGCGCGAGCAGCCCGGCCGCCACCGGATACGACGCCGGCACCCTGGCCGAGGATGCCGCAGCGCTTCTCACCGAACTCGGCGTGTCTTCGGCCGCCGTGGTGGCTATCGACGCGGGTACCCCTGCGGCCTTCCTCCTCGCCCTGCGCCACCCCGGTCTCGTCCGCCGCGTGGTCCTCATGGAGTCCGTGCTGGGCGGGCTGCCCGGCGCCGAGGACTTCCTCGCCGGCGGGCCGCCGTGGTGGTTCGGCTTCCACACCGCCGGGCCCGGCCTCGCCGAGACCGTGCTGGAAGGCCACGAGGCCGCCTACATCGACTGGTTCCTGCACACCGGCACGCTCGGCGACGGGGTGCCCCCTGCCATCCGGGACGCCTTTGTCCACGCGTACACGGGCAGCGCTGCGTTGAGCCGCGCGTTCTCGTACTACCGGGCGCTGCCCGAAAGCGCAGTGCAGATCTCGCAGGCCGTCACCACCGCCCGTCTGACGGTGCCGACGATGGCGCTGGGCGCACACCCGGTCGGCGCCGCGCTGGAGCGCCAACTCCGTCCCGTAACCGACAACCTCACCGGACACGTCATCGAGGACTGCGGCCACATCATTCCCCTGCACCGACCGCACGCCCTGCTCGCGCTGCTGACTCCGTTCCTGGCCAGCGAGGACACGCTCGCAACGTGACCGGACCCGGACAGCCGCCGACATTCGACGCACACCCTGGATGGGGCCGGCCAAGCTGAGCCCAGCACCAGCAGCCACCACCGGATGATCTTGAGTCAGGCCAGCCCTGCCGAAATCGCGCGGCGTACGGCGTCGGCCCTGTCGCGGATGCCGGCCTTGGCGAAGAGATTGTTGATGTGCGTCTTGACCGTGGCCTCGCTGATGAAGAGCTGCTCGGCGATGGCCCGGTTGGGCAGGCCCTGGCCGATCAGCGTGAGCACTTCGCGCTCGCGCGGGGTGATGTCCTGCGGCAGCGACTCCTTCGGCGCCGAGGGCTCGGCCCTGGCGGTGGCGAGCAGCCGGTTCTGCACCTCGCGGTCGAGTACGGACTGCCCGGCTGCGGCGGCCCGGATGGCCCGGATGATGTCCTGGCGACCGGAGTTCTTGGTCAGATAGCCGCGGGCGCCGGCGCTCAGCGCGGACAGGATCGAGTCGTCGTCGGCGAAGGTGGTCAGCACGACCACGGCCACCTCGGGGTGTTCCTCGGTCAGCCGCCGGGTCGCCTCGGTCCCGTCCATGCGCGGCATGCGCAGGTCCATCAGTACGACGTCGACCGGTTGGGCGGCCACAGCGGTCAGTACCTCGTACCCGTCCGCCGCCGCGGCGACGACGTCGATGTCCGGGGAGAGCCCGAGCATCGCCGCGAGCGGCTCTCGTACGGCGGCCTGGTCGTCGGCGACGATCACACGCAACGGTTGTTGGTACTCGGTCGGTTCGCTCATCCCGGGATCCTTGCCTCCACTTGCCAGCCGCCCTGGTCCGGTCCTTCGGTGACCGGGCCCGCGGTGATGGTGCCGCCCAGCAGGGCGACGCGTTCACGCATGCCGATCAGCCCCATACCGCTGCCGGCGTCCCGGGTCACCGTGCGGGTCGCGGGGCGGTTGCGGATCCGCAGCACGGTCGACGTGTCGGCGAACGTCAACCCGACGCGTACCTCGCCACCGGGCGCGTGCCGGGCGGCGTTGGTCAGTGACTCCTGGGCGATCCGCAGCAGATTCTGGGTCACCTGCGCCGGCACCTGGCGTACGGTACCGGCGACGGTCAGGACATCGCGGTGGCCGGAGGATTCGAGCATCGCGGTGAGGCTTTCCAGCAGCGGCAGGGCGTCCTCACGCAAAGCGTGCACCGTCCACTGCGCCTGTTTCAGGCTCTCCTTGACCATGCTGTGCGCCTTGTCGTTGGCCTCGCGGACCTTGTCCAGGTCTCCGGTGTCGAGCAGCGCGTCGGCCAGCTCCAGTTGCATGTTGATCCCTGCGAGGGAGTGCGCCAGGACATCGTGTACGTCCCGGGCGATCCTGCTGCGTTCGGTCAGTACCGCGGCCTGGGCCTCGGCGCGGGCGGCCCGCTCGGCGGATTCGGCCGCCGAGATCGCGGCCTCGACGGCGCGCCGGCGGTTGCGGTTGGCGATGCCGGCGAGGACCGGGGTGCCGGTGGCGAGGCCGAGAATCCAGGGCAGCTCGTGGTATCCGGGGCCGAGCTGGAAGTACAGGACTCCCCCGCACAGCAGACTGCACAGCGTCGCGAGGACGAGGGCCGGTCTGGTCTCCAGCCGGTAGCCGATGTGGCCGGCGACGAAGAAGGCGAAGAGGTAGCTCGTCCCGCTGCGGCTGACCCCGATCAGCGCCGCCGCCGCGACGACCGCGAGCGTCAGCCAGACCACGGCGACGCGGTTGGGCACCCTGGCCACGGACAGGGTCCGGATCAGCAGCCCCGCGCAGCTGATCACGAAGAGGGCGAGGACCGCCGCCCCGCGACCGCTGAAGCCCATCGGCCGGATCGTGATGATCCCGGCGGCCATGATCGCGATGTTCGCGGCCCACTGCCTCCGGGGATCGCTCAGCAGAAACGGCCGAGGGTTGTCGTCGGTTGCGGGCACGGCGCGACCATAGCCCACGGTCAGGCGCCGCGGCCGGAGAGGGACGCGGTGGGGACCGCCGCCGTGACCTGCTGCGTACGGTCGACCAGCCGGCTCCGCACGTAGATCGTGGCCAGCCGGGTGACCACCTCGGTGAGCGCCATCAGTACGAACGCCGCGACCCAGGCCTGCTCGCTGGTGATGTGGCGGGCGAGGCTGAAGCGGGCGACGTCATCGGCACCGCCCCCGTGCTCGGTCCACATCTGGAAACCCATCCGGGCGCCCATGCCGAGCACCCACAGGATCGCGGAGACCGCGCCCGCCTTGATCAGGAGATGGCCGCCGGCGGAGCGGATCCGGGTGTAGATACCGCCGGCGATGCCGAGGACGGCGCCTATCCCCATCAGAGCGCCGATCAGCACCAGGTCGTTGCCCGCGGTGGGGATCGAGTCGAGGTAGCTGTGCGCCACGAAGGCCACGATGCCCAGCGGCAGCAGGAAGGTCTTGAGGTCGAGCCGGCCTTCCCGGAGCTGCCGGAAGACGATGAGGATGAGGGCGATGTCGATGATCCAGTCGGTTGTCGTCATGCCCGCAAGCCTTCTACGACAAGGCTTCTCGCACCTGGACCCATGGGTGGAGTCCGGGGTGGAGGTCCGGTGGCGCGTCCGTGCGGGGCCGGCACGTCGTACGCCTTCGGGAAACAGCCCATCCGCCGGTACCCGCTGGTACGACTTCCGCCGCTGTCGGGGGGCGCGTCACGCACCCGTATCGGCAGCCATCTGTTCCACCCACTCGCGCACTGACACCGCTCGCTCGATGCGGCTGACGATGTCAGTCTTGGACGCCACGTCCAGGGTCTCCGGGATCTTGTCGAAGGTGCTGGGCATGACGTCGAGAAGACCCAGGATCTGTTCGCCGGTGCTGACGGTCAGCAGTTGCCGGCACCTCCACTGCGGCGACGTCTCGGGACGGTGTGCGAGCCGGTGCACAAGTGTCGGGAACAGGTAGTGCGTGGCCTCTGCGGCGAGGTGCTCTTGGAGCCAATCGACCGGGAGCCGCCGGCTGAAGCCGTGCAGGGTGGCCTCTTGGGCCAGATCCAGGAGCTGAGCGGTGTCGACGGTCCGGACGGTACGGGGAAGGGTCGGGGTCATGTCGAGATGATGCCAAGAAGCCTCTGCTGGGCCGAGAGGTCAGCTGGGCCGGGATGCGAGCCGGCGACGGGCGGGCACCCAGACGTCCTCGAACTCCTCGGAAGTGAGTTCCTCGGGGTCGTGACCTTCCCATTCCGAGAGCGGTGGCTCGGCCGTGATCCCGAACCTGCTGTCGTACTCGTCGAGGCGGCCCGCGTCACGGGCCCGCTGCCACTCGGCGAGGGAGGCAGCCGCGACCGGCGTCAGCTCAGGCCCTTCGAGTTCGACCTGCCGGATGACCCAGCCTTCAGCGTCGAATTCGAAGTAGAACCAGGTGTCTTCCTCGTCCCAGTAGCAGCGCATCCATGTGGTCACCGGTCAATGATGACGGTGCGATCGCACCCCTGCTACGAGGGGCGGAGAACGGGATCGATCTCCGCCAGGCTTTCGCGCAGCCGACGGGCTCCCCGGGCGACACGATGGTCGGTGTCGCCCGACATCTCCTCGCAGAGCCGTAGCGCCTCGTCCAGGTCGGCCGAGAAGATGCCGAAGACATCGACGATCGCGGCGTGGATGTGATCGGCGAGGTTGTCGTTGGCGACGGCCAGTGCCGACGCGACTAACGCGAGTCCGGCCCGGTCTTTTCGCCGGAGCAAGCCCTCCGCGGTCCGCCGGGTGACGTAGGTGTCACCAGGATCGAGCACAAGTCGCAGCAGCGGCTCTACGGCCTCCGGCATCTCGGCGAACCCTGCCAGGCTGTGACCGGCATCCGCCCGGTCACGCCAGTCATCGCTTCGCCCGAGCCGGCCGAGCGTCACGACGGCCGCACGCCGCAGTTCACTGTCCACGAAGTCGGCCGCCCCCTCCCACGATGCCGGTCAAAATAGTGTTGCCAGAAACTCTTGATACCGCCGCAACGCGCGTTCAGAGGGAGCTGGCTGAGCCCCGTTCATCGGCCGGCAGGGGTCCTCGATCCGCTTGTCGGACGTGTGGGGCAGGATGACGCCATGGCACCGAAGACCTTGACCCCGTCGGATTCCTGGCGCCTGATCGACGCCTGGCTGGAGACGCACGTTGCCGCTGATTTCGTGCTCCTCAATCCACCGGCGACGTCTGACGAGATCCGACACGCGGAACGGATCCTCGGCACCCCGATGCCGGGTGATCTCGTTGAGTCTCTCCAATGCCACAACGGCGTGAGCACCTGGACGTCCATCCTGCCGGAGCAGTCGCCGCTCGCGGTGAGCGGCATCGTGGAACATTGGCAGACTCGCATGACCGTCGCGGCGGAGAACGAGGGCCTGACCGCCCGCCCCTGGGACGACGAGCCTTGGTGGCACCCGCTCTGGGTTCCCTGGGCCGAAAGTGACGATGGTGCGACGCAGGTGATCGACCTGCGTCCTGGACCAGAGGCCCTGCGTCTCGGCTGGGCGGGCCACAGCGGTGGCGGCGACTTCAACGATTCCTGGCCCGGCCTTGCGAGCCTTCTCCACGCAGTCGCGCGAGCACTGCACGAAGGCGGAGACGTCCGCAGGCTGCACCCCTACCTCACCGCGCAAGGCGGGCTGTGGTGGGACGAGGAAGGTTGCTCCGAACTGCACGGTCACCCGCTGAGGCCCGCCCCGGTCGGGCCGGCGAAGAAGTGCTGACCGGCGTCGGCGGACATGCCGGCCAGCTCCGTGCTCCGGGCGGTGTCGGTCCCGGCCGGGGCGGGTCGGCCACCGGTCGGGCAACGCGTGCGGACGCTGTTCAGTGCCACGCGGGGCTCCCGTTGCCTCGCGGCCCGCTGGTTGTCGCGTAGACGACGAGGTTGTCGCGGTATTCGCCCCGCCCGCGGTCGTACGTGCCGCCGCAGGTGATCAGTCGCAGGGCGGACGGGCCGCTGGTCGCGTAGACCTGGCTGTCGGGGAGCGCGTCCTTCTCGTACTGACGCAGGGCCTGGACGGTGTACGTCGCGTCGCCGCCGTCCGCGCGGCGCAGAGTGATCTTGTCGCCGGGGCGCAGGGAGGACAGGCCGTGGAAGGCGCCCGGTCCGGTCGCGGAGTCGACGTGGCCGACGATCACCACCGCGCCGGGGTCGCCGGGCCGTGGTCCGTCGCTCCACCAGCCCACGCGGGCGGGGTCTTTGGGGACGCCGAGACGGCCGTCCTGCTGCACCCGCAGACCGAGGAGTCTCTGGTCGAGTCCGATGGCGGGTATTCGTATGCGGGTCGGGGGTGAGGCGGGGGTACGGCTCGCGGAGGGAGCGGAGGGGGCGGCGGGCTCGTCCGGGCCGGAGTGGACGGGCAGGGTGCCGATGTCCGTCCGCGTGGGGGTCGTCGGCTCAGGCGGCGAGATCAGCGCGGTCACACCGAGGCAGGTGAGCGCTATGCCAGTAACTACCGTTGCGGCGGCGGCTGTTCGGCGCCCCGGCGGGCGCGGTCCCCGGCCGTGGCGCGGTCGCCCGCCCCGCCAGGAGCGGGGCGGGCGACCTGAGAAGAGCGGGCCGGTCATACCCGCTCGGCGCGCCGACGGCGCAGGGCCATGACACCGGCGCAGGCGAGCAGCGCGCCGCCGCCCACGGCCGCGACGGGCCCGACGGGGAAGCCGCCACCGAACGCGTTGCCGCCGAGGCCCGCGCCGACGCCGCCGTCGGGGTGGAGGGCGTCGGCCTGGTTGACGGCCGCGGTGTTGGGCAGCGCCACGTACGGGAACGAGTCACCGGGCTCGCGGTAGGGGGTGTCGACCTTGTCGCCGGCGGCCAGCGCGGGCACGATCTTGCCGGTCTGCGCGGCGCCTTCGAGGGCCTGGAGCTCGATGTCGACGACGTCGTCGTTGAGCCGGCGGCCGTTGGGGAAGCCGGCCAGGTCCTGGCCGAGGACGCCGAGCCGGTTGGGCTTGGCGGCGGGCGGGACGGACATGTTGAGCCGCAGTTCCTCGGCGGGCACGATGGCCGCCTTGTCCGCGTCCTTGTTGAGCTGCTGCGCGTTGAGGTCGGCCTTGATGGGGCCGCACGCCTTGCAGATGCCGGTGAGGAAGATCTCGACCAGGTCGTTGCGGGGCGTGGCCGGTGCGGGGACCCCGTAGATGCTCTTGATGAGCTTGGGGACGATCGGGTCCTTCACCGCGTTCACGACCGGGGTGACGGAGGCGTCCTTGTCCGGGCTGAGCGCGTTGAAGGCGTCCTTGTACTTGAGCGGTACGACGACCTCGTTGACCAGCGGGTTGCCCAGGCGCGAGACCTGGCGCCAGCCGTCCTCGCCACCCTTGTCGGGGGTGCCGCCCGCGTCCTGTGCCGCCTTGCCGTCCGTCGTCGCGAGGTCGACGTCCGCGACGTCCACGTCCGTGGCGTTCTCGCTGCCCTTGCTGCCGGTGACGTCGGCGCCCTTGCGGTCGGTCGTGGACCAGACGCCGATCACGGGGTTACGTGTGGCGTCGCCCTTCAGGGCCACGGACTTCTTCGGCACCTGGATGGCGATCGTGTTCACGTTGTACCCGGCGAGCGTGTTGTGGCCCGTCTCCGAGAGGTTGCCCCCGTACAGGAGGTCGAAGATCCGCAGGTCCAGGAAGAACGGGTCGGACGCCTGGCCGGCCATCGTCTGGCCGCCGTCCGGCAGCTGCTTCACGGCCTGCTCGCGCAGGGACGCGTAGTCGGGCATCGACGCCTTGCCCACGTTCGAGGGGGCGGCCGGGGCGTCGTCGAGGAGCGTCTTGCGGTTGCCGGCGCTGTCGGTGACCGTCAGGTCGTACGTCTGGCGGAAGTTCAGGGTCGGGTCGTCGAGGTTCTTGACGACGCCGGTGTTGTAGAGGAACTGGTCCGCGGAGTCACGGATGTGGTCGGTGAACTCCCACGTGTAGGTCGTGTCCGGCTTGCCGTTGCCGTCCGCGTCGATCTTGATGTTGTAGCGCGCGTCGTTGGCGAACGGATAGAAGTTCGGGCCGCCGTTGGGCTCCTGGAACGGGATCCAGTTAGCCACCAGGGTCACGGTGTCGGGCTTGTCCGGGCTGGTGAAGGCGTACACGTCGGTGTTGTCGGCCTTCGGATCGCCCGCCGTCATCGGCGCCTCCCGGTGGCTGGACGCCGAACTGGTGGCGGGCGCGAGACCGGTCACGGCCGCCGCGCCGACCAGCGCGAGGGTGCCGACCGAGGCGAGGGTACGTTCGGCCCGGCGGGACGCGGGCTTTCGTCTGGGCAGGTGGAGGGAGCGCATGGCCGTCCGATCCGGTGAGAGCCGCGTGCCACCGGTGTCCGAGGGCGGCGCGGCTGAGAGCTGCGGGCTCCGGGCGTCACTCGGGCCCGCGAGACGCCCTGATCGGCGATGACCGCGGTAAAAAGTCCCACAATGTGACGTCAGGCTACTCACACAGCACCATGCGTGCGAAGCACCCGCAACGGATCTGCGGCCGAACGGGTCGGTGCGCTAGACGCCGTGGAGTTGCCCGGCCGGCACGCCGGCGAGCTGGTCGAGAGCGGCCCGCGTCGTGTCGTCCGAGGAGGCCAGGTGTGCGGCGACGGCCGGGTCCGTACGGGCCAGAAAGGCGAGGTGCCGCACGGCGTGCGCCGCGACGTGATGCGGCTTCAGATCCGGCGGAGTGGGGTGGCCGGCCCTCGGTGAGCGGGCGATGGCTTGGGGATCGGGCAGCGGGGTGGCGGGGAGGTCGGGGGCCGGGTCCGGATGGACGAGGTAGGTGAGGACGATCTGGCCCTCGTCGGTCGCGCGCCAGCTGGTGGAGTGCACGAGATGGCGCTCGTCGTCCTCGCCCAGCAGTGCCAGGCCCCGCGCGATGTCGTCGGGACGGGCCCGGCCGCCCAGCGCCGTGATCAGCCGGCGGTAGGCGAAGCCCTCGGTCGGGTCGTGCCGCAGCAGCAGAGCTTCGACGAGGACGGGCGGAGGTGCGTCGCGGGCGACCGGATCGAGTGCGTGTGCGGCGGGGGTGGGCGTCATCGTGCGACGGCTCCTGGATCGTCGGACGGGCCCGGTTCCGGTCCCCTGCGGCGACCTTATTGCACATCATGTGCAAGTGCATGTCGGGGCGGAGGGACGGATGCGCGTCACTCCGGTGACGAGACGCCGCACTTCGGTGACGAGGCGCCGCACTTCAGTGACGGTGCGATCACTCCGATGACGGTGGGGGCGCGTCCTCCTCGGCGCGCCGCCACTCACTGCCCGCAGGCGTGTCGTGGACGTGCACCCCGCCGGCGGCGAGGGCGTCGCGTAACCGGTCGGCCACGTCGTACGCGCCCCGCGAGCGCAGCCGCCCGCGCAGGCCGAGCAGGGGAGGCACGATGCGCTCCAGCGTGGCCCCCGGTTCGTCCATGCCGCGTTGGGCGTGCGGTACGCACTGGCGGATCATGCCGCGCAACACGGTACGGGCCCATTCCACGCCCTGGTCCTCCTCCATGTCCGCGCCCCAGGCCGCGATCACCGCCTCCAGGTCGAGGACGGCCGCCACCATCGTCTCGGCGTCATGTGCGGCGAGGGCGCTGTCGAAGCGTGCCTCCGACGCGGCGACGGCCTCCTGGAGCGTGGGCGGACTGTCGGCGGTGGGCGCGGAACGCGGGGCGTCGGCGGCGCGGGGCGCCGGGATCGCGCCCGGTGCCGGCCTCTTGCCGCCGACCAGGTCCCGCAGTTCGTCCAGGGCGAGGACGGTGCCCGCGCCAACCGGGACGCTGACGCCCCGTCGGCGTACGGTCAGCACCCCCCGGCCCCACACCCGCGCCGTCGCCGCGTCCAGGTCGATGAGGAGCGCGGTGTGCTCGTCGATGCCCAGGACGGCGCTGTCGTCGGGCAGTTCACGTTCGAGGGCAGCCAGCCGGGGTTCGCCGAGGTAGCAGAAGCGGGTGTCGTGCGTGCCGCCCTCGGCGTTGTCGTAGTGCGGGATCACCGCGACCCGCAGACCGAGCGCCCCCGTCAGATCCAGCCCGTCGAGCCACACCGGTGGGTGCCCGGCCTTGTAGACCTCGTACACCGGCAGCGCCGCGAAGCCGACCGTGCACGCGGCGGCGGAGGCCATCACCGTCACCCCATGGGCACGTCGCACCCGCTCGTGCAGGATCTCCCCCACTCGCTGGGTGTGCCAGCGGCCCAGGGCGTACGACGGGCTGCCGGGACCGGAGAACACCCAGTCGGCGCGGCGCAGTTGATCGCGTACCCCGTCCGTGTTCTCCTCCGTGTCGGGCGCGACCACCGTGGTCAGCCCGACGCTTCGGCGGAAGTACTCACGCGCGCCGGCGGAGATGGCGTCCCGGTTGACCTGGAAGCCGTACGGCGTCTCCAGGATCACCGCGTCCGGCTCGTGGCCCAGGTGGGCGGCCAACTCCCGGTGCAGCGTCACCATGGTGGGGCTCGTCTCGCCGGACCCCATCAGTGCCAGGATTCCCCGCGCAGCGTCCATGCCGACCCCACCCACCCCGCCTGTCAGGCCCAACCCGTCAGTTCCCGCGCGCAGGACCACGCGGGGACCCGTATGTGTACCCGTGGGGCATCCGGCCCATACCATCACGACCCGTCACGTCCCGTTACGGCCCGTCAGGCTGAGGACGGTACGGATCACCAGGGTCCGGCAGCGGCCCGCAGGGTGAGCCCGACGCCGACCAGCAGGACGAGCGTGGAGGTGGCCACCGGGCCCCAACGAGCCAGTTTCCGCAGCCCCTTCCACCGGGTGGCGGCAGCGGCGCGTGTGCTGCGCTCGACGCGGTCGCGCAGGCGGACGAGGAGGAGTCCGGCGAGGGTGAGCGTGCCGGCCATGCCGAGTCCGTAGCCGAGGACGAGCAGGACGCCGAAGGCGGTACGGCCCAGGGCGACGGCGCCGAGGAGCACGACGAGCGCCGAGGGGCTGGGGACGAGACCGCCCGCGATGCCCATGCCGATGAGTCCGCCGCGGGTCGCCGCGGCGGGGTGGGTGTGGGTGTGCGGTTCGGTATGGACGGGGGTGAGTACGGCGACGGCGGACGAGCCGTCAGCGCCATGCGGATGCGGCTCCGGCTCCGGATGTGCCTCCGGATGCGGATGGTCGTGGTCGTGGTCGTGATGGTGATGGTGATGATGATGGTGGTGGTGGCCGTGGGTGGGTTTGCCCCGTACGGCGGAGCGCAGCAGCCACAGCCCGATTCCCGTCACCAGCAACCCGCTGGCCAGCCCGAGCCAGGTCAGCACGGTCTCCCCGGCGAGCGTCGTGGCCACCGGCAGCAGCAGCCCGAGGGTGAGTACTCCGGCGGTGTGGGTGAGGGTGACGGTCGCGCCGACGGTCACCGCGTCGCGCGGGGTACCGCGCCGCCCGGCCAGGTAGGCGGCCATGATGGTCTTGCCGTGGCCGGGCATGGCCGCGTGCGAGGCGCCGAGCACCACGGCGAGCAGCAGGGCCAACAGCCCGACCGGAACGGTCAGTTCGCGCGTACCGACGAGTGAGTCGAAGGTGCCGGACACCTTGTCCAGCGCGGCGGTGACGGGCCCGGGGATCCACTGCGCGCCGGGCAGCGCGGCTGCGGACGCCGATCCCCCGCTCGACCCGCCCGGTTCCGTGCGCAGCTCGGCGGACCGCTGGTCGAGCGGTGACGCCAGCGGGTCGGTCGGGTAGCGGCGCAGTTCGTCGGTGGCGGACGCGGCGGGTACGTCGCTCGTCCTCAGCGTGACGCCGCTGCCCCTCGCGGTGATCTCCTGCCAGCCGATCCGGCGGCTGTCGTAGGTGGTGCGTACGGTGATGTCCGCCGGGCGCCGCAGGTCCGCGGGTGCGGTGAGGTCGCAGCGGAGCCGGCTCGTGCGGAGTCCGGCCTCGCCGGGGTGGTAGGTGAAGCCGCTGTCGGTGACGGTGAAGTCGAGGGTCGTGGCGCCGTTCAGGGTTTCAGCGCTGCTCTTGACGCGCAGTCCGCGGGCGGCGGTCCCGCAGGCCGTACGCGCGTAGTCCCGTGCCTCGGCGGCGTTCACGGCGCCGCTGCCGTCGCGGTCGACGGCCGGCATCTCCTGGGCGGCGGCGATCTCGGCGCGGTCGACGACGAGGAGGGCGTCGACGCGGTCGGTGTGAACCGTCAGGCCGGTGTGGTGGTTGACCGTGAAGTTGCCCAGCGGGTGCGCGACGGCGGCGGGCGCGGTGGCGCCCCCGGCGACGGCCGCGGCGGTCAGCAGGAGCCCGGCGGCGAGCGTGCGGTGCGACGTGAGGTTCATGAGGGGCCCTCGCTCCGGTCCAGGATTCGGTCGAGAGCGGTCCGGGCGCGTGGTGCGTGCAGGGGGTGGAAGTGAGGGTCGATGGCGAGGGCCGCTTCGAGGTCTTTCCGTGCCGCCGGCGTGTCGCCGAGTGCGTCGTGGATCATCGCGCGGTGGTAGCGGTAGAGCGCGCCGCGCGTCCCGAGGGACAGGGCGCGGTCGGCGTACGGCAGGGCTTCCGCGTCCCGCCCGGCGCGGTGCAACGCCCAGGCGTAGGCGTCCTGTACGGCGATGAACGGCCGCGTCCCGACGGCGGAGCGCCCCATAGTGACGGCCCGCTTGGCGTCGCCGTGATCGGCCTCGAAAAGGATGGCGTCCGTGTCGGCGGGGGCACCGGAGGCCTGGCGTACCCGCTCCTGGGCTCGCAGGATGCCGTACTGCGTACGGGCCTCCGCGTCCCGCCCGAGGGACTGCTGGAGTTCGCCGAGGCCGAGGACGTACTGCGGCAGCGGGACGATCGCGACGGCGGCCGTGTAGTCGGCGACGGCCTGCCGGTCGTGGCCGAGCGCGGCGTGCGCGCGGGCGCGCGCCTCCAGCAGCGGCGCGTCGTCCTTGGTACGGCGAAGGCCGCTTTCCGCCTCCCGCAGCGCGGTCCTGGCGTCGCCCGACTCCTGTGCGAGCGTGGCGAGATGGAGCCGCGCGAACGCCTGGTCGGAGGGTGAGGCCGCGTCGTCCAGCGCGCGCTTCATGAGCGCGCGGGCGCGCGGGATGTCGCCGCGCAACTCCCAGGTGTAGGAGGCGCGGGCGAGCGAGGAGGTGTCGGGGCGCAGGTCGGTCATGCGCTGTACGGCGCGGTACGACTCCTCGTACCGCCCGAGCTGCGTGTACGCGTCGGCGAGCACCCCCTGCGCGGCGGCGTTCGACGGATTGGTGGCGGCGGCCCTGCGGCCCCAGGTCAGCGCGGCGGCGAAGTCGTGGCGGGCGGCGGCGAGCGCGCCCAGGCCGGTCTCGGCCTGGTAGTTGTCTCGCGGCTGGATCTTCAGCGACCTGCGGAGCGCGGACTCGGCCCTGGCGTAGAGGGCGGGGTCGGCGGTGGTTCGGCCCTGCTGGACGTACGCCATGCCCAGTGCCGCCCAGCCGACGGGGTTCTCCGGCAGCCTGCGCAGATCCGCGCGGAGCGCGTCGATCGATCCGCGCGGTGAACTCGCTCCCGGCCGTGCGTCCTTGGCGGTGCCGGGGTCCTGGTTCAGCGGTGACAGCCCGACTGTTCCGGCGATGAACAGCGCGGCGCCCAGGGCCACGGTGACGGCGGCGGCGCGCAGCCTTCTGCGGCCGGGGGGACGGGAGTTCGGGGCGGCGGCCCGGTCAGAAGCCGGGTCGGGGGCCCGATCAGAAGCCGGGTCGGGGGCCTGATCCGGAGCCGGGTCGGGGGTGCCGGTCTGCTGGGGCACGGTCCTCCTCGCGGAGCGCGTACAGATAGGGGGGTGGGGTCCTGTGGCTGAGCGTGCGCGGTGTCGCGCATGGCGGCCGGGCGGGGGCGGGGCCCCCCGTCCGGCCAGAGGCGGACCGGTGGTTGTCCGGTCGTCCTTCGGTCAGTCGGTGCTCCGGTACATCACCTCGGCGGCGCGGCGTACGGACGCGACGTCGTGGTGTCGGTTCAACTGTTCACTCAGCCGGTGCCGGTGTTCCTCCGGCGCCACAGGCGGAAGCCGCCGGTGCCGAGGAGCAGTGCGCCCACGCCGCCGATGGCTGCGGCGTTCGTGGGGTCGAGGGCGGTGGACGTCCGATCGGCGTCGGCGGCCCGGTTCTTGCCGCCCGCCTTGGTGCCCGACTTCGTGGTGCTCGGGAGCGCCAGGTACGGGAAGGTCTTCCCGAAGCCGACGTCGTTGGTGTCGACCTTGTCGCCCGCCGCCAGCGCGGGGACGAGCTTGCCGGTCTGCGCGGCGCCCTCGACGGCCTGGAGCGAGATGTCGATCGCGTCGTCGGCGAGCCGGCGTCCGTTGGGGAAGCCGGCCAGGTCACCGGCGAGCACGCCGAGCCGCTGCGGCTTCTTGGCGGGCTTGACGCCCATGTTGAGCCGCAGTTCCTCGGCCGGGAAGATCCGGCCGGGGTCGGCGTCCTTGTTGAGCCGGTGCGCGTTCAGGTCGGCCTTGATCGGCCCACACGCCTTGCAGATACCGGTCAGATAGATCTCGGCGAGGTCGTCGCGGGGCGTCTTGGGCGCGGGGATCCCGTACACCTGCTGGATCAGCTTCGGCAGGATCGGGTCGTAGACCTTGTCGACCACGGGCTGCACGGTGCGGTCCTGGTCCGGCGAGATGGAGTTGAAGGCGTCCTTGTACTTCAGCGGTACGACGACCTCGTTGACCAGCGGGTTGCCGAGGCGCGAGACCTGCCGCCGGCCGTCGTGGCTCCGGCCGTCGTGGCTCTTGCTCTTCGCCTTGCCGCCCATGACATCCGCGCCCTCGCGGTCCGTGGTCGACCAGACGCCGACGACGGGGTTACGGGCGGCGTCACCGCGCAGCGCCAGGAACTTCTTGGGCACCTGGAGGGCGACCGAGTTGACGTTGTAGCCGGCGAGGGTGTCCTGGCCGCGCTCGCTGAGGTCACCGCCGTACAGCAGGTCGAAGACCCGCAGATCGGCGAAGAACGGGTCCTCGGCCTGGCCCGCGAACGCCTTCGTGCCGCCGGGCACCTGACGGACGGCCTGGGCGCGCAGGGCGCCGTAGTCGGGCATCGACGCCTTGCCGACGCGCGACGGCGCGACGGGGGCGTTCCGCAGCAGGGTGCGGATGTTGCCGCCCTCGGTGACCGTCAGGTCGTACGTCTGACGGAAGTTGAGGTTCGGGTCGTCGATCCTGCGCACCGGGCCGGTGTTGTACAGGAACTGGTTCTCGGCGTCGCGCACCTCGTTGCGGAAGCGCCAGGTGTACGTGACATCGGCGACGCCGTCACCGGTGTTGTCGATCTTGACGTGGTAGCGGGCGTCGTCCGCGAACGCGTAGAAGTTCGGGCCGCCGTTGGGCTCCTCGAACGGGATCCAGTTCGCGACCAGAGTCACCGTGTCGGAGCGGTCCGGACTCGTGAACGCGTACACGTCCGTGTTGTCGACCCGCGGGTCACCGGCGGTCATCGGGGCCTCGCGGTGACTGGACGCGGCGCTGATGCCGGGCGCGAGGCTGAGCACGGCCAGCCCGGTGGCGAGCGCGCCGGCGCCGAGCACAACCAGGGACTGATCGAGCGTGCGCCGCGAACGCGGCCGTGCGGAAGTGGTCTTCAAGGACATTTCCTCTCGTCTGCGAACCCGCCACCCGGCGTGAGGCGAACACACGACAAAAGAGGCGAGTTCAGAGGCACGGGTCAGGGTGCTTTCGCCGGTCGGCGAGCACCGCGTACCGGAAGCCCGGTACGCAGAAGGCAGACAAGCATGACGAACAGGGAGCAATCGCCTCTTTTGTTCGCCCTCGCCGCTCCGGTACACGGAGGGACGAGACGAAACCGCAGGTGGCACAGCATTGCCGCCGGGCCGGGACGGACCGAGAAGAGAACGCGACACGCACCAAGGGGTTAGGCCGATCGGTGACGCGACAACTGCACACCCCACTCAGGTGGTCGCCCAAGCGCTCAACAACCCGATGCCCGGCCCCCGCTTGTCACTCCTCGTCGGGCAAGTGGGCGGCGAGCGCCCGCAGGCCCGCCAGCACCTCGTCCGCGGTGGGTGCGGATTCGGGGTCGGTGAGATGCTGCATCATCAGGCCGCTGACAAGGGCGAGTTGCACCGAGCCGATGGTGCGAATCGTCGCTTCGGGAAGCTCGGCCTCGGCGATTCCGGTGACCTCCCGCGCCATGCCACTGCGTCCCTGCCGCAATCCGGCGGCCACCTGCTCACGCAGATCCTCGTCGCGCTGAGCCCGCAGGACAGTCTCCAGATTGGCGATCCAGAAGGTCTTGTTGGCCGAGAACGCCTCGATCAGGCGGCGCCACAGCGCGCCGAGGTCGGCATCGTCCGCAGACGGACCAAGAGCCTGGCCTCCCGAGTCGAGCGCCTCGAAGAGGGCCTGGTTGAGCAGCGCCTCCTTCGAACCGAAGTGGTAGCCGATCGCCGCCATGCTGACGCCTGCCGCAGAGGCCAGGTCGCGGACCGTCGTGCGCTCGTAGCCCTTCTCGAAAAGGCACTCTCTGGCGGCCTCCAGCAGCTTCTCCCGGTTTCCCATGACGCGGACCCTAACAAGCATCCGCGTATCCGCGCATCCGCGCCAGGCGAACGCCTCAGACGAACGCCTCAGACGAACGTCTTGCGCAAGTGCCCAATTCCTGACTACCGTTCCGGGCATCGAAGTTGACACCGATCCCGGGAGCCCCGATGCCCATCACGAAATCCCGCGCCGCCGCCCTCGGCACGGCCACCGTCTCCTTACTCCTCGCCATCGCGGCGATCACGGCCGGCCTCGCGTCCGCGCAGCCCGTCCCCAACGTCCGCACCGCCCAGGTGATGACCGCCGAGGGCCCGGTCCGAGGCGCGGTCGCCGGTGCGGTGCGGACCTTCCAGGGCATCCCGTACTCCGCCCCGCCGACCGGAGAACGCAGATGGAAGGAGCCGCGGCCGGTACGCCCCTGGTCGGCGCCGCTGGACGCCCGCGCTCCGAAGAGCGCCTGCGCGCAGCCGACCGACCAGCCCATCGCGATCGAGGGCGGCGGCAGCGAGGACTGCCTCTACCTGAACGTCACAACTCCGGCCGGGCGGACGACGGGACGGCTGCCGGTCGTCGTCTGGATTCACGGCGGCAGCTTCACCTACGGCGACGGCGCCACCTATCGCGCGGCCAAGCTGGCCGCCGCGGAGCGGGGCGCGATGGTCGTGACGATCAACTACCGGCTCGGCGCCTTCGGTTTCCTCGCCGCGCCCGGTCTGCACGCACCGGCCAACCTCGGCCTGCTCGACCAGCAGGCCGCGCTGAAATGGGTCAACCGCAACGCCGCCGCCTTCGGCGGTGACCCCAGCAATGTCACGATCATGGGCCAGTCGGGCGGCGGCTACAGCGTCTGCGCCCAGTTGGTCTCGCCAGGAGCCCGCGGGCTCTTCAGCAAGGCGATCGTGCAGAGTGCGGGCTGCGTCGGACCGGACGGCTCGTTCACCCGCGCACAGGCGGAGGCCAACGGCCTCGCCGTCGCCGAAGCCGCCGGCTGCGACGATCCGCGCACCGCCGACGCATGCCTGCGCCGCAGGTCCACCAACGAGCTCACCGAGGCGTCGGCCTCCGGGCACGACGGCTACCGGCCGGTGGTGGACGGCAAGACACTGCCCGAGTCCCCGTCGCGGGCGATCCCCGCCGGACGGTTCGCCCGGGTACCGGTGCTGCACGGCTCCACTCACGACGAGATGAGCGGGCTGGCCGGACTCGACGAGGTCGCGACGGGGAAGCCGCTGAGCGTCGAGGAGTACGCCGAGAAGGTCACCGAGCAGTTCGGGAAGAACGCGCCCGCGGTCCTCGCCGAGTATCCGGTGGCGGACCATCAGGCCCCCGGGGCGGCACTGTCGGCCGTGCTGACCGACTCGGAGTGGTCGACCGCGGCGTTCGACACCCAGCGCGCGCTGGCCCGCCACACCTCCGTCCACGCCTACGACTTCGCCGAGACCAGAGCCCCCTACTTCAAGGGCATACCGCGGCCGACGAGTTTCTCGCTCGGCACCGGCCACATGATCGACCTGGCCTACCTGTTCGACAACGACCTGTTCGAGCCCCTCGACGCCGTGCAGGCCGGTCTGTCGGACACCGTGACCGCCTACTGGAGCCGGTTCGCGAGCACCGGGCAGCTGAACACGCCCGGGATGCCCGGGTGGAAGCAGTTCACGACCCGCGACCCGTACGTGCAGCGGCTCGCGGCCGGCCGTATCGGGCAGACCGACTTCGCGGCCGACCACCATTACGCCTTCTGGAAGGCGCTCCCCCGGTCCTGATGAGGTGCTCGGGTGCTCGGCGGGTCGGAGATGTCGCCGAGCGGCGGCCGGAACACAGGCTCGGTCACCGGTCGCTGGTCGCCGGCCACAAGTCACCGGTCGCTGGTCATCGGTCGCGGGGCATCAGTCGCTGCTCGCCGGTCACCGGTCCGCTGTCGTTGTCGGTCGCTGTCGCATGAGGCGCCGCGGGGGGGGGGGGGGGGCCCCCGGCCCCCCGCCCCCCCCCCCCGGGGGGGGGGGGGGGCCCCCCCCCCCGGGGGGGCCCCCCCCAACACCGTTTTTTAAAAGAAACACGGGCCCG
>NZ_JBIAHA010000042.1:0-46025 GCF_042870175.1 Streptomyces sp. NPDC006643 | reverse complement strand
TCGGCTCCTTCTCCGCCGTACGCCCGGTGCCGGGGGGGGGGGGGGGGGCGGCGGGGGGGGGGGGGGCGGCGGCGGGGGCGGGGGCGGGGGCGGCCGGCGCCGCCCCCCCCCCCCCCCCCCCCCCCCCCCCCCCCCCCCCCCGCCCCGGGGGAGGCAACTCGTGCGGCGTACTCGCGAGTTGGCGAGCCGATCGCGCCGCGGTGACGACGCGGACCCGCCTCAGCGGCTCGCGCGCCCCGCCGCGTGCTTCATGCCCCCGCGTGCCTCGCGCACCTCGCGCGCCTCATACGCCTCACGCGTCGAGCGACGTCATCACGTGCTTGATCCGCGTGTAGTCGTCGAAGCCGTACGCCGACAGGTCCTTGCCGTAGCCCGACTTCTTGAAGCCGCCGTGCGGCATCTCGGCCACCAGCGGGATGTGCGTGTTGATCCACACGCAGCCGAAGTCCAGGTTCTTGGACATGCGCATCGCGCGCCCGTGGTCCTTCGTCCACACCGAGGAGGCGAGCGCGAACTCGACCCCGTTCGCGTACTCCAGCGCCTGCGCCTCGTCCGTGAACGACTGCACCGTGATGACCGGCCCGAACACCTCGTTCTGGATGATCTCGTCGTCCTGCTTGAGACCCGAGACGACGGTCGGCGCGTAGAAGTACCCCTTGTCGCCGACCCGGTGACCACCGGCCTCGACCTTGGCGTGGGCCGGCAGCCGCTCGATGAAGCCCGAGACGTGCTTCAGCTGGTTGGCGTTGTTCAGCGGCCCGTACAGCGCGTCCTCGTCGTCCGGACCACCGGTCTTGGTGTCGGCCGCGGCCTTGGCCAGCTCGGCCACGAACTCGTCGTGGATCGACTCGTGCACCAGGACGCGGCACGCCGCCGTACAGTCCTGCCCGGCGTTGAAGAAGCCGGCCACCGAGATGTCCTCGACGGCCTTGGCGATGGCCTCGCTGTCGAGGTCCTCGAAGACCACGACAGGCGCCTTGCCCCCCAGCTCCAGATGCACGCGCTTGACGTCCCTGGAGGCGGACTCGGCGACCTGCATCCCGGCCCGTACCGAGCCCGTGATCGACACCATCGCCGGCGTCGCGTGCTCCACCATGGTGCGCCCGCTGTCGCGGTCGCCGCAGATCACGTTGAAGACACCCTTGGGCGCGATCGCGCCGATGATCTCCGCCATCAGCAGCGTGGAGGCGGGCGTGGTGTCCGACGGCTTCAGTACGACGGTGTTGCCCGCCGCGAGCGCCGGGGCGAACTTCCACACGGCCATCATCATCGGATAGTTCCACGGCGCGACCTGCGCGCAGACGCCCACCGGCTCACGCCGCACGATGGAGGTGAAACCGTCCATGTACTCGCCGGCCGAGCGGCCTTCGAGCATGCGCGCGGCACCGGCGAAGAACCGGATCTGGTCCACCATCGGCGGGATCTCTTCGGTGCGGGTCAGTTCGAGCGGCTTGCCGGTGTTCTCCGACTCGGCGGCGATCAGGTCCTCCGCGCGCTCCTCGAAGGCGTCCGCGATCTTGAGCATCACCTTCTGACGCTCGGCCGGAGTGGCGTCGCGCCAGGCGGGGAACGCCGCGGCGGCGGCCTCCATGGCGGCGTCGACGTCGGCCTGGCCGGAAAGCGGGGACGTGGCGTACGCCTCGCCCGTGGCCGGGTTGACCACCTCGATGGTCCGCCCGTCGGCGGCGTCCTGGAACTCCCCGTTGATGTAGTTACGCAGACGGCGCAGCTCGGTGGTCACTGCCACCCCTCCTTACAGAAGTCATGCCGGATGTGTCCGATGGGTGAGACACCCACCCTAAGCGTTCAGCCGACGCTTTCGACAGACCTACCCTCTCTCAACTTCGGATTCAGTCAAATTCTGACCCGCTCACAACGAATTTCATCGCTTCAGGGTTGCAAGACAGACGAGTCACGGTGCACAGTGAGGCGGTGGCCAGTCGTAGCGCGGACCCCAGGAACGGGCACGGAAACGGATCGTCGCCGGCGATCGACTCCGTGTCCCTCGCGATCATCGAACAGCTTCAGGAGGACGGACGGCGCCCCTACGCCGCGATCGGCAAGGCCGTCGGCCTCTCCGAGGCAGCCGTACGCCAACGCGTCCAGAAGCTGCTCGACCAAGGTGTCATGCAGATCGTGGCCGTGACCGACCCGCTGACCGTCGGATTCCGGCGCCAGGCGATGGTCGGCATCAACGTCGAGGGCGACCTCGACTCCGTGGCCGACGCGCTCACGGAAATGGACGAGTGCGAGTACGTGGTGATGACCGCGGGCTCCTTCGACCTGATGGTGGAGGTCGTCTGCGAGGACGACGACCACCTGCTGGACGTCATCAACAAACGGATCCGCGCGCTCCCCGGCGTGCGCTCCACCGAGAGCTTCGTCTACCTCAAGTTGAAGAAGCAGACCTACATGTGGGGAACCCGATAGCCGTGAGCAAGGACCTCTCCAAAACCGCTTACGACCACCTGTGGATGCATTTCACCCGCATGTCGTCGTACGAGAACGCACCCGTGCCCACCATCGTGCGTGGTGAGGGCACCTACATCTACGACGACAAGGGCAAGCGTTACCTGGACGGCCTCTCCGGCCTGTTCGTGGTCAACGCGGGCCACGGGCGCCACGAGTTGGCCGAGACCGCCTACAAGCAGGCTCAGGAACTCGCCTTCTTCCCGGTGTGGTCCTACGCCCACCCGAAGGCGATCGAGCTGGCCGAGCGGCTGGCCCACTACGCGCCCGGGGACCTCAACAAGGTCTTCTTCACCACCGGCGGCGGCGAGGCCGTAGAGACCGCGTGGAAGCTCGCCAAGCAGTACTTCAAGTTGATGGGCAAGCCCACCAAGTACAAGGTCATCTCGCGCGCCGTCGCCTACCACGGCACGCCGCAGGGGGCGCTGTCCATCACCGGACTGCCCGCCCTGAAGGCCCCGTTCGAGCCGCTGGTCCCCGGCGCCCGCAAGGTGCCGAACACGAACATCTACCGCGCCCCCCTTCACGGCGACGACCCGGAGGCGTACGGCCGCTGGGCCGCCGACCAGATCGAGCAGCAGATCCTCTTCGAGGGCCCGGACACGGTCGCCGCCGTCTTCCTGGAGCCCGTGCAGAACGCGGGTGGCTGCTTCCCGCCCCCGCCGGGCTACTTCCAGCGGGTCCGCGAGATCTGCGACCAGTACGACGTGCTCCTCGTCTCGGACGAGGTCATCTGTGCCTTCGGCCGGCTGGGCACGATGTTCGGCTGCGACAAGTTCGGCTACGTGCCGGACATGATCACCTGCGCCAAGGGCATGACGTCGGGCTACTCACCGATCGGCGCCTGCATCATCTCCGACCGTCTCGCCGCGCCCTTCTACGAAGGCAGCAACACCTTCCTGCACGGGTACACCTTCGGTGGCCATCCGGTCTCGGCCGCCGTGGGTCTCACCAACCTCGACATCTTCGAGCGCGAGGGCCTCAACCAGCATGTGCTGGACAACGAGGACGCCTTCTTCTCGACGCTGCGCAAGCTTCACGACCTGCCGATAGTGGGCGACGTACGGGGCAACGGCTTCTTCTACGGCATCGAGCTGGTCAAGGACAAGGCCACCAAGGAGTCGTTCACGGACGAGGAGACGGAGCGCGTCCTGTACGGCTTCCTCTCCAAGGCTCTGTACGACAACGGGCTGTACTGCCGCGCCGACGACCGCGGTGACCCGGTCGTCCAGCTGGCGCCGCCGCTGATCTCCGACCAGTCGACGTTCGACGAGATCGAGCAGATCCTGCGCACCGTCCTGACGGAGGCCTGGACAAAGCTCTGATCATCGCGGAGTACGGGGCGGGGCCACGGGGCGGCGTACAGGCCCTGTGGCCTCGCCTCGTACGTCGTCCGCATGACGGCCCGGGTGCCCCCGTTCGAGTGCAAAGGGGCCATCCGGGCCGCGTGCTGTCCGCCCACCTCGTTATGGATCCTTACGGTGCAGTGGCCGATCGGCTTCGCTCTCGTTCCCCCCGGACGGGGCGCGGTACGTCAGCGCAGAACCGAGCCCGATCCGAACCGAGGTGTACGCCATGGTTGCCCCGCCGGACAACGACGTGCTCTGGGCGCGTTCCCTGCACCACTCCCACAACGGCTCGCCCGCGCTCAGCGGGGTCTCGCTCGGAGTACGCGAGGGCGAGATCCTCGCCGTCAGCGGTGCGCGCGGCAGCGGCAAGACGACGCTGCTGCGGTGTCTCGCCGGCCAGCTCGTCCCGGAGCAGGGCGAGGTCTGGTTCAACAGCACCGCAGTGCACACGATGCCCCCGGCGCTGCGCGAACGGCTCCGACGCGACCGTTTCGGCTGGATCGACTCCGATCCGGTCCTGGTCCCGGAGCTCAACGCCTGGGAGAACGCCGCCCTGCCGCTGCTGCTGCGCGGCTCGTCCCGCCGTGCGGCGAAGGCCGCGGCCATGGAGTGGCTGGAGCGGCTCGACATCGGCGTGTGCGCCCGCAAGCGTCCGCACGCCCTGCTCCAGTCGCAACGCCAGCGCGTCGCCGTCGCCCGCGCCCTGGTCAGTACGCCCGCCGTACTCTTCGCCGACGAGCCGACGGCGCCGTTGTACGCCGCCGACCGTGCGCAGGTCCTGCGCACGTTGACCACCGCGGCGCGCTCGCACCGCATCACCGTCGTACTGGCCACCCTCGACGACGAGGTCGCGACGCTCGCGGACCGCACCGTCGTACTGGTCGACGGCCGTCGTGTGGGCGCCCTGCGGCCGGCCGAGGCGGAAGGCCAGGCAGCGTGCTCGCTCTCCGTCTAGCCCGCGGCAGCCACCCACTCGTCCTGCTGCGCAGACTGCTCGTCGCAGCGGCGTCGGCGGGCGTCGGCTTCCTCCTGCTGTGCACACTGGGCTGGGCCATGAACCATCCCGCCGGGTCGCTGCTGCGCCTGCTGTGGTGCGTGCTGCCGCTCGCCGCCACGGTGCAGTTCGCCGTCGCGGTGGCCCGTACGGATCCGAGCACCCGGCCGCGCCCCGGCCTCTCGGCCGTCGGCCTCGGCCCGGCACAGCTCACCGCCCTGGCCGCCGCGTCGACCGCCCTGTCCTGCACGCTCGGCAGCGTGGTGGCGCTGCTGTTCTTCCTTCATCTGCGGGGTGATCTCACGGGGCTGCCTTTCGACGGTGCCGCGTCCGATCTCCTCGGCGCCGGGCAGCCGTTGCCGCTGGCCGCCGTCCTCACGCTGCTCACCGTCGTACCGGTCCTCGGCACCGTGGCCACCGGACTCGCCCTGCGTCCGCGCAAGGCGGGGCCGGCCGACCAGAGCGATCCCGAGCGCCCCGTGACGCCCAAGCCCGCCCCGTCGGGGCTCCCTTGGGGCGTGGCTCTCACCGCGGCCGGCCTCGCGGTCGAGACCTACGCGAGCCGAGGCGGCTCGGAGGCGCCGCTACCGCTGCCGGGGCGTTTCGAGGGCAGCCCGGCGGGGGTGCTGGCCGGCTGGTCGCTGACGGCGCTCGGCCTGGCCCTGGCGGGCCCCGGTATCGCGCACCTCTGCGGCCGGCTCCTCCAGATGCTGCGACCCGGCGCGACCCGGCTGCTCGCGGGGCGCGTCCTGATGGACGAGGCGGTACGGATCGGCCGCCCGCTGGGCGTGGTCTGCGCGGTGATCTCCGGCGGGTTCGCCGCCGCGGCGCTGTACGGCCCCGGTGACCCGCGTCCCTTCGGACCACTCACCGGCCTCGGGGCCACGCTCGTCGTGGGCTGCACCGTCGCGACGCTGCTGACGGCGGTGCTGGAGGCCAAACACGCCCGCACCGACACGACGGCGGCGCTGGTACGGGTGGGCGCCCCCACGGGGCTCCTGCGAACTGCCGCCGCGCTGCGGGCCGGCGCGCTGCTCGCCGTTTTCGGACCGCTCACATGGGTGATCGCCGCCCTGGCCGCCGTACCGCTCACCGGCTGAGCCGTCCGCCTTCCGGGACTCCCGTTCCCCTCCCGTACGAGGGGCCTATCGTGTCCGCATGGCGAACGGCGAGGCACACGACGCACATGACGCACAACAAGCAGCGGCGCAGGGCCTCCAGGGGCCGTGGGAGCACCGGGCGGACGGCCTGGACCGCGAGATCGAGACCCTCGACGAGTTCGACCAGGTGATCCTGGGCGGGACACTCAGCGGCTACCGGGTCCAGTCGGTCGATCTGACGGGCCGTACGCTCGCCCTGCTGTCCACCGACACCTCCGAAACCGTCTTCCTCGGCTGCCCGATGGCCCCGGACGCCGCGGCGAAGATACGGGCGGACGGGGCCCTGGTCTTCCCTCCCGTCCCGCACCTCCCCTTCGACCCCTACCGGGGGCTGCTCTACACGCCCGAGCATCTCTTCGAAGGGCTGGACGAGGGCGGGTACGAAGTGACGCCGGACGCGCTCGCCTACGACTGGTTCCAGCGGACCAAGGCCGACGGCGACATACTCGGCTCGATGTTGAGGTCGGTCCATGACGACGCGATCTCGGATGCTCTGGACGAACTCCTCGTCGGCGCGCGGGTCGTCGGCGTGATGGGCGGCCACGCCATGGCACGGGGCACCGACGCCTACGCGGGGGCGGCTCGCCTCGGCCGCGAACTGGCCCGTACGGGGCTGACCGTTGCCACCGGCGGCGGCCCCGGCGCCATGGAGGCCGCCAATCTCGGCGCGTACGCCGCCCCGCACCCCGACGAGATGCTGGACGAGGCCCTCGAAATCCTTGCCAAGACCCCGTCGTTCAGCCCCTCGATCTCCGACTGGGCGCGCGCCGCGTTCGAGGTACGGGGCCGCTGGCCCGGGGGCGCCGGGTCGGTCGGAATTCCCACCTGGTTCTACGGCCACGAGCCGCCGAACGCCTTCGCCGGGCACATCGCGAAATACTTCGCCAACGCGACCCGCGAGGACGGTCTGCTCGCCCGCTGCAACGCCGGCGTCGTCTTCCTGCCCGGCGCCGCGGGCACCGTCCAGGAGGTCTTTGACAACGCGACGCCGAACTACTACGAGTCACGCGGCGAACCGACGCCGATGGTCCTCGTCGACCGCGCGCACTGGACCGAGAAGCTGCCCGCCTGGCCGCTGCTCACGGCGCTGGCGCGGGAGCGCTCGATGGAATCCCGTATCGCGCTCGTCGACTCGGTGGCCGAGGCTCCGGAGGCCCTGGCGCGGCTCTCCGCCTGACCTGTAGGCCGCGAGGGGGGGCGTCTCGTCAGTCCGCCCTGTTGTCACCCGTTGAGGCCACGGCCTCGGTAGCGTCCTTGTCGGCGTCGGCCGACTCCGGTTCCCTGTCGTCCAGCACCACGACGTCCTCGGCCGCGAAGGAGACACCGACCTTCGCACCCTGGTCGGGGACGTCGCGGAGCGCGCACTCCGCCTCCAGCTCGGGACCGTCGGCGGGGCGCAACAGGACGGCGACGTGGCTGCCGCGGAACGTACGCGCCCCGACGGTGCACCGCAGCCCGTCCTCGGGCGGGCCGAGCCGTACCCCCACAGGACGTACGAGCAGAGCCCGCGAACCCTGCGCCGAACCGGCGGGCACGGGGACCTTTCCCCAGGGCGTATCGGCGACGTCACCGCGGACGGTGGCCGGCACCACGTTGTCGAAGCCCAGGAAGCGCGCCACAAACGTGGAGGCCGGGCGCTGCCAGACCTCCAGCGGTGTGCCGGTCTGCGCCACCTGTCCGTCACGCATCACCACGACGCGGTCGGCGAGCGCGAAGGCTTCGCCCTGGTCGTGCGTGACGGCGAGCACTGTCGTACCCAACTCCGTGAACACGCCGCGCAGTTCCACGACCAGTCGCTCGCGCAGACTCCGGTCGAGCTGGCCGAGCGGTTCGTCGAGCATGAGCAACCGGGGCCGGGGGGCGAGCGCCCGTGCCAGTGCCACGCGCTGCTGCTCACCGCCGGACAGCGCGCCGACGGCGCGGCGCTCGGCGCCAGGCAGGCCGACGAGGTCGAGCAACTCGGTGACACGTCGCCGCTGTTCGCCCCGTGGCTCGCCGCGCATGCGCAGACCGAAGGCGACGTTGCCACCGACGTCGCGCTGCGGAAAGAGCTGGTGATCCTGGAACATCAGTCCGACGCCGCGCCGGTGCACCGGCACACCCGCCTGGTCGGTGCCTTCCAGCAACACCCGCCCCGTGTCCGGCGGTTGAAGGCCGGCGACGACACGCAGCAAGGTGGACTTGCCACTGCCGCTCGGCCCCAGAACGCAGACGATCTCCTGCTCGGCGATCCGCAGATCCACGGCGTTGAGCGCCGTACGCCGCCCGAACCGTACGGTCACGTCCTCAAGAGTGAGCAGGGCCATCAGAATTCTCCGGAGCGGTCGGTACGGATACGTTCAAGCACCAGCAGCGACACGGCGCACACCAGCATCAGCACCGTGCTCAACGCCATCGCCTGCCCGTAGTTGAGGTCACCGGGCCGCCCCAGCAGTCGAGCGACGGCCACCGGCAGAGTCGGCCGGTCCGGCCTCGCGATGAAGACCGTGGCACCGAACTCGCCGAGCGAGACGGCGAAGGCGAATCCTGCGGCCACCAGCACCGCTCGCCGCACCATCGGCAGATCCACCTCCCGCCACGCCCGCAACGGCGACGCCCCGAGAACGGCGGCGGCCTCGCGCAGCCGCCCGTCCACGGCGCGCAGTACGGGAAGCATGATCCGTACGACGAAGGGGACCCCCACCAACGCCTGGGCGAGCGGTACGAGGATCCACGACGCCCGCAGGTCCAGCGGCGGTTTGTCCAACGTGATCAGGAACCCGAAGCCGACGGTCACCGCCGAGACGCCCAAGGGGAGCATCAGCAGGGCGTCGAAGCCCCGTGCGAGGCGCCCCGCCCGGCGGGTGAGCGCCGCAGCCGCCAGTCCGCCCACGATCAGGGCGATGACGGTCGCCATCAGGGCGTAGCGCAGCGAGTTCCACACCGCTTCCAGCGGCGGTACGAGGAACGTCCCTCCGCTCGCCTCCACCGAACGGAGCGCCCGGTAGTAGTCGAAGCCGTATCCGGCGGGGCCGTCGAGTGATCGCTCGATCAGCACTCCGAGGGGCAGCAGAATCAGGAGGAGGACGGTGCCCAGCACACCGGCGAGCAGCGCCCACTGACCGGCTCCTCGCGGCCTGCGCACCATCTGCGCGGGGTCGACCAGTTTCAGGGCGGTCTCCCGCCTCCGTACGGTCCAGGCGTGCAACGCCAGGACCGCGCCGACAGCGCCGAATTGCACCATCGTCAGAACGGCGGCGGTCGGCAGATCCAGCAGCTGCGCGGTCTGCCGGTAGATCTCCACCTCCAGGGTGGAGTAGGCCGGACCGCCCAGGATCTGGACGATGCCGAAGGAGGTGAAGGTGAAGAGGAAGACCATCAGCGCGGCGGCGGCGACGGCGGGGCCGAGGGCGGGCAGCGTGACCCGCCACCACGCCGCCAGCCGCCCGGCGCCGAGCACCCGAGCGGCCTCCTCCTGGCGTGGGTCGAGTTGGGCCCAGAGGCCACCAACGGTGCGGACGACCACCGCGTAGTTGAAGAAGACGTGCGCCAGGAGGATCGCCCACACCGTGGTGTCGGCCCGCACGCCCCACAGTTCGTCGAGCAGCCCACCGCGCCCCAGCAGCGCGAGGAACGCCGTGCCGACGACGACGGTGGGCAGGACGAACGGCACCGTGACAATGGCGCGCAGGAGCTGTTTGCCGGGGAAGTCGAAGCGTGCGAAGACGTACGCACCAGGGAGCGCGATCAGCAGGGTGAGGGCCGTGGAGACCGCGGCCTGCCACGTCGTGAACCAGAGCACCTGTCCGATGTCGGGCCGGCTCAGCACGTCGCCGAACCTGCCCCAGTGCCAGGAGCCCTCCGTCTTCAGCCCGCGGCCGACGATCGCGGCGACGGGGTAGGCGAAGAAGACCGCGAAGAAGGCGACGGGCACCGCCATGAGGCAGAGGCGTACGGCGCTCGCCCGGCGCCGTACGACGCGGGCCGCACGTCCCGCTTCCGCGCCCCGTCCCCCGGCGGGCGGGCCGGCGGTGGCCGCACCCGTATGCGTGGACTTCTCGCCCTTCGGGGCGGCCTCCGTGCCTACTTGACGACGAGTGAGGACCACGACTGGATCCACTCGTCACGGTTCTTGGCTATCTTCTCCGGGGCCACGGTCTCCGGGTTGTCGACGACGGCGCCGTGCTCGGTGAAGAGCGCGGGCAGCTTCGCACCCTCGACGACCGGATTGACGAACATGTTGAGCGGCATGTCCTCCTGGAACGTCTTGCTCACCAGGAAGTCCAGGAGGGCCTTGCCGCCCGCTTCGTTCTTCGCCCCTTGGAGCAGGCCGGCGAACTCGATCTGCCGGAAGCAGGTACCCGCGGCGACGCCGGTCGGCGCCTCCTTGGGCTGCGGGTCGGCGTACAGGACCTCGACGGGCGGACTTGAGGCGTAGGAGACGACGAGGGGACGCTCCGCCTTCGCCTTCTTGCCGCCCGCAGAGCCGGAGAAGTCCTCGTTGTAGGCCTGCTCCCAGCTGTCCACGACCTGGACGCCGTTGGCCTTGAGCTTCTTCCAGTAGTCCTGCCAACCGTCGTCCCCGTACGCGGCGACGGTGCCGAGAAGGAAGCCGAGGCCCGGCGAGGACTGCTCGGCGTTCTCGACGACGAGGAGATCCTTGTAGGCGGGCTTCGCGAGGTCCGCGAAGGACTCCGGTGGGGCGAGTTTCTTGTCGGCGAAGTACTTCTTGTCGTAGTTGACGCAGATGTCGCCGGTGTCGACGGGGGTGACTCGATGCTCGGCGTCGTCGAGCCGTACGTCCGCGCGGACCTGGTCGAGCCCCTTCGCCTCGTACGGCGTGAACAGGCCGTTGTCGAGAGCACGGGAGAGCAGGGTGTTGTCGACGCCGAAGAAGACGTCGCCCTGCGGCGAACCCTTCGTGAGGATCTCCTTGTTGAGCGCCTCGCCGGCTTCGCCGCTCTTGAGCACCTTGACGGTGTAGCCCGTCTGCTTGGTGAACTCCTTCAGTACGGAGTCCGAGGCGGCGAAGGAGTCGTGGGCGACGAGCGTCACGCTCTTGGATCCGGCCCCGTCCGACGCCGTGGAGTCCTCGGACCCGCCGCACGCGGCGAGCGCGGAGACTCCCAGGGCGGCGGCGACGGCGCCGGCCGCCATCTTCTTCGTGGTACGCACTGAAATCCTCCTGGGATGTCCAGGAGAAGACGCGGCCCTGCCCCGCGCCGGCGGACCGGCGCAGGGCAGGGCGCAACAGCTTGAGTGATGACCGAACTTCCTACCCAGAATGACCTGGGCGAGGTTCAGAGGGTCTGCGACCGTGAGGCTCTTCTCAAGCCTCTGCCGCACTCTCAGCGCTGTGGCGCTCCCCTGTCGGAATATGTAATTCGTTCGAACCCAGCGTACATGGGCCCCGACGGGGCCCCTTCGCCGCGCTCAGCGCTCCGTCGCCGCCAGTTGACCGCACGCCCCGTCGATCTCCTGACCGCGGGTGTCGCGCACCGTCACCGGCACCCCGTGGGAGGCGACGGCCTCGACGAACGCCTTCTCGTCCTCAGGGCGCGAAGCCGTCCACTTGGAGCCGGGCGTCGGGTTGAGCGGGATCAGGTTGACGTGCACCCGCTTGCCCTTGAGCAGCCGGCCCAGCAGATCGCCCCGCCACGCCTGGTCGTTGATGTCGCGGATCATGGCGTACTCGATGGAGATCCGGCGGCCCGACTTCTCGGCGTACTCCCAGGCGGCGTCCAGGACCTCCCGCACCTTCCAACGGGTGTTGACCGGCACCAGGGTGTCCCGCAGTTCGTCGTCGGGCGCGTGCAGCGACACGGCGAGGCGGCATTTGAAGCCCTCGTCGGCGAATCGCAGCATCGCGGGCACCAGACCCACCGTCGAGACGGTGATTCCGCGCTGCGAGAGGCCGAGACCGTCGGGCTCGGGGTCGGTCAGCCGGCGGATCGCCCCGACGACGCGGCGGTAGTTGGCGAGCGGTTCGCCCATGCCCATGAAGACGATGTTGGACAGCCGGGCGGGGCCGCCGGGGACCTCGCCGTCGCGCAGCGCGCGCATGCCGTCCACGATCTGGTGCACGATCTCGGCCGTGGACAGGTTGCGGTCGAGACCGGCCTGCCCCGTGGCGCAGAACGGGCAGTTCATGCCGCAGCCCGCCTGCGAGGAGATGCACATGGTGACCCGGTCCGGGTAGCGCATCAGGACGGACTCAACGAGTGTGCCGTCGTGGAGCCGCCACAGCGTCTTACGGGTGGTGTCGTCGTCGCAGGAGATGTGACGCACCACGGACATCAGGTCGGGAAGCAGCTCGGTGGCGAGCTTCTCGCGCGCGCCGGCCGGGATGTCCGTCCACTGGGCGGGGTCGTGGGCGTACCGCGCGAAGTAGTGCTGCGACAGCTGCTTGGCGCGGAACGCCTTCTCGCCGAGTGCCGCCACGGCCTCGCGCCGTTCCTCCGGCGTGAGGTCGGCGAGATGCCTCGGCGGCTTCTTGGCGCCACGGGGCGCGACAAACGTGAGCTCTCCGGGATTGGGCGGAGCCATGAGCTTTTCTCTCCTCGGTACGACGAGGCCGGTGTTCCCCGCCGGCTGCGGGAGGGACATGGGCACACTGCCGGTGCCAGGAGACCTCATGTGACGGGCCCCGCGACCGCGGAGCGCAGTAAGGCCCGCCGTACGGGACGGCGGGCCTTACCAGGGTAACCGGTACGGATACGGCTCAGCCCGAGCCGACGAACACCACCAGCAGCAGCCACACCACCGGGGCCGTCGGCAGGAGCGAGTCGAGGCGGTCCATGATGCCGCCGTGACCGGGCAGCAGCGTGCCCATGTCCTTGATCCCGAGATCCCTCTTGATCATCGACTCGCCCAGGTCGCCGAGCGTGGCACTGGCCGCCACGGCGAGACCGAGCAGCAGCCCCTGCCACCAGGTGCCGTCGTCGACGAGGAACTGCATGCACAGCGCGCCGGCCACCATGGCGAATCCCACGGCGCCGAGCAGACCCTCCCGCGTCTTGCCGGGACTGATGCGCGGCGCCAGCTTGTGGCTGCCGAACCGCCAGCCGATCGCGTACGCACCGGTGTCACTGACGATGGTCAGCACCAGGAAGGTGAGCACACGCTGGGCGCCGTCGTCCGCCGTGAGCATCATCGCGACGAACGTCGCCAGGAAGGGTACGTAGAACGTCGCGAAGACGCCCGCCGTCACGTCCTTGAGATAGCCCTCCGGCCGCTCCGTCATGCGCCAGGCGAGCACGGCGAGCGCGGTGAGCGCCGTGGCGACCCAGGCGCCCTCCGCGCCCCGTACGTACCCGGCGACGACCATCGCGGCGCCACCGACCGCGAGCGGGACGAGCGGCGCCTTGATGCCCTTCTTCTCGTCGAGCCGGGAGGTCAACTCCCAGAGCCCGACGACCACCGCGACCACTATCACGCCGATGAAGACGGCCTTCACGATGAAGAGGGACACCACGATCACCGCGCCGAGCCCCACACCGACCCCTATGGCCGCTCGGAGATCGCGGCCTGCCCGCTTCTTCGGCGGAGGTGGCGGAGGGGCGGACATGGGCTCCTGCGGCGTTTCGTCACGGAACAGGGGGCCGCCCGGCCGAGCAGCCCCCCGGTCGTCATCCTGGGCCCCGCCGCTCGCGGGTACGTCGGGCACGATGGGCATGGGCCGAGTCTGCTGTGCGTCCAGCTCATCGTATGCGGGACCCGCCGGGGCAGCCCCCTGGTCAGGCGGTCCCCAGTAGCCGGCAGCGGGCGGGGCCCCCCAGGAAGAGTCGTTCATCAGACCTCGAGCAGCTCGGCTTCCTTGTGCTTGAGCAGCTCGTCGACCTGGGCGACGTACTTCGCCGTGGTGTCGTCGAGCTCTTTCTCGGCGCGGCGGCCCTCGTCCTCGCCGACCTCACCGTCCTTGATGAGCTTGTCGATCGTCTCCTTGGCCTTGCGGCGCACGGAGCGGATCGAGATCTTCGAGTCCTCCGCCTTGGTCTTGGCGACCTTGATGAACTCCTTGCGGCGGTCCTGCGTGAGCTCCGGGAACACCACGCGGATGATGTTTCCGTCGTTGCTCGGGTTGACTCCGAGGTCGGAGTCGCGGATGGCCTGCTCGATGTTGCGCAGCGCGCTCTTGTCGAACGGGGTCACCACGGCCATGCGCGGCTCGGGCACCGAGAACGAGGCCAACTGGTTGATCGGGGTCAGGGCACCGTAGTAGTCCGCCACGATCTTGTTGAACATCGCCGGGTGCGCACGACCGGTGCGGATCGCGGCGAAGTCGTCCTTGGCGACCAGGACGGCCTTCTCCATCTTCTCCTCTGCTTCGAGGAGGGTCTCTTCGATCACCACTTGCTCCTGCGTGTCTTGAGTGGGCCCGGTGCTAACAGGGCCGGCGGAACCTGCGTCGCGTCTTCTTCCTGCACGGTGTCCGACCGGCAGGGCTTTGTCCATCCCCGTGCGGGGCAGCCCGAGTTCAGGCCCGGGTGCCCTGGTCGCTCACGAGCGTGCCGATCTTCTCACCCTTGACGGCGCGCGCGATATTGCCCTCCGTGAGGAGTTCGAAGACCAGGATCGGCAGCGCGTTGTCGCGGCAGAGAGTGACGGCGGTGGCGTCGGCGACCTTGAGGTTGCGGGTGATCACCTCGCCGTACTCCAGCGCGTCGAACTTCACCGCGTCGGGGTTGGTCTTGGGGTCGGAGTCGTAGACCCCGTCCACACCGTTCTTGCCCATCAGCAGCGCTTCGGCGTCGATCTCCAAGGCGCGCTGGGCGGCGGTGGTGTCGGTGGAGAAGTAGGGCATCCCCATGCCGGCGCCGAAGATGACGACGCGGCCCTTCTCCAGGTGCCGTACGGCGCGCAGCGGGATGTACGGCTCGGCGACCTGGCCCATGGTGATGGCGGTCTGGACGCGGGAGTCGATGCCTTCCTTCTCCAGGAAGTCCTGGAGGGCCAAGCAGTTCATGACCGTACCGAGCATGCCCATGTAGTCGGAGCGGGCCCGGTCCATGCCGCGCTGTTGCAGTTCGGCGCCGCGGAAGAAGTTGCCTCCGCCGATGACGATGGCGATCTCCGCCCCGTCCCGTACGACGGCGGCGATCTCGCGGGCGATGGCGTGTACGACGTCGGGGTCGACGCCGAGCCCTCCCCCGCCGGCGAACGCCTCACCGGACAGTTTCAGCATGAAGCGCCCGACCTTCTTGCCGGGGTCGCCGTTGTCGTCGGTGGACTGGGAGGCGTCCGCGCCCTTGTTCATGGGGATCTCCTCGTGCACATACGAAGAAGGCCATTGCCGATGGGTCTGTGTCCCTAGCGGCAATGGCCTCCTCGTCAGATCTGCGGCCGTCCGGCGCGTGTTCGGCCGGCGGCTGCAGTAGACCCTAGCGGGGTCCACCGTCGATCGCGTACGACTGCGCTGTCCCGGACGCTCGGTCCAGGGACGGTGTCCGGAACGTCAGGCGCCGACGCGGATGCGCGCGAAGCGCTTCAGCGTGACACCGGCCTCGTCCAGGACCTTCTTGACGGACTTCTTGTTGTCCTTCGCGAACGGCTGGTCGAGGAGGGTGACCTCCTTGAAGAAGCCGTTGACACGACCCTCGACGATCTTGGGCAGCGCGGCCTCGGGCTTGCCCTCCTCGCGAGAGGTGGCCTCGGCAACGCGGCGCTCGTTCTCGACGACGTCCGCCGGAACGTCCTCACGGGTGAGGTACTTCGGCGCGAAGGCGGCGATGTGCTGGGCGACGTCCTTGGCGACGGTGGCCGCCGTGGCGTCGTCGGCGCTGCCCTTGTCCAGCTCGACCAGGACACCGACCTGCGGCGGGAGGTCGGGCATGGTGCGGTGCATGTACGTGCCGACGAAGCTGCCGTCGCCCTGGAACTGCGCGAAGCGGTCCAGGACGATCTTCTCGCCGAGGTTGGCGTTGGCCTCGTCGACGAAGGCCTGGACGGTCTTGCCGGGCTCGATCTCGGAGGCACGCAGGACGTCGATGTCGGCGGGGCTGGTCGAAGCCACGTGCGCGGCGAGCGCGTTGGCGGCGGCCAGGAACTTGTCACCCTTCGCGACGAAGTCCGTCTCGCACTTCAGCTCCAGCAGAACACCGGAGGTGTTGTCGTCGGAGACGAGGGAGACGACAGCGCCGTTCTCCGCGCTGCGGCTCTCGCGCTTGGCGACGCCCTTCTGGCCCTTGACGCGAAGTACCTCGACGGCCTTGTCGACATCGCCGTCGGCCTCGACCAAGGCCTTCTTGCAGTCCATCATGCCGGCGCCGGTGAGCTCGCGGAGCTTCTTGACGTCAGCGGCGGTGTAGTTCGCCATGTCTGTAAGTCTCTCTCGGAAGTCGAAGATCTACGGGTTGACGGCGGGGGCCCGTGGCCCCCGCCGTCAGCAACCGAACCTTTGAGGTCAGGCCTTGTCGGCGTCCGCGGCCGGAGCCTCGGTGGCCGGAGCCTCGGCGACCTCGGCAGCGGGGGCCTCGGCCGGAGCGGCGGCCTCGTCGGCCTGCTCGGCGTCGGCGACCTTCGCCGTCTCGGCGGAGGTCTGGACGTCGGCAGGCGCCTCGGCGGCGTCCGCGGGCTTCTCGGCGTCGCTCTTCTTGTCGCCTTCGAGGAGGTCACGCTCCCACTCGGCGAGAGGTTCACCGGCGGCCTTCTCGCCCGGCTTGGAGTCGCCGGTGGCGGCGCCGGAGCGGGCGATGAGGCCCTCGGCGACGGCGTCGGCGATCACGCGGGTGAGCAGGGTGACGGAGCGGATCGCGTCGTCGTTGCCCGGGATCTTGTAGTCGACCTCGTCGGGGTCGCAGTTGGTGTCGAGGATCGCGACGACCGGGATGTGGAGCTTGCGCGCCTCACCGACGGCGATGTGCTCCTTCTTGGTGTCGACGATCCAGACGGCGCTGGGCACCTTCTGCATTTCGCGGATACCACCGAGGGTCTTCTCCAGCTTGGCCTTCTCGCGCGAGAGGACCAGGAGCTCCTTCTTGGTGAGGCCGGAGGCGGCCACGTCCTCGAAGTCGATCTGCTCAAGCTCCTTGAGACGCTGAAGGCGCTTGTAGACGGTGGAGAAGTTGGTGAGCATGCCGCCCAGCCAGCGCTGGTTGACATACGGCATGCCAACTCGCGTCGCCTGCTCGGCGATGGCTTCCTGCGCCTGCTTCTTCGTACCGACGAACATGATGGAGCCGCCGTGGGCGACGGTCTCCTTGACGAACTCGTAGGCGCGGTCGATGTACGACAGCGACTGGAGCAGGTCGATGATGTAGATGCCGTTGCGCTCCGTGAAGATGAAGCGCTTCATCTTCGGGTTCCAGCGACGGGTCTGGTGACCGAAGTGGACGCCGCTTTCCAGCAGCTCCCGCATCGTGACGACGGCCATGGCCGTACTCCTTGAGGTACTCGGTTGTCGTGTCCGCCGGACGGCGGACGCGCCTGACGCCCCGGAACGCTTTGCCACGAGGGACCGAGAAGCGCGGGCACCGGCGAAGAGGCCGGCGGCGGGGCGTGCGAAGTCGATCCGGTGACCCGGATCGCCACAGGAAGTGTACGGGACCCGCACAGTGCCCGGCGACGGAGTGCGGGGGTGACGGAGTTATGCACAATGGGCCGGTTATCCACAGAATCCGAGCATGATCCACATGGATCCGCGGAGTGCGGCAGCGTGGACGACATGATCACTGTCCACGAACTGCTCATCCATGCCTCCGCCCGCCCCGGTCGTCGTCGGCGGCGGGGGGTCATCTCTCTGTGCGTCTCCGCCGGCGTCGCCGCGCTCGCCGGGGTGATGGCGGCCGTCCTGTTCGGCCCCTCGCCCCAAGCGCGGGCCGCGGACAACGAGGAGGCGAGCGCGGGCGCCGACACGGCCGAGGAGGCGCCCGTGGCGACTCCGAGCGCTGCCACGGGCGCCGCAGCGAACACCCCTACGGCCACCGGGCCCCGCACCGGCGTGAGCGGCGACCGGGCCTGGCCGGTGGGACGGCGACCGGTCCTCCTACGAGGATGGGAACCGCCCGCCTCCCCGTACGGCCCCGGCCACCGCGGCGTCGACCTCGCCGCGCCTCCGGGCACTCTCGTCCGCGCCGCCGCACCCGGCAGGGTGTCCTTCACCGGCAAGGTGGCGGGCCGCGGCGTCCTGTCGATCACGCTGACCGGCTCCGGGCAGCCGCCTCTGCGGACCACCTACGAACCGGTGACCGCGGTCGTCGCCGAGGGCGACGAGGTGGCGGCGGGCCAGGTCGTCGCCGTTCTCGGGCCTGGACCGTTCCACTGCGCGGGCGGATGTCTGCACTGGGGTCTGCTGCGGGGTGAGACCTATCTCGACCCGTTGTCCCTACTGCCCGACGACCTGCTCGACCGCGGCCCGGCACGTCTGCTGCCGGTGTTCGGGGTCCCCGAGCCAGCCGCCACCCAGGCGCCGCCCGGATCTCCCTCGCCCCCGCTGCCGGACGATGTGGCGATCATGGCCGAGGAGACCGCCGCCACGGCAGGGGACGCTCTGCACGCCGCGGCCCTGCTCGCGGCTGCCGCGTGGGTGCGGCAGCACAGTCGTACGGGGGTCAGTTACCGCGTACGCCTCGGAGCACCATGGACACCGCCGCCTCGGCGATCACCACGGGGTCCTCGGCCGCGCCCAACTCGATCCGACGCACGGCGGCGTCCACCACGCCCTGAAGCAGCATCGCGGCCAGCCGCGGCTGCTCGTGGCCCAGTTCCGAGAGGGCGTCGACGATCATCGCGATGAGCCCGCCGTGCGCCGCGCGGATCTTCTCGCGGGCGCCCGCGTCGAGTTCACTCGCGGAGATGGCGACCACCGCGCGGTGCCGACGGTCGCCCACCAGGCCCAACTGCGTGCGTACATACGCTTCGATCTTGGTCTCGGGTGTCGTCGCCTCCGCCATGGCGAACTCGATCTCGGCCGCCCAGACCGGGAAGTCGACGGCGCAGAGCTCTTCGACGACGGCCGCGCGCGAGCGGAAGTACTCGTAGACCGACGACCTGGCGAGGCCCGTGCGCTCGGCGAGGGCGGGGAAGGTCAGCGCCTCCGTGCCGCCTTCGGACAGGAGGGAGCGTGCGGCGTCCAGCAGGGCGCCGCGCTGCATGGTCCGGTGCTCGGCCACGGAGGCCGCTCGAATCCTGGGCACGAGCCCACTGTACGGCGGAGACCGCTCGCGCAGGCGGGGCAGTGACGATTCAGCGTCCCGCGTCGGCGAGTTTCGCGCGGAGCTGGAGCACGGACTTCGTGTGGATCTGGCTGACACGGCTCTCGGTGACGCCGAGGACGTTGCCGATCTCCGCCAGCGTGAGCCCCTCGTAGTAGTAGAGGGTGACCACGGTCTTCTCGCGCTCGGGAAGAGTGTTGATGGCCCGGGCGAGCAGCCGGCGCAACTCCCGGTCCTCGGCGACCTCGACGGGGTTGTCGGCCGCCGTGTCCTCCAACGTGTCCATCAGGCTGAGCCGGTCGCCCCCCTCCCCGCCGACGTGCAGCAGCTCCTCCAGCGCCACGACATTGGCCAGCGACAACTGGCTGAATACGGCGTGCAGTTCCTCGACGGCGATGCCCATCTCGGCGGCCACCTCGGTCTCCGACGGGGTACGCCGCAGCTGCGCCTCCAGCGTGGCGTAGGCGCGCTCGACGGCCCGGGCCTTCTGGCGTACGGAGCGCGGGATCCAGTCCAGCGCGCGCAGTTCGTCGATCATCGCGCCGCGGATGCGCGTGATGGCGTAGGTCTCGAACTTGATCGACCGCTCGATGTCGAACTTCTCGATCGCGTCGATGAGACCGAAGACCCCGGAGGAGACGAAGTCCGCCTGCTCGACGTTGGACGGCAGCCCGACACTCACCCGGCCGGCGACGTACTTCACCAGTGGCGAGTAGTGCAGGATCAACTGCTCACGCAGCCGCTCGTTACCCGTGGTCTTGTACGACCGCCACAAGGTGTCGAGCGCCGAAGGGGCCGAGGGGGCGGAGGGTCGCACTTCGCCGCGGGCCGCGGGGGGCACCACGGGGGGTGCCGCCGCACGGTCGGACCCGGAGGTGTGCTGGGGCATGCGTCGCCTTGAGCCGTTCTGCCGTGAAGTGAGGGGAGGTGTGTCTGGGCCGGAATCCTGGTGAGCGTAGCGTGACAGTGTGGTCGCGGTGCGCGAGGAGGGTGAGGCTAGTGCCTGTCCGGACAGGTGCTGTCGGCCGCCGCCGAGATTCCGCGATCCGGCGCCGACACCGCGCGTATCGGCCGCAGGGGCGCCGCCGGGAGAACTGCGATGGTCATCTGCCTCACCTTTTCACCCGAATGCCCCAGGTCAAGGACCGGCTCGCCGCGTACCGCCGCCCCGTGTCGTCCGGGGCGTCAACTGCCAGCCTTCACCGTGCCGTTCGACGAACCCGAGCGAGTGAAGTTCGTACAGCTTGCCGAGAGCCTCGTCGGCCGTCGTCGCGCTCTCCCGTGCGATGTCCCGCCCGCCGAGCGCGCCTCGTGCGGGCAGCGCGTCAAGGATCCGTCTGCCAAGGGGATCGAGCAGATCCCTGGCCAGGACGGGACCACGCCTGACAGGTGCGAGGTCCCCCATGTCTCCCACCAGCTCGACCACTTCGGCGGCGTCCGTGACCAGCACGCCCTCGCCTCGCAGCAGTTCGTGCACCCCGGCGGAGAGCCCGCTCGTCGCGGGACCCGGCACCCCCATGGTGAACCGCCCGAGCCGCTGCGCACCGCGCGCGGTGACCAGTGAACCGCTGCGGTACTCGGCCTCCACCACGACCGTCCCCCGGGTGAGTGCCGCGATCACGCGGTTACGCAGGATGAACCTGCTGCGGGTCGGATGATCACCGGGTGCCAGCTCCCCCACGACCAGCCCCTGTTCGGCGATGCGCCGCACCAGTTCCGCGTGTCCGGGCGGATAGACGACATCCACGCCGCACGCCAGGACGGCCACGGTCGCGCCGTCGGAGGCGAGCGCTCCGCGGTGGGCGGCTCCGTCGACTCCGTACGCCGCGCCGGACGTCACCACCCAGCCCCGCTCGGCCAGTCCCGATGCGATGCTCGCCGCCATGTGGGCTCCGTACGGCGTGCAGGCCCTGGCCCCGACGACGGCGACGGAGCGCAGGGCCCAGAGCCTCAGATCGGGCCTGCCTCGTACCCAGAGCCCGATGGGGCGCGCCGTACCCAGGTCGTCGAGCTGGGTCGGCCACTCCTGGTCGCCGGGGCAGACGAACCGGCCGCCGATATCGGCGATAGCGGCCAGATCGCGTTCGGGCGCGGCTGCCGCGGCGCGCGCCCGTAGTCCGCGGATGCGCCGTGGACCCACATCGCTCAGCGGTTCGTCGTCGGGGTCCTCGGGCGAGGTGAGGAGGTCCATCAGCCCCCGGGCGCCGTACTTGTGCAGCCACCGCCCGCCGTTCTCGTCACCCGGCTCGATCACACGTGTCAGGGCGGCCCGTGCCAGTCGCTCGTCGCCCTCGCTTCCCCAGGTCATGACAGACCGCCGATCGTGGCCCCGACCCCGCGTGCGATGCCGGTACGGAGCTCCAGCGCGAGGCCCACGTCCCGTCCGTCGGGACGATCCCGCCCGGCGAGGTCCGCGACGGTCCACGCGACGCGCAGCACCCGGTCCAGGCCGCGAGCCGTGAGGAGTCCCCGTTCGAGGTCGCGCTCGGCCGCGTCGAGTGCGCCGGGCACGGTGAGCCACCGGGTACGCAGTTCGTGACCGGGCACTTCGCTGTTGACCGCCCATGGCGTCCCCGCGAGGCGCTCCGCCGACCGCAGCCGCGCCTCCCTGATCCGGTCGGCGACGACCGCCGTGGTCTCCCCCCGGCCACCCTGTCCCATGAGGTCGGCACGGTGCACGGGCTGGACCTCCACCCGCAGGTCGACCCGGTCGAGCAGTGGACCGGAGAGACGCGACTGGTAGCGACGGATCGCCGAGGGCGGACACTCGCACCCGGCGCCGTGCAGCGTGTGCCGCCCACAGGGGCAGGGGTTGGCGGCGAGCACCATCAGGAAGCGGGCGGGCAGCCGTACGACTCCGGCGCTGCGCGCGATGACCACCTGTCCCGATTCGAGGGGCTGGCGCAGCGCGTCGAGCGCCTTGCCCGAGAATTCCGGCGCCTCGTCCAAAAAGAGCACACCCTTGTGTGCCAAGGACACCGCTCCCGGTCTCGCCAGCCCGTTGCCGCCTCCGACGAGGGACTGCATGGTCGCCGAGTGGTGCGGAGCGCAGTAGGGCGCCGTACGGACGAGCGGCTCGCCGGGCGGCAGGATCCCGGCGACCGAGTGCACCGCCGTGACCTCCACGGACTCCTGTCGCGTCAGTGGCGGCAGCAGCGCGGGCAGCCGCTCGGCCAGCATCGTCTTGCCAGCTCCGGGCGGGCCCTGAAGGAGAAGGTGGTGTCCGCCCGCCGCGGAGACCTCCAGAGCTGTACGCGCTCCCTGCTGCCCGGCCACGTCGGCGAGGTCCGGGCAGTGCGTGCCGCTCTGCCCGAAGCCGGGGGCCAGTCCCGTCCCCACTCCGGCACCGGGGACCATCAGACCGGCGAGCATGGGATCGGGGCGGCCGTCCTCGACGACCGTCGGCTCGTCGGGCACCGGTTCGCCGGTCAGTACGGCGATGAGCTGGCGCAGTGTCCGTACACCGAGCACGGACACTCCCGGAACCAGCGACGCCTCTCCCGCCGTCTGCTCCGGAACGACCACCTGGCGATAGCCGGCCTCCGCCGCCGCGAGGACGGCCGGGAGGATGCCTCGTACCGGACGGACCCTGCCGTCGAGCCCCAACTCCCCGATCAGCACCAGATCGGCGATGGCCCGAGGCTCGATACGCTCGGCCGCTCCCAGCACCGATACGGCGACTGCGAGATCGAATCCGGACCCGCTCTTAGGTACGGAGGCGGGGCTGAGCCCCACCGTGAGCTTCTTCTGCGGCCATTCCGCGCCGGAATTCACGACGGCCGCCCTGACCCGGTCCCGGCTCTCCGAGAGGCTCTTGTCGGGCAGCCCGACCAGGGTGAAGGCCGCCACGCCAGGTTCGAGATCCGCCTGGACCTCCACCACCACACCCTCGACACCCACCAGCGCGACCGAACACGCACGCGCGAATCCCATCAGGCCACCCCTCGGGCGTGCTCGACCACGGGAGCGCCGCGTCTGGGCAGGACCACCCCGATCAGGTCGATCCGCACGCCGCCCGGGGGCGGTCCGCCGGACGCCTCCAGCCAGCAGGCCGCGAGGCGCCTCAGCCGGTCCATCTTCACCGGTGTGACGGCCGCCATCGGATGCTCGAAAGAGCCTTGCCGACGGGTCTTCACCTCACAGACGACCAGCACGTCCCCGTCGCGGGCGACGATATCGATCTCGCCCGTCCTGCCGCACCGCCAGTTGCGGTCCAGCACCGTCATCCCCGCCGCTGCCAGCCGCCGCGCGGCCAGCCCTTCGCCGTACCGCCCGAGTGCCCCCGTCGCGTTCATGTCGGCACCACCTCCGGCACCGACTCTGAGGCGAAGCTTCCTCGCGAGTGGATCTTGGTGGACAACTCACCGGTTGTGGATAACTCCGTCACCCACCAGCGCCCCACGAATCACACGAGCCTCAGGAAGCACGCCAACCCCGCGCACCTCGGAGCCCACCCACACCCCCGAGAGCACCGGGACCGCTCAGCCACACGCCCGCTCAGCCACACACCCCGTTCATCCGCTTCAGCCGCTCGGCAGCTCCAGGTCGCTCTTGTTCAGCTCCTCGATGTTCACGTCCTTGAACGTGAGCACTCTCACCTGCTTGACGAACCTGGCCGGCCGGTACATGTCCCAGACCCACGCGTCCGCCATCGAGACCTCGAAGAAGACCTCGCCCTGCACCGAGTGCACCTGCATCTCGTAGTCGTTGGTGAGATAAAAGCGTCGTTCGGTCTCGATCACGTATTTGAAAAGACCGACGACATCGCGGTACTCCCGGTAGAGCTTCAGCTCCATCTCGGTCTCGTACTTTTCGAGGTCCTCGGCGCTCATGGCATGTTCCCCTTCAGCCGTACGTCCCCCTATTGTGCTCCGGCCCCGTGCGCCCCTAGACGATTTCAGAGGCGAGAAGCACCGGTGCACCCGGAGGACCCTCGTCGAGCAGCGTGCGCAGCAGCCCGGCGAGCCTGGTCGGATACACCGTCTCACGCGCCGTCGACAGTTCGGCGGAGGTCCACCACCTCAGCTCCGCGACACTGCGCCGCTCCAGCTCCGTCTGCCCCTCGACGGTCGTCTCCGTCTGCGCCGTACGTGCCAGGAAGTACCACTCGTCCTGGTCCCAGCGCCGCCCGTCGAACGGAAAGGAGCAGGTACGGCGCCAGAGAACCGGCCCGAGTTCCACCTCTGTGATGCCGGTCTCCTCGGCCAGCTCGCGCAGAGCGGCCTCCTGCCGCGTCTCGTCGCCCTCCAGGCCGCCGCCGGGCGTGAACCACCAGTCGTTCGCGGGGTCGCCGGGCTCGTACCCGTGCATCAGCAGAATTCGGTCGTCCGGGTCGAGCAGCACGACCCGTGAGACCTTCCTCGGCGCGTCACCGGACACCGGTCGACACCTCGCCGTCGGTCCGCCCCGTCCGCCCCGTACGCCGCGGTCCGCCCAGCCGCCGTACGACCGGCCCGTACGCCGCGCCGCCCAGGATCAGCAGCGCCCCGAGGACCACGGAGCCCACCACCAGCGTGACGGGCCCCGGATCCGACACCCCGCCGGGCAGCGCCGCGAATGCCCGCGGGCGCTCGACCAGACCGCCCAGCGGCCACGCCACGGCGTCGAGCCGCGCCGTCACCGCCGAGCGCGGCACCGACCCCTGCCCCTGGTCCTGAAGATGGACCCGTGAGTCCAGCGACCCGCTGCGTTCGTCGCCGAGAAGGAAGAGCTGTCCCTCCGGGACCGTGGCCCCGAAGCCCGTGGTGGACGCGAGACCGCCGGGCATCCGCTGGACGTACGGTTCGTCGATCGCTTTCCCGTTCACCGTCAGACGCCCCCCGGAGCCGCAGCAGGCCACCTTGTCGCCCCCGACGCCGACGACCCGCTTGACCATCGGCATGTCGCCCCACTGGGCGTCCTTGAAGACCACGACGTCGCCGCGCCGTACCTGGTCGCCGGATATCCGCTGCGCCAAGACCCGGTCGCCGGCCTTCACCGTCGGGTCCATCGAGTCCGTCGGCACGGTGTACGGCCGGTACTCCACCGCCCCCCAGACGAACCCGCCGAGGAAGAGCACACAGCCGACGGCCACGGCCAGCCCCGACAGCGCGCTGCCGAGGCGGCCGTGGCCGCCGTTCGTACGTCCTGTCGCGCTCATCCCAGCCGTCCCCCGTCCCGGAGAATGATCATCGCCGGATCGGCGATCTGGGACGGCACCCTACCCGGCGGTACGTCCCCCGGTCAGCCTCCGCCTGCGCCAGAACACCAGCGGTACGGCGCCGGCGAAGCCAAGCACGGCCGGGGCGGCAGTCGTCGCCACGGCCGCCGCGTTGAGGCCCTTCTGGTCGAACGTGTCGGGCACGGGCAGCGTCGAGAGCCGGTCGAGCGGCCAGGCGATGACGATGGCGCGGCCGACGACCTCGTCCGTGGAGACGGTGCCGTGACCGGGCAGCTCCTGGTGGTAACGGGAGTCGAGCGAATTCTGCCGGTGGTCGCCCATCACCCAGATCCGGCCGTCGGGCACCGTGATCGGTCCGAACGGTTCGTCGTCACAGGCGCTGTTTCCGGGGAAGATGTACGACTTCTCGTCGAGCGCCTTCCCGTTGACCTGGACGCTGCCGCCCTTCTTGCACTCCACCGTGTCGCCGCCGACCGCGATGACCCTCTTGATGAGGTCCTTCTCCTCGGAGGACGGCATGAGGCCGATGAAGCTGAGGAACTTCTGCGCCACGTTGGGCTCGGGGGCCTCCGTGCTGTCGAGCCAGCCGCCCGGGTCGTGGAAGACCACGACCTCGCCGCGCTCGGGCTCCGCGCCGAACCACGGCGTGAGCTTGTCCACGAGCACGCGGTCCCCGCGCTGGAGGGTGTCCTGCATCGAGTCCGAGGGGATCGAGAAGGCCTGCACCAGGAAGGTCTTGATCAGCAGCGCCAGCAGCAGCGCGATACCGATCAGGAGAGGCAGTTCCTTCCAGAACGAGCGCGGCTTCTTCGGGTCCGAAGCCCCGTAGTCCCCGGACTCGCCGTCCTCGGGGCCACCGTCCTCGGATCCACCGCCCCGCCGCTCGTCCGCCCCGGCGTTCACCTCCGCGGACGCGCCCGCGGACGGGGTCCCCGCGGCGGAACCGACAGAACCGACGGAAGGCTCGGCGAGCTGCTCGGGCCTGTCCTCGGGCTCACCGTGCCCGGATCGTGCGCCGACGGCCAAATCCCCCACATCCACTCCTCAGTCCGTGCAACCGCCCGCTCCGGAGACGGAGCAGGCCCACTACTCCCATAACGAGCGGGAGTTCCGCAGGGGTCGGGAGCAGGATCATTCCGTTCCGATCCTGAGAGGACACACTATTCGACGGGCCGAGCGCCGTGGTCGGTGCGGCACGCGCGTCCGGTACGGAGGCGTACGTCCCGCGCTCCTCCAGCCGCCGCCAGTGACCCAGCGGCCAGGCGATGACGACGGCGCGGCCGACGACCTCGTCCTCCGAGACGGTGCCGCGGAACTCGTCGTCGAGATGGAACCGCGAGTCGGCCGAGTTGGACCGGTGGTCACCCATGACGAAGATCCGCCCCGTCGGCACCTTCACCTCGAAGTCGAGCTTCGACGGCGGGTTGCCGGGGTTCAGATACGGCTCCGTCAGCGCCACGCCGTTGACGACGATGCGCCCGTCCTTGTCGCAGCACTTCACGGTGTCGCCGCCCACGGCGACGACGCGCTTGATCAGGTCCTGCTCGTCGGCGGACGGCAGGAGTCCGATGAAGGTGAGGACCTGCTTGACCTGCTTGACGACGACCGGGTCGTCGGCGGGCACCTCGGTCTCCTCCTGGAGCCAGCCGCCGGGATCCTTGAACACGACGACGTCGCCACGCTCGGGCCGGGAGCCGAACCAGGGGGTCAGCTTGTCCACGAGCACCCGGTCGTCGATCCGGATCGTCTGCTCCATGGAGCCGGAGGGGATCACGAAGGCCTGGACGAGGAAGGTCTTGAGGACGAGCGCGATGAGCAGCGCGACGGTGATCAGCAGCGGGATCTCGGTCATCGCCGAGCGGCGACGGCGCCGTTTCACCTTGCGGGCGAGCCTGCGGCGCTCCGCGCGCCCCGGCAGGGCGCGCCCTGTGGTGGGTCTGGTGCCTGTCGGCAGCCGGGAGTCGGACCGGTGGCCCCCTGGCCGTCCTCGGTTACCCATGGGCGCCGTCCGGGGCGGTTACGTCCCTGAACGCGTCGGTGCCCTCCACCGCGGCCCAGCGGCCCAGCGGCCAGCCGATCCAGTCCACCCGCCCGATGACCTTGTCGACGGGCACCGTGCCGCCGCCGGGCCGGCCCAAGTGGTCACGAGAGTCGCGGGAGTTGCTGCGGTGGTCGCCCATCACCCAGAGGGTGCCGGAAGGTACGACGATGTCGAAGGGCGCGCTGGACGGCGCGTCGCCGAAGTACAGATACCGCTCGTCGACCGCCCGGCCGTTCACCTCGACCTTCCCCTCCTCGTCGCAGCAGACCACCCGGTCTCCCCCCACGCCGATCACGCGCTTCACGAAATCGGTCTCGGCGGGCTCGGCGAGACCGAGGGCCGCCGCCGCCCCGTGGGCGAACCCGGTGAGGGCGTTCGTCCGCGCCGGCTCCTGGACGAAGGACCCGGCGCCGTCGAAGACCACCACATCCCCGCGCCGCGGCTCGGTACCGAAACGGTACGCCAACTTGTTGACCATCACTCGGTCCCCGACCTGAAGGCCCGGCTCCATGGACCCGCTGGGGATCAGGAAGGGTTGCACGACGAAGGCGCTGAACAGCAGGAGAGAAGCGGTGACGAGTACGCCCAGGCCTGCGGCCCTGCGCAACGACAGTCCCCGCAGAAGTCCCGGGAGTCCCGGCATACGCACGGAGCGCGACCCTTCTTCCTTCCCTGTGGCGGGTGTGGAAGAAGGGTCGCGCTCCAAGTGCTGTGGTTCGGTGTCCATCGGGCTCAGAGCTTATCCGGCCGTCCGGTGGAACCATGCGCGAGTTCGAGCCTCGGCTCAGTTGTCGCGCTTCTCCTTGATCTTCGCGGCCTTGCCGCGCAGCTCACGGAGGTAGTAGAGCTTGGCGCGACGTACGTCACCACGGCTCACGAGCTCGATCTTCTCGAAGATCGGGCTGTGCACCGGGAAGGTGCGCTCGACGCCGACGGAGAAGGAGACCTTGCGGACCGTGAAGGTCTCGCGGACGCCCGAGCCCTGTCGGCGGATGACAACACCCTTGAACTGCTGGATACGGGAGCGGTTGCCTTCGATGACACGTACGTGGACGTTCACGGTGTCGCCGGGGCGGAAGGCGGGGAGGTCGGCGCGGAGTGACGCCGCGTCGACGGTGTCGAGCAAGTGAGCCATGATCGTCTGCTTCCTCGCTGATGCCACAGGTCATCAACGGAATGTCGAAAGGAAAGTTCGGAGCGCCGTTCTCGTCGGATGGGCGTCGTTCCCCCTGTGGCAGGGGCGCGCACCGGACGTACGGCAGCGGCTCATTCTTCCATGGCCTCGGGCCTGCGCCAAAATCGGCCACCGGGCTCCGGCGCCCAGCCCATGATCGAGAGCATCTCGCGGTCCTTCTTGTCGAAGGCCGCGGCGTCGCAACGCTCGATCATGTCGGGCCTGTTGAGCGCCGTACGGCGGAACGCCTCGTCCCGCCGCCACCGCGCGATCTTGCTGTGATGGCCGCTGAGGAGGATGTCCGGAATGGCACGCCCGCGCCACTCGGGGGGCTTGGTGTAGACCGGGCCTTCCAGCAGATCGGCCATCGCGCCGGGCGCGAAGGAGTCGTCACGGTGGGACTCCGCGTTGCCCAGGACACCGGGCAGCAGCCGCGCGACGGCCTCCATGATGACCAGTACGGCTGCCTCGCCGCCGGCCAGGACGTAATCGCCGATGGACACCTCGTACACCGGCATCCGCGTCGCGTACTCGTCGACGACGCGGCGGTCGATGCCCTCGTACCGGGCCGGCGCGAAGAGGAGCCAGGGCAGCTCGGAGAGCTCGACGGCGAGTTCCTGGGTGAAGGGGCGGCCACTGGGCGTGGGAACGACCAGGACGGGGCGGTGCGCGCCCGCCTCGTAGCCGTCTGCGATCGCCTCGTCGAGGGCGTCGCCCCAGGGTTCGGTCTTCATCACCATGCCGGGGCCGCCGCCGTAAGGAGTGTCGTCGACCGTGTTGTGCCGGTCGTACGTCCACTCCCGCAGGTCGCGCACGTCCACGTCCAGGCGGCCACGCGCGCGTGCCTTGCCGACGAGGGAGACGTTCAGCGGTTCGAGATACTCCGGGAAGATCGTGATCACATCGGCGCGCAGGGTGGCGGCGGGCGTCATGACGACTCGCCCTTGTCCGTACCGTCGGGGCCGGCTCCGACGCCGCCCTCGTCGTCGGCTCCGGCACCGTCCGGGGCGGCGACGACCGCGTTGTCGTCGATGAGGCCGGGCGGCGGATCGATCACGGCCCGCTGCTCCACGAGGTCGATCTCGGTCACGATCTCCTCGACGAACGGGATCATGACCTCGGTGCCGTCGGGCCGCTCCACGATGAACAGGTCCTGCGACGGGAGGTGGGTGATCTCGGTGATCCGCCCGACCTCCGTGCCGTCCGCCAGGACGACGTCCAGGTCCATGAGCTGGTGGTCGTAGTACTCGTCCGGGTCCTCCGGCATGTCCTCCGGGTCCACCTCGGCGATGAGCAGGGTGTTGCGCAGGGCCTCGGCGCCCGTACGGTCGCTCACCCCGGCGAAACGCAGCAGGAGCCTGCCACTGTGCACCCGGCCGGTCTCGACCGTCAGGGGGCCCGTGGAGGCCGGTTCCGTGGCGAGTACGGCTCCGGGGCCGAGCCGCAGCTCGGGCTCGTCCGTACGCACCTCGACGGTGACCTCACCCTTGATGCCGTGCGCACGGCCGATCCGCGCGACTACCAACTGCACTTGCACACGCCCCTGTTCTCCAACTTCTGCGGCCTCTACGGCCTCTGTGCTGCTCCGGCATTGGTGGCGGCGGAGCGACGCCGCGGCGTTCCGCGTCCGCGTCGCGAAGACGACAAAGACCGGGGAGGGCCTTGGCCCTCCCCGGCCCGTGCCGGTTCACAACTCTGTCAGCGGACCTGATCCACGTCGACGAGGTCGACGCGGATACCACGGCCGCCGATCGCGCCCACGACGGTGCGCAGGGCGCGTGCGGTGCGGCCGTTGCGGCCGATCACCTTACCGAGGTCGTCGGGGTGGACCCGGACCTCAAGCACACGGCCACGGCGCAGGGTGCGCGAGGCGACCTGCACATCGTCCGGGTTGTCGACGATGCCCTTCACGAGGTGCTCGAGAGCCTCCTCGAGCATGCTCAGGCCTCGGTCGGCTCAGCGGCGGGCGCCGAGGCAGCGGCGTCGGCCTCGTCCGCCTTCTTGTCGGCCTTCTTCGCCTTGGGGGTGATGGCGTCACCCTTGGGCTCGTCGCCGTCCTTGGCCAGGGCCTCGAAGAGGGCGCGCTTGTCGGCCTTCGGCTCCGGCTGGAGCAGCGGTGCCGGCGCGGGCAGGCCCTTGTGCGCCTGCCAGTCGCCCGTGAGCTTGAGGATCGCGAGCACCGGCTCGGTCGGCTGGGCGCCGACGGACAGCCAGTAACGCGCGCGGTCCGAGTCGACCTCGATGCGCGACGGGTTCTGCACCGGGTGGTACAGGCCGATCTCCTCGATGGCCCGGCCGTCACGGCGGGTGCGGGAGTCGGCGACGATGATGCGGTAGTGAGGCGAACGGATCTTGCCCAGACGCTTCAGCTTGATCTTGACTGCCACGGAAGTGGTCTCTCCTGGATCTTGACGTGGTTGGGCACATCGACATGCCGCGTGGGGTTGCGGTACTCGTGTGCCCGATGGACGCGTCAGCCGGAGGAGAGAGGGGTCCTGTGCGACTGTCGAGTACAGCTGGTCATTGTGCCACACGCCTCGGGCGCGCCGCGCCCCGCCCGACCGGAGCGGCTCGCTCCCGCTCTTGCGCGGGGCGGCTCCGGGGCCGGGCGGGCCGGTGGTGGTGCTCAGCTCGCAGCGGCGACCACTTCCGGAATGCGGAACGGCTTGCCGCAGCCGCCGCAGACGATCGGGGCCTGGGCGAGGACCGACGGAACCACGCGCACGTTACGGCCGCAGTCGCAGACCGCCTTCACACGCACCCCGCCGCCCGACGAGCCGTGCCGCGCGGCGGGGCCGCGGAAGCTGCGCTCGGTGTCGGACGTCGTCGCGACCGTGTGCGCCGCGAGGGCGCGCTGGAGGCGCTCGATGGTGGGGCGGTAGCGCCGTCTGGCCTCCGGGTTGAGTGATACCAGCGAGAAACCACTGCTGGGATGCGGCTCGTCGGAATGGTCCAGGCCCAACTCCTCGGCGATCGCGAGGAATCGGCGGTTGTGGTAGCGGCCGGCCCGGGAGGTGTCGCGGACACCCCGGGCGGCGGCGATGCCGTGGACTGCCTCATGAAGCAGTCGCTCGAAGGAGAGCTCGGCGCCGCAGGCGGACGACGACTCTCCGATCAGGGACTCTGGCGCGGCAAGATCGGGCAGCTCGGTGTGGTGCCGCTGAATCTCGGCCCACGCCTGCGCCAGTTCTGCGGCGAGGACAGGTGGTGTCGTGCTCACGTCGTGAACAACGAGCCTGGGCCCTCCCGGGTTCCATTCCGGGGCATCCCAAATATTTTGCACGTACCCGTCAGTTGCCATTGATGCGTCCTGACGAGGGCGGGTGCGTAGATCTGCGGAGAAGCCTCGCTTCTCGCCACAAGGCGGTACGTAGTACCGGCTACGTCTGGACGCGTAGGAGAAATACGTACACCAGATCGAGCCTGAGGCCCCGATCGTCGCGCGGGCAGCCGTGCCGACATCCCTGCGGCCTCGGTACCCGCGATCCGGGGTCCGCGGTGCGTGGTCCTTGGAAGGACGGGGCGGAGCGGGGCCACAAGAACGACATTAACGGGCGCGCCGCAGATCCCCGGCATCGGCCCCGCCCGGGGCAGGCCACGCGGATTCACCCGATACCGGCGCGGGTGAGGGGGAGTTGAGAGATCCCGCCCGGGCACCGTCACCCGTTCGGCGCAATCTCCGCCGACGCCCGTCGACGGCCCTCGTACGCCGCTCCGCCTTGCCCGCGCGCGCTCGGCGCACGGGTGGAGCGGCGGCCGACAGGGCGCGGCCAGTGACGTTTCGGCGGAGGCTCGCACCGTAGGGCGACAACGTCCGGTGAGAGCGATTTTCTGTGCGCCGGGGCGCACAACCGGAGCACACAAGGATTGCCCGCGAACCACTGGACGCGGGCACGGATGCGGAGTTCCCTGACATACGGGGAACGAAGACGCGCACGTACACGGGGGCTGTCAATCAGGGCACAAGGACCTCTCGCCGGATTGGGGCGCTATCCATGACTCGTACGCTCGTCCAGCACCACCAGCAGCAGGTGAACGCGGCCTCGACAGACCCTTCTACAGAGGCGTGCGAGCGCGCCCGCGACTGGGCCGAGATCCAGGAACGGATGCTGGTGCCGCTCTACGAGGCGGTGTACGAGCGCCTGGAGGTGGGCCCGGGCACCCGGCTGCTGGGCCTCGGCTGCGGCTCAGGACTGGCCCTGCTCATCGCCACCGCCAGGGGCGCCCACGTCACCGGGGTGGACGCCGATCAGGAACGCGTGGCACTGGCCCGTGAGCGGCTCGTCCAGGACGAGCGCCCTATGGCGCACGCCGCGCCGCCGGCGTCGCCCGGGAGGGCCGTGGCCGCCCCGTCGGGGCGGTTCGGCGGGCGGGCACGGGCGCGCGTACTGACGGGTGGCGCGACCGCGGTCGCGGAGGCGGAGCGCCCGCCCAGGGGGCCGAGGCGCTCCTCCTACGACGTGATCACGGCCTTCCAGCCCATCGGCGTCGCCTCCGGCGACTCGGACGGGCTCGGCCCCGCGCTGGCGGAGGCGGTTCCGCTGGCGGAACGCGGCACCCCCGTGGTGCTCGCCGGCTGGGGTCCGCCGGAGCGGTGCGCGACGTCGGGCGTTCTGCGGGTGGCGGGGCGGCTGACGGAGCGGCTTCGCAAGGGCGGCGGCTACCGTCCGCCGCTCAGGGACGACCTGGAGGACGTGGCGGCGCGGGCGGGCCTGAAGCCGGACGGTTCGGGCCGGGTGTCCTGCCCGTTCGGATACGCGGGGATGGAGAGCGCCCTGCGGGGGTTGCTGTCGACCGGGGTGTTCGACGCGGCGGTGCGGGCGACGGACCAGTCGCAGGTGGAGAAGGAGATAACCGAGGCGCTTCACCCGCATGTCCGGCGCGACGGCACCGTATGGATGCCGAACGTCTTCCGCTACCTGATCGCGCGCACGCCCTGACAACGCCGCACGTGATGGCTTGAGGACAGAGGCCACCCCCGCGCCGTACGTCGCGACGGGGTGGCCTCTGGCACAGCGGCTCCGGGCGGGGAGCGAACCGGCGCGGCGGACGGCACCGCGTGCGGGTGCGGGGAGGCGGCAGCGAACGCGGAGAGGACGGGCCGGCCCCGGCCGTGGACATACGGCAGAGGCTCTTGTCAGTATCCAGAATCCTGGTTACTGTCCCTTCTGTGACCGGCTTCGATGAACGTTTCCTGACGCGCAACGGCCTCGCCGCCCAGCAGCTCGCCGTCCTGCTGCTCAACCACGAACCGGACACCCGGCTGCCCCGCGTCCGTGACTTCGCCGAGGAGCTGGGCGTCGGCAACGGCACCGTCCAGGCGGCCCTCCAGCTCCTGGAGACGGCCGGCGCGATCCGTACGACCGCGCGCGGCCACCTCGGCACGTTCCTCGTGGACTCCGACCGCTCCGTCCTCTGGCGGCTCTCGGGGCTCGGCACACTCCTGGCAGCGATGCCGCTGCCGTACTCGCACCGGTACGAGGGGCTGGCCACCGGACTGCGCGCCGCGTTCGAGCAGGCCGGGGCGCCGTTCGCGATCACCTTCATGCGCGGCGCCGGGACCCGCACCACCGCGCTGATCGAGGGCAAGGTCGACCTGGTGGTCCTGTCGCGCTTCGCCGCCGACCGGCTGATCGAGGAGCGCCCCGTGGAACTGGTCGCGGATCTCGGGCCCGGGACGTACGTGGGGGCCCACGGGTTGCTGCTGCGACACGGCGCGGCCCTGGAGACCGACGGGCTGCGGGTCGCCGTCGACCACGCCTCCGAGGACCAGCGCATACTCGCGGAGCGCGTCTTCGCCGGACGCGCGGACATCAGGTGGGTCGAGGCGTCGTACATGCAACTGCGCGACCTGTTCGCCCACGACCGCGTCGACGCCACCCTGTGGAACCTCGACGAGGTCCAGGACCGGCTCGGCGCCGGCGTGGACGTGCTGCCGCTGGGCGACGAGGTCACCCGCGATCTGTCCTCGCGCAACTCCAGCGCCGCGATCATCGGCAGGACCGAGGGGGCCAAGGCGCTCGGCGCCGTACGCGACTCCCTGGACCTGTCGCTCGTCACCACCTGCCAGGCAGAGGTACTGCGAGGTGAGCGCGCCCCGTCGTACTGACCGTCCGGGTACCGCCCCGTCCGGCCCGCCCCGTCCGGCCCGCCCCGTCCGGCCCGCCCCGTCGGGGCGGGCCCCGCCCCCGGAGAAAAAGAAGAAGCCGAGCCTCTGCTCAAAATCCAAAATCCTGGTTACTGTCGTATTGAAGGAGGGGACCCACCATGGACGACCGGCTCGCCCTGCGTATCCAGCTCTTCCGCGAGGGCGGCCAAGTCCGCCCCGAGGCCGCCGAGTTCGTGACCGCGGAGCTGGACGCCCTCGCCGCCGAGGGCCGCACCGTCACCGAGGAGACCGCCGGCACGCTCACCAGTCACCTCATGATGGCGCTCACGAGACTGCTCGACGGAGCACCGATCGCGGAGTTTCCCACCGACTCCGAGATCACCGCCGAACTCGCCGGACACCCGAGGGCGGTGGAGCGGGCCCGCGCCGTCTCCGCACGCGCGGCGTCGGAACTCGGCGCGCCCCTCCCCGACTCAGAGATCAACTTCCTCGGACTGCACCTCGCCCTGCTCGACCAGAACTCGCCCCCACGGCACGAGACATGAGAAGGAACCAGCCATGACGAAGATCCTCACCGGCGGCGTCGGCAAGGCCGAGGTCACCGAGACCGTCAAGAAGCTCGGCCTCGACGGCATCGAGGTCGCGGTCTCCAACGACATGGACGCCGCGATGAAACTCCGCGGCGGCCAGGCCGACTACTACCTCGGCACCTGCCACACCGGCGCGGGCGCCTCCCTCGGCGTACTCGTCGGACTGCTCGGCAAACCCGCGTGCCACACCTTCGGCCGCTCCGTGCCCACGGAGGACGAGGTGAACGCCCTGCTCTCGGAGGGCAAGAAGGTCTTCGGCTTCGCCATCGACCAGATCGACGTGATCGCCCCGCTCATGGCCCGCGCCATCGCCGCGCGCGGCTGACGGCCCCGTACGAGCCCCGTACGGGCTCGACAGACCTCGTAAGACCCCGCGCCGGGCCAAGTCCCCGCCGGGCACTGAGGAGTGAATCCCGTGAACAGCGTCCTCGCAGCGAGTTCGACCGACCTCGATCTCTCGCTGGCACAGCAACTGACCGTGATAGCGCTGTGTGCGCTGACCGCGTTCATCTCTCATATGGCACTGGCCGTGTTCAACGACGGCGTGCGGCCCTTCATGCTCGACTTCATCCAGGGCCGGTCCACGCGCAACGCGACCACCGCCGTGTCCTTCGGTCTCTCCGCCGGCTTCATCTTCGGCCTCGGCGCCCCGATGGCGCTGTCCACCGGCGTGCTCAACCCGTGGCTGGTCTTCCTGCCCACCGACATCCTGGGCATCCTGTCGCCCAAGAAGTGGATCGCGCCGCTGCTCGGCGGCGCGTGGGGCGCCGTGGTCGTGTTCGGCCTCAACGGGGCCAACAGCCTCGCCCACGACCTGCCCGTCGACTTCCTGACCGCGCTCCAGCAGATGTCGACGCCGATCCTGTTCCTGTTCACGCTTTTCCCGGTGCTCGCCATCACCAAGCAGTTCGGGCGGCTACGGGGCGCGATAGCCGCCGTCGTCGAGCTGGCGCTCGTCGTGATGACGATGAAGGTCTGGCCCGACATCTTCCCCGGCTCCATCGCGATGGCCGTCGGCGTCCTGACGCTCATCGGCTTCGCCGTCAACAAGGACATGACGCAGCGGAAGTCGGACCGTGCCGAGGCGGCGAAGGCGGCAGCGGCGGGCGACGGGGCCCAGGAGGGGAAGTCCGGGCCGGCGGACGCCGCGGAGGATCCGATGGCCTCGCTCTTCAGCGCGAGCGCGCTGCGGCTGCGCCGTCATCTGCCGCTGTTCATGCTGCTCGGGGCGGGCGTCTGTGTCCTGGCCCAGTCGCATGTGTTCGGCGGCGGTGAGGCGACGAGCTTCCTGATCGCCAAGGGCGATTACGCGGAGGCCGCCCAGGTGGACTTCTACCGGGCGTTCGGGTTCGTACCGCTGATCGCGACGACCGCGCTGGCCTCCGGCGCGTACGGCATCGCGGGCTTCACCTTCGTCTACCCCATCGGCTACCTCATGCCGAACCCGTTCGTCGCCGCCATCGTCGGCGCGGCGGTCTTCGCCATCGAGGTGCTGGCGCTCTCCGCCATCGGCAAGGTTCTCGGAAAGCTGCCCAGTGTCCGTGACTCCTCCGAGCATCTGCGCAGCGCGATCGGTGACGCCCTGGGGCTCGCCATCCTCTTCGGTTCGCTGATGGCCGCCAACGTCATGGGAGGGGGGCTCGGCATCCTCATCGTGGGCGGGCTCTACCTGCTCAACGAGTCGATGGGGCGCCCCGTGGTGCGGATGGCGGCGGCACCCGCCGCGGTCATCGTGGGCGGCGTCCTGCTGAACGTCCTCTACTGGCTGGATCTGTTCACTCCGATCAAGGGGTAGGGGCGCCACGGGACCGCCGTCGCGCATACGCACCACACAGGAAGGCCACCGCACCATGCAGCACGCCGACTCCGGCACCGCGCGTCGCACCGATGACGACGTACGGCCTCCGCACCATCTGCGCACCGTCACCGGCCCGTTGCCCGTCTCCGCCGTACGTGGCCCCGTACTCGCCCACGAGCACCTGGTCCTCGATCTCGACCGTGCCGGGGAGGGTGCGGCGGTGCTCGACGCGGACCGGCACGGGGCCACCGTCACCGCGGAACTGGCGGCTCTGCGCGAGGAGTACGGCCTCGGCCTGGTCGTCGAGCTGACCTGCCGGGGCATGGGGCGCCGACCGCGCGCCCTGGCGCGGATCTCGGCGGAGTCCGGGGTGCCGGTGGTGGCCGCCACCGGGTGGTACTACGAGCCGTTCCACCCGGCGGAGCTGGACGGGGCGTCCGTCGAGGAGCTGACCGCGATCCTCCTTGAGGAGATCGACGAGGGCTTCGGCGACACCGGTATCCGGCCCGGCGTACTGGGCGAGATCGGCAGTCACGGCGACACGCCGACCGAGCCCGAGACCCGCGCCCTGCTGGCCTCGGCGCGTGCCGCCGTCGCCACGGGCCTGTCGGTCGCCACTCACGCCCAGCTCGGCCGCGGCGCTCTCGCCCAGCTGGAACTGCTCACCGGCGCCGGTCTGCCACCCCACCGGATCTCGCTGGGTCACCAGGACCTCCTCGACGACTCGACGGTGCACCGTGAGCTGGCGGCGAGCGGTGCGTACGTCGCCTTCGACACCGTCGGCAAGGAGAGCTACCAGAGCGACACGACGCGGCTGCGTCTTCTGCTGGCGCTGGTGGAGGCCGGCCACGCCGACCGGGTCCTGCTCAGTTGCGACATCTCCCGGCACGCCTACCTGCGGTCGGAGGGCGGTCAGGGATACGGGTATCTCTTCCGGTCCTTCCTGCCCCGGGTGCGCGCGGCCGGCGTGGGCGAGGACCTGATCGATCTGATGACTCGGCGCAATCCGCTCCGGTTCCTGACCGGTGCGGACACGAAGGAGAACCACTGAGATGTCCGTACAACTGCCGCGGACCTTCCCGCTGGCGACGATCCCGCTGGACGACGCGGTCCGGACGCAGTTCCGGCTGCTGGAGTGTGTCGCGGCGCGGTTCGAGGGTCAGCAGCTCTTCGAGGCGGACGCGGGCGTGGTGCCGGACCTGGGCCGGCCCCGTACCACCGCGCGCGTCGAGTCGGTGCTCGCCGACTTCTTCGGCGCCGAGGACGCCGCACTGGTGCAGGGCGCCGGCACAGGTGCCATCCGGGCCGCCCTCCAGGGCGCGGTCGGTCCCGGTGACCCGTTGCTGATCCATCGGGCACCGGTGTACCGCACCACCGCGGTGACGCTGCGCGGACTCGGAGTCCGCACCGTCGAGGCGGACTTCAACGATGGCGCGGCGCTCCGCCGGGCCCTGGACTCGGGTGAGTTCGGGTGGGCGTACATCCAGCACAGCCGGCAGCGGCTCGCCGACTCGTACGACATGGCGGACGTCCTCGCGGCCTGCCGGGCCACCGGGGTGCGCACGATCGTGGACGACAACTACGCGGTAATGCGCGCCCCGTCGTGCGGAGTTGAGCTGGGCGCCGACGCCTCGTGCTTCTCGCTCTTCAAACTGCACGGGCCGGAAGGGGTCGGCGCCGTCGTCGGGGCGGCCGATGTCGTGGAGCGCGTTCGCGCCGACAACTATTCGGGCGGCGGTCAGGTGCAGGGCCATCAGGCGCTGGACGCGTTGCGCGCCCTCACGCACGTCCCCGTCATGTGGGCCGTGCAGTCGCAGGTCGGGGCCGAGATCGCGGACCGGCTCGCCGCCGGTGAGGTGCCCGGTGTGGCGGAGGTACGGATCGCGAACGCGCAGGACCGCTGTCTGCTCGTACGCCTGGACCGCCCCGTCGCGCGTGAACTGCCCGCGGCGGCGGCGCGGTACGGCGCCGCGCCGTACCCCGTAGGCTCCAACTCCCGCTACGAGATCGCCCCGCTCTTCTACCGGATGTCCAGCTCGTCCCTCGACGACGCTCCGGAACTCGCCGACCGGACCGTGCGGATCAACCCCATGCGGGCCGGCGCCGATCTGGTGATCGAGATTCTCCGCCGTTCGCTGTACGACCTGAAGGACTGACCGTGTTCCTGGACGCCGTCCTGGCCCGCAACCCCGAACTCGTCGATGTGGCGGTCTCGCTGCACCGCTCCGGCGCCGTTCCGCCCGACACGTACGTGATCGACGCCGACACCGTGGAGGCCAATGCCGCGCTGCTGGCCGGTGAGGCCGAACGGCTCGGCCTCTCGCTCTGGTTCGTGGTCAAGCAGATCGGCCGCAATCCGGTGCTGATCCGGGCGATCGCCCGGCACATCCCCCGGTTCGCGGCGATCGATCCGTACGAGGCGCGCCTGCTGCACGAAGCGGGGGCACGGGCCGGCAACCTCGGCCACCTCGTACAGATCCCGCCCCGTCAGCTGCCCGAGATGCTCGGCTGGCGGCCGGAGACGGTGACCGTCTTCGACCTCGCCAACGCCCGCGCCGTCTCGGACGCCGCCCGGCGGCTCGGCCTCGTCCAGGACGTCCTCGTACGGCTGGAGGGCACCGACAAGGTCTATCCGGGGCAGGAGGGCGGCGTACCGATCGCCGGGCTCGATGATTTCGCCGCGGCGGCCGAGGCACTGCCGGGCATCCGGATCGCGGGCGTCACAGCGTTCCCGTGTGTCCTGTGTGATCCGTTGACCGGCGCGCCGACCGCTACGCAGAACTTCCAACTCGCGATCACGGCGCGCGAGTTGCTGGCCGCGCGCGGGCACGAAAAGCTGAAGCTCAGCGCACCGAGTGCCACCTCCATGGCCACGCTCCCCCTCCTCGCCGACCTCGGCGCCACACACGGCGAACCGGGCCACGCCCTGACCGGGACGACCCCCCTGCACGCGGTCGATCACCAGCAGCCCGAACGTCCCGCCTACGTGTACGTCAGCGAGGTCGCCCACACGCTCGCCGACGGGCGGCCCGCGCTCCACGGCGGCGGCTTCTACCCCCGCGCCCACATCCGCGACGCCCTGCTGCCTCGTACCGGGCTGCGCCTGCCCGTGGAGGACGCGCCCGCGGAGAACATCGACTACTACCGGCTGCTCCAACGCCCCATCCACGCCGCGGACGTCGAGGTCGGGGACACCGCCGTACTCGCCTTCCGCACCCAGATCTTCGTCACCCGCTCGACCGTCGCGGTCGTCGCCGGGCTCTCCACCGGAGAACCCCGGCTGACCGGCCTGTACGACGCCCAGGGACGGGCCCGGTAAGGAGCCAGCGCCAATGAGCACGACCGTGATCGTCGTCATCGACGGATTCGGTGTCGGCGCGATGCCGGACGCGGGGGCGCTACGCCCCGGCGACCTCACCGCCGACACCTGCGGGCATGTCCTCGACCACTGCCGCGCGTCGTTGGGCCGGCCGCTCCAACTGCCCGCGCTCGGGGCGCTGGGCCTCGGCCTCATCCATCCGCACCCCGATCTCGCCCGCCGGACCGGCCGCCCCGTCGCCGTGGGCCGGGCCGCCCTCGGTTACCCCGGGGCGGACACCTTCGCCGGGCATCAGACCATGATGGGCGCGGACTTCAGCCGGGTCACGGTGGCTCCGCTCGCCGGGCATCTCGACGAGGTGAGCGACGCGCTGAAGTCGGCGGGACACCTGGTCGAGCCCCTGCGGGGGCAGCCGCTCCTGCTCGTCGACGGCGCCGTGTTCGTCCACGACAACCTGGAGGCCGACCCCGGCATCAACTGGAACGCCTCCGGACGCCTCGACGACATGTCCTTCGACCGCATCGTCTCCATCGCCCGCACGGTGCGGGCGGTCGCGCCGGTCGCCCGCGTGATCGCCGTCGGCGGCCATGCGGACGGGGCGCTGGCGACGTACGTACGTGACGGTGACGGCGGCACCGTCGGGCTGGACACGCCGGCCACCGGCTTCTACCGCAACGGCGGGCTCCAGGTGCGGCATCTGGGCGTGGAACTCGACCACACCGGACAACTGCCCGACATCGCCGCCCGGGCGGGTCTCCCGGTCACCCTCGTCGGCAAGGCCGCGGACATCCTGGCGTGCGAGGCGGCTGTACGGCGCCCGGCGGTCGCGACGGCGGAGGTGCTGGAGCACACGCTGACGGCGGTACGGGGCGGGCGCGGCGGCCTCGTGGTGGCGAACGTCCAGGAGAGCGACCTCGCGGGCCACCAGCAGGACACGGGGCGCTACGGAAGCGTCCTGGAGCAGGTCGACGTGGGACTCAGCGAGCTGACGGGGCTGCTCACCGCGCCGGGCGACCGTCTCATCGTCACGGCCGACCACGGCAACGACCCCACGATCGGCCACGCGTACCACACCCGCGAGTACGTCCCCGTCCTGATCCACCGCCCGGACGCCGCGGGGATCGAACTCCTGCCGGACGCCGCCACGTTGGCGGACGTCGGGGCAACGGCCGCGGCGGCCCTCGGCCTGGACGTGGGCGCCCTCACGACGGGAGAGGCGCTGCTCGGCCGGGCGCGGTACCTGCGGTAGGGAGGGCGCCGGGGGCGCCCGCCCCGGCCGCCGCCCGTCCGTCCGGCCGAGAGCGGGCCTCAGCCCATGAACTTCTTGAACTCGTCGGGCAGTTCGAAGTTCTTGTCCGCGTCGGCAGCCGGAAGGCCGAAGGCGCCACCCGCCTGCGCCGCCTCCTCGCGCCGTACCGCGGCGGCCTGCTCCTCGGCCTTGCGCTTCATCGGGTTGCCGGAGCGCCGCTTGCCCTTGGCCTGCTTCTGCTGCTTCTTCTGCCGGCCGGGACCACCGCCGGAGCCCGGGGCGCCCGGCATGCCCGGCATCCCCCCGCCCTGCGCCATCTTCGACATCATCTTGCGGGCCTCGAAGAACCGCTCCACCAAGTTCTTCACGGCGCTGACCTCGACGCCGGAACCCTTGGCGATACGCGCCCGGCGTGAGCCGTTGATGATCGTCGGCTCGTGCCGCTCGCCCGGCGTCATGGACTTGATGATCGCGGCCGTACGGTCGACGTCCCGCTCGTCGAGGTTGCTGATCTGGTCCTTCATCTGCCCCATGCCGGGCAGCATCCCGAGCAGCTTCGAGATGGAGCCCATCTTCCGGACCTGTTCCATCTGCGCCAGGAAGTCGTCGAGCGTGAACTCCTTGGGCCCCTTCGCCAGCTTCTGGGCCATCTTCTCGGCCTCGGCCTGGCTGAAGGTCTGCTCGGCCTTCTCGATGAGGCTGAGCATGTCGCCCATGTCGAGGATGCGGGACGCCATGCGGTCCGGGTGGAACGCGTCGAACTCGTCCAGCTTCTCGCCGTTGGAGGCGAACATGATCTGCTTGCCGGTGACGTGCGCGATCGAGAGCGCGGCACCACCACGGGCGTCGCCGTCGAGCTTCGACAGCACGACGCCGTCGAAACCGACGCCGTCGCGGAACGCCTCGGCGGTGTTGACCGCGTCCTGACCGATCATCGCGTCGACGACGAACAGGACCTCGTCGGGGCTGACGGCGTCGCGGATGTCCGCGGCCTGCCGCATCAGTTCCTCGTCGATGCCGAGACGGCCTGCGGTGTCGACGATGACGACGTCGTGGACCCGGTCCTTCGCGTACTTGACGGAGTCCTTGGCAACCTTCACCGGGTCGCCGACGCCGTTGCCGGGCTCGGGGGCGTACACGGAGACGCCCGCGCGTTCGGCCACGACGGCGAGCTGGTTCACGGCGTTGGGGCGCTGGAGGTCACAGGCGACCAGCAGCGGGGAGTGGCCCTGGCCCTTGAGCCAGAGGCCCAGCTTGCCCGCGAGGGTCGTCTTGCCCGCACCCTGGAGACCCGCGAGCATGATCACGGTCGGCGGCTGCTTGGCGAAGCGCAGGCGCCGCGTCTCGCCGCCGAGGATGCCTACGAGTTCCTCGTTGACGATCTTGATGATCTGCTGGCTGGGGTTGAGCGCCCGCGAGACCTCCTCCCCGCGCGACCGCTCCTTGACCTTCGCGGTGAAGTCGCGGACCACGGGGAGCGCGACGTCCGCCTCGAGGAGCGCGATGCGGATCTCGCGGGCGGTGGCGTCGATGTCCGCCTCGGACAGCCGCCCCTTGCCGCGGAGGGTTTTGAAAGTCGCTGAGAGGCGATCGGAGAGGGTATCGAACACGGCGCTCGTAGGTCCTCAGGGGTCGGGGGCAGGGTGGATTGCTCTCCAGGGTATCCGGCCGGGCGAAGACGGGGGGCCCTGCCCGGTGTGAATGCCCGTACGGGGCCCTTCGCCGCGGCGTCGCACCGCCCCGTGCGCGCCCCGTACGCCGACTTTCCGCGCACCGTACAGAGGACCGCGCGGTCAGCCGCGCAGTGCCTCCTCCACCATCTTCGCGACCGTCGACGCCTCGCCGTCCGTAAGGAGGGTCCCGTCGGCGCGCGTGACGTAGACGGTGTCCACCACGTTCGCGCCCAGCGTGGACACGTGCGCGCTGCGGACCCGTACCGCCGCCTCCTCCAGCGCCCGCCCGATCCGGTGCAGCAGACCGGGGGCGTCCTGGGCGCGAACCTCGATGACGGTGGCGAGCTCCGAACTGCCCGGCACCACCGTCACACGGGGCGGCGGAGCCTGCGTGCCACGCCGCCGGGGATAGGCGGCCTCGCGCTCCGCGAGCCGGGCCCGGATGTCCAGCGAGCCTTCCAGGGCGCGTACGAGGTCGGCGCGCAGCCGCGTCGCCTGGGGCAGGGAGCCGTACGCCGCCGCGACCCGCCAGCTCAGCAGCAGGACGTCGGAGGCGTCGCCGAGCGCCGTGGGCAGTTCGACGACGCGCAGGTCGGCGGCCCGCACGGTGAGACGGTGCAGCGCGAGGACCCCCGCGGCGGCCGGCAGGACACCGGGGCGGTCGGGCAGGGCGATGAGCAGCTCGACGCCGACCTGCTCGGGTTCGTCGTCCTCCTGAGGAGGCTCCGGCTGGGCGTGGAGGGACAGGACGGGGCCGCCGGTGCGCAGTGCCTCGACCGCGAGGCGTTCCTGCTCGGCGCTGGTGACCACGGGGCGCGGTGCGACCGGTGGCTTGCCCGCGAGGGCGGCGGCGACGCGGCCGACGAGGTCGGTGACGAGCGACGCGCGCCACGCGGACCAGGCCGCGGGCCCGGTGGCGAGCGCGTCGGCCTCGGTGAGCGCGTGGAGCAGTTCGAGGGTCGACAGCGAGTCGACCTTCTCGGCGACGGAGCTGACGGTGGCCGGGTCGTCCAGGTCGCGCCGTGTGGCGGTCTCGACGAGCAGCAGATGGTGGCGTACGAGCGCGGCGACGACGTCCGCGTCGGTCCGATCGAAGCCGATGCGCAGCGCGACGGTGCGCGCGACGGGCGCGCCCGCCTCGGAGTGATCGCCCGGCAGGCCCTTGCCGATGTCGTGGAGCAGCGCGGCGACCAGGAGCAGGTCGGGGCGGCTCACGCGCCGGGTCAGCGCGGACGCCGCGACCGCCGTCTCGACGAGGTGGCGGTCCACGGTCCAGGTGTGAACGGCGTTTCGCTGGGGCCGGCAGCGGACGCGCTCCCACTCGGGGATGAGGCGGGTGATGAGGCCCTCGGCCTCGAACGCCTCCCAGACGTCGACGGCGGGCTCCCCCGCGCCGAGCAGCGTGACGAACTCCTCGCGCGCCGCCGCCGGCCACGGCACGGGCAGCGGGTGCGCGGCGGCGAGGCGCCGGACGACGTACGGGGAGATCGGCAGCTCGGACTGGGCGGCGGCGGCAGCGGCGCGCAGCGGCAGCACGGCGTCGCGGTCGACGCGCGCCGTCCTGGCGAGCACGGCCTCACCGTCCTGCTCCACGACGCCTTCGGCGAGTGGCGTCCGCTCCGGGGCGGGCCTGCTGCCGCCGAGGAGGGCGCGGAAGCGGGGGCGGGCGGCGCGGGAGCGCAGGACGCGGTTGACCTCGCGCCAGGTGACGTCGGAGGCGTACGACACGGTGCGCGCCGCCTCGTAGACCTGGCGCAGGAGTTCGTCGGCGTCCTCGACACCTAGGTCAGCGGCGACACCGTCCTGCTCCTGGAGGGCGAGCCGGTCGGTGGCCCGCCCCGTCGTCAGATGCAGCGAGTCGCGTACGTCGAGGAGCGCGCGGCGGGCATCGGCGAGGCCTTCGCGGGGGGCGTCGGCGAGCCAGGACGCGGCGACGGCGCGCAGCGCGGTGGCGTCCCTGAGGCCGCCCCGTGCCTCCTTGATGTCGGGTTCGAGGAGGAATTGCAGCTCGCCCTGGCGCTCCGCGCGTTCGCGGCAGAGTTCGTCGAGTTCGGGGAGGCGCTTGGGTGCCTGGTTGCGCCAGTCGGCGAGTACGGCGGTGCGCAGGGCGGCGGTGGGCGCCGGGTCGCCGACGATGTGGCGGGCGTCGAGGAGTCCGAGCTGCACCTTGAGGTCCTGGCCGGCCGTCTTGCGGGCCTCGGACGTCGTACGGACGGAGTGGTCGAGGGCGAGCCCGAGGTCCCACACGGGGTACCAGACGCGGTCCGCGAGAGCCGCGATCGCCGCGGCGTCGGAGCCGCCGTCGTGCAGGAGAAGAAGGTCGAGGTCGCTGCGGGGGGACAGTTCACCGCGTCCGTAGCCCCCGACGGCGACGAGGGCCGCGCCCTGGACGCCCACCTCGCGTACCGCGGCGGTGAACAGCGCGTGCAGCCAGTCGTCGGTGAGACGTGCCAGGGCGGCGCGGCGCGGCGGGCCGGGGCGTGTCTTCTCGTGGAGGAGGCGCAACCGGGCAGCCGCGTAGCCGCTGGGTCCGGGATCGGGTTGTCCGGTCGTCTGTTCAGGGGTGGTCACCCGGCAGGTCCCGTCTTTCGGCGGGCGTCCCGCGTGCGGGGCGCCCGGTTTCGCTGCGCGTCCCGTCTCCGAGCGCGTTCGGTGTCACAACTCGCGCGACGTTGTCACGAGTTGGGCGCCGGCCTCGCGTTCCGTCCCCGGAAAGCGGGCGGCGGGGGGGGGGGGGGGGGGGGGGGGGGGGGGGGGGGGGCCGCGCGCGGGGCGCGCGCGCCCCCCCCCCCCCCCCCCCCCCCGGCGCG
>NZ_JBIAHA010000041.1:0-53612 GCF_042870175.1 Streptomyces sp. NPDC006643 | reverse complement strand
GGCGCCGCGGGGGGGGGGGGCGGGGGCGGGGGCGCCCCCCCCCCCCCGGGGGGGGGGGGGGGCGGGCCCCCCCCCCCCCCCCCACAACCGTCCCAGCACCCTGATCCGGCAGATACCGCTCTCGATCCGACGGGGGAGACCCGCATGCCCGCAGCGCCCGGTGCGCCCAGCGCACTCGACCGGCTGTCCGACGCCCGGCTCTATCTGTGCACGGACGCCCGGAAGCGGCAGGGGGATCTCCCCGAGTTCCTGGACGCCGTCCTCACCTCCGGTGTGGACATCGTGCAGCTGCGTGACAAGGGCATGGAGGCGGCCGAGGAGCTGGACCACCTCCAGGTCTTCGCCGACGCCTGCCGTCGCCACGGCAAGCTGCTCGCCGTTAACGACCGGGCCGACGTGGCGCACGCCATCGGCGCCGACGTGCTGCATCTGGGCCAGGGCGATCTGCCCGTCTCCGCCGCCCGCGCCATCCTCGGTACGGACCTGCTGATCGGCCGCTCCACCCACTCCGAGGCCGAGGCGATGGCGGCGGCCGGCGAGCCCGGCGTGGACTACTTCTGCACGGGACCCTGCTGGCCCACTCCCACCAAGCCGGGCCGGTCCGCGCCGGGCCTCGGCCTCGTGCGGTATGCCGCGTCGCTGGCCACCCGGCGCCCGTGGTTCGCGATCGGCGGCATCGACGCGGGCAATCTCGACGAGGTGCTGGACGCCGGGGCCCGCCGGGTCGTGGTCGTACGGGCCCTGACGGAGGCGGACGATCCGGCCATGGCGGCGGCCGGCCTCGCGAAGCGCGTACGCGACCGGATCGCCTGACCGCACGGCACCAAGGATGGGCAGGGATGGTGTGAAACAGACAAAGTTCCCTGCTCTGGTTGGGTGATCGCCGCACCCTCGATAACCTTTCGGTATGGCCCTCGGTGCAGCTTCGATCAGGACGGATCACGCCCGTACGGTGCGTGATCTGCTGGCGACCGGCAAGTTGTCGTATTCGTTCGAATTCTGGGCGCCCAAGACGGAGAAGGGCGAACGGAACCTCTGGAACGCGCTGCGCCGCATCGAGGCCGTCGCCCCGAACTTCGTCTCGGTGACCTACGGCGCGGGCGGCTCCACCCGCGCCGGCACGGTCAAGGCGACCCAGCGCATCGCCGCCGACACCACGCTCGTCCCGGTCGCCCACCTCACCGCCGTGGACCACTCGGTCGCCGAGCTGCGCAACATGATCGGTCAGTACGCGGACGCGGGGATCAGGAACATCCTCGCCGTGCGCGGGGATCCGCCCGGCGACCCGAGGGGCGAGTGGGTCAAGCACCCCGAGGGCGTGGAGTACGCGGCCGACCTCGTCCGGCTGATCAAGGAATCCGGCGACTTCTGCGTCGGCGTCGCGGCCTTCCCCGAGATGCATCCGCGCTCCACCGACTGGGAGAGCGACATCCGGCACTTCGTGGCCAAGTGCCGCGCGGGCGCCGACTACGCGATCACCCAGATGTTCTTCGATCCCGACGACTATCTGCGGCTGCGCGACAAGGTGTCGGCCGCCGGCTGTGACACGCCGATCATCCCGGAGATCATGCCGATCACGAACGTCCGGCAGCTTGAGCGCTTCTCGCAGCTCAGCAACGCCGTTCTGCCACCGGCGCTGAAAGAGCGGATCCTCTCCGTCAAGGACGATCCCGCCGCTGTACGCTCCATCGGTATCGAGTACGCGACGGAGTTCTGCGCGACGCTGCGCGCGGAGGGTGTCCCCGGACTCCACTTCATTACACTCAACAACTCCACGGCGACGCTCGAAATTTACGAGAATCTCGGACTGCACGAGCAGTCCTGACCGGTCGTACCCGCCCCGCCCCGGGGCGGTGACCGCAGGAGAGGGGCGGGCATGGGCTGGACGGTCCTCTACATCGCGTTCGGCGTCGTCGCGCTGTGGCTGCTGGGGGAAGTACTGCTCCAGTACAAGGCGCGACTCCGTTGGCGACTTCTCGCCTTCACGGGTTTCGTCGGCGTGGTGCTGGGTGTCCTGCTCGCCTCCGTCCCGGTCATCGCGGTCGGCGCGATCGCGTTCGCGGTCGGCCAGACGTATGTGACGCTGTCGTTCCGGCGCGGCTTCTCCACCGGCTGGGCGATCGGCGGCAGCCCGGGGGCGAGCCGGCGCCGCAGGGCGGGCGGCGGTGAGGCCGGGACACGCGAACCGAGCCTGGAAGTCTCGGACTTGGAGTACCAGCCGGTCTCCGCCGGTCCGGAAGGCCCCGAGGGTCCCGCCGGTTCAGCCGGACCCGTCCCCGACGAGCCCCCGTACGCCGCGTCCGTCTACGAGCCGGAGCCGATGCCCGACGAGACCGGGCAGTACGGCGTGTACAGCGACGCCGCCTACCAGGCGACCCAGTACGGCAACTACGACCCGTACGCCGGGTACGCCGCGACCTCCGGCCAGGACGGGTACGCGGCGACCGACGGCTACGGCGCCGGGGACCCCTACGCGAGCCAGAGTCAGGACGTGTACGGGGGCCAACAGGACGCGTACGCCGGGCAGAACGGCCAGAGCGGGTCGTACGACTACGGCACGGACCAGCAGCAGTACGCCGCGTACACCGACCCGTACAGCGGCGCGACCACCGGCGGCGAGTCCTACGGCTCGTACGACGACAGTTACGGCGGCCGGCAGAGCTACGCGGACCCGTACGGCGACCCCTACGGCGACCCGAACGCGCAGACCGGCGCCCCCGGCGGCCAGCAGGCGTACGGCGCGGACACGCCGCCCGGCGGGGTCTGGGTCCCGCAGCAGCGCGAGGGCGAGAACATCCCGCCGATGCCGCAGCAGGAGCCGGGTCAGTACGGCTACGACCCCAACCACGACGAGCAGCGCTACCGCTACTGACCGTTCCTGACGGCCACTTCTGAACGATCGTTCCCAACGGCTGTTCCCGACGGCCATTCCTGACGACCGCTCAACTCCCGCGACATCTTCGGGAGTTCAGCGGGAGCCGCGGAAGTCCGCCCCCTCGACGATCAGCCCGGCGACGAGCGCTCCGGACATCCCCGCGTGCGCCAGCCCACCGCCGGGATGCGCCTCGCCGCCGACGAGATACAGACCGGGCAGCCGGGTGGTGTTCGCCGGGCGCAGCAGCCGTCCTTCGGCGCCCGCCAGCGACGGCGCGGGCACCGAACCGCCCAGCGCCCCGGTCCTGGCCGCCGTGTCGGCCGGCGTACGGATCTCACGCCAGCGCAGCCGCTCCCGCAGATCGGGCACGGCCGCGCCGGCCACCTCCACCAGCACATCGGCGTACCGCTCCCGCAGCCCGGCGTCCGTCCAGTCCACCGGACCGTTCGGCGCGACGGTCGCCGTGACGGTGACCGCCTCGTGCCCGTCGTCCGGACGCGTCGTCGGATCGTCGGGCCGCAGCACCGTGACCGTGGGCCGCTCCGCCGTCCGCCCCGCGAACACGGCGGCGGCCTCGTCACCGCGGCCGGGGGAGTGGATCACCGTACGGTGCGCCGTACCGTCCGGCCTGCCGCCACGCAGGGCCAGCAGCACCGTGAACCTGCCGGGCACCGACGGCGCGCCGACCCCCGCGCCACCGCCCCTGGGCCGTACGTCGTCGTCCCGCCACAGCTCCTCGCCCACCAGGGCGGCCGGCGCGGTGCCCGCCACCACATGGTCCGCATCGACGACCGTGGAGGCGCCGACGGACGGTCCGGGCGACAGCTCGACACCGGCCGCGCGTCCGTCCTTCTCCACGATCCGGACCACGTCGGCGTGGAAGACGAACTCCACCCGGCGCTCCAGGCACCGCTCGTACACCGCGTGCGCCAGCGCCCGCATCCCGCCCCGTACGTACCAGCTGCCGAAGGTCTGCTCCATGTACGGCAGCAGCGCGGCGCCCGCCGGAGTGCGCCGGGGATCGAGCCCGTACGACAGGGCGTACCCCTCGAACAGCGCGGCGAGCCGGGCATCGCCCAGCTCCCACGCCCCCACCTCGGCGACGGTGCCCGCCAGCCGGGGCCCGCGCAGCAACCGCCGCTGCCGGACGGCGGGATACGGATCGCGTCCCAGCACCTGCCAGTCCGCGCGCAGCGGCTCCTCCAACAGAGGGCGCCTCGACCGGTCCCAGGCGTCCCGCGCCCGGCCGAGGAAGTCGCCCCACCGCTCGCCCGCGCCCGCGCCGAGTGCGGCGTCCAGGGCCGCGACGACACCGGCGCGCGACGCGTTCGGCAGGGACACGGCGGTGCCGTCCGGGAAGACATGCCTGCTCGCCGGGTCGACCTGGGTCATCCGCACGCACTCCTCGAGCGGTTTCCTGCCGGTCTTGACGAACAAATCCCGGTAGACGGCGGGCAGATGCAGCAGCGCGGGCCCGGTGTCGTACGCGAACCCGTCGCGCTCGAACCGGCCGACGGCGCCGCCGTATGTCGCCGAGCGCTCGTACACCGTCACCCGGTGCCCCGCCACCGCCAGCCGGGCAGCCGCCGCCATCGCGCCCATCCCGGCGCCGATCACCGCAATTCGTGCCATGGAAGTGGACCTTAGCGGCCGGTTTTCCCGCCGCGGCGCCCGGGGAGGCCCGGTCGCCCCGCCCCTGCTCCTGCCCCGCCCCCGCCCCCGCGCCCGCCCCGTCAGTCGGGCCAGGTCGCGGCGACCCGCCGCCGCGCCCGTCTCTCCGCCTTGCGCCGACGGAAGTTCCGGATCTTCGAGGCCAGGAAGAGGATGATCACGATGCCGAGCAGCAGGAGACCGCCCGCGACGATCGCGGCGGCGAGCGGGTGGAAGATCGCGAAGGTGATGATCCCGGCGACGCCCAGGTCCTCCGCGGTGCTCACGGCGATGTTGCTGAAGGGCTCCGGGGAGGTGTTGACCGCCATCCTCGTGCCGGCCTTCACCAGATGGCTCATCAGGGCGGTCGAGCCGCCGACCGCGCCCGCCGCGATCTCCGGGAGCGAACCGCTCTGCCCGGCGAGCAGCGCCGCGACCACCGCGCCCGACACCGGTCTGATCACCGTGTGCGCGGTGTCCCAGATCGAGTCGACGTACGGGATCTTGTCCGCCACCGCCTCGCACACGAAGAGCACACCGACGACGACCAGCACGTCGGTGCGCTGAAGCGACTCGGGGACCTCGTCGGTCAGCCCGGTCGCGCCGAAGACGCCGAACAGCAGGATCACCGCATAGGCGTTGATGCCGCTGGCCCAGCCGCTGGTGAAGACAAGGGGGAGTACGGACACGGATGAGAGCGTAGCCAGGGTGTGGGCCGGACGGGTGAGCTCCGGAACGGGGCTCTGAGTATCCGTACTCAGTACGTGAGATGAGTAGAGACGCGGATGGGCCCTCACCTGCGGAGACGGAAGAGTGAGGGGCACGGGAGGGGCGCGACGCCGAAACCGCCGGCACGGGGCGGCGGAGCGGCGTGGCACCCCGACCGCTGGGTCCTGTCCGGTGGATCTTCGTGGAGCAGCCCGGGGCGTGCGGAGTCCCGGGGCTCACGAAGATCCGCCGGACAGGGCTTACGGGGTGGGCCGTGCGCCGCTCCGGCCGGGCCTGGAGTGAGGAAGCCCGGTCGGAGCGGCGCATTTCCCTGTGCCGCCGCGGGGCGTGCTGTCAGCCGCCGCTGACCCGGCCGTGCAGCAGCAGCGACAGCGCCGAGTGCACGTCGTCGATCGACCGCTCCGGCTGGAACGCCTGCCAGTCCAGCGCCGCCACCAAGACCATCCCCACCAGCGCGGCGGCCGTCAGCGGAATGTCGATCTCGCGGCTCAGCTCACCCCCGTCGATCCCCTCCTGGAGCACCTTCTCCACGACGGCGACGGCCTGTTGACGCACCACCAGCAGCGTGGACTGCCACGCGCGGTTCGTGCGCCAGAGTTCGGCCACGTACAGCTGGGTGAAGGCCGGATAGCGGTCGATGAAGGCGAGCCCCGCCCGGATCATGGCGTCCAGCGCCTGCACGCTGGTCCCGTCGCGCTTCGCCGTGTCGTCGGCCGCGGCCTGGAGGGAGGCGGTCAGCAGGCCGACACCGTGCCGCAGAAGCTCCTCGAACAGCTCGGTCTTGCTCTTGAAGTTGTAGTAGACCGTGCCTTTCGCGACTCCGGCGCGCTCGGCGATCTCGTCCACGGTCGTCGCCGAGAAGCCCTGTTCGGCGATGAGCGTCACCGCGGCCTCGTAGAGCTTCTGTCGGGTGGCCTGCCGGCGGGTGCTGCTCCTGTCCATGGGCCCGATTCTCACAGGTGTTGGCGTACGCGTCCGACGCACAGGCGCAATCCGACTCACAGGCTCAACTCGGGATGGAGCCGGTCCACCGTCCACACCTGCTTACGGCGCGCGGAGAGGGCCGTAAGCGCCAGCGCGCCCGCCGTGAACGCCGTGAGCACGGCGCAGCCCTGCCGGACCGGCCCGAGCCCGCCGCCCGTGATGAGGACGCGCAGCGACTCCACCACGTAACTCATCGGCAGGAAGGGGTGGACGGCGTTGAAGAAGCCGGGGCTGGTCTGCACGGGGTAGGTGCCGCCCGCCGAGGTCAGCTGGAGCATCAGCACCGCGAGGACGAGGATGCGCCCCGCCGCCCCGAAGCGTGCGTTCAGCCACTGCACGATCGCCGCGAAGCAGCAGGTGACCAGGGCCAGGAAGCCGACCGTGCCGGCGGCACGGGTCATCTGGAGGCCGAGTCCCCAGTGCAGTACGGACATCAGCGCGCCGACCTGGATCAGGCCGATGCCCACCACGGGGAGCCAGCCCGCGACGGCGATCCGCCACGCGGCGGAACCGGCGGCGAGAGCGCGCCTGTTGAGCGGCTGGATCAGCATGTACGCCACCATCGCGCCCACCCACAGGGAGAGCGGGATGAAGTAAGGGGCGAAACCGGTGCCGTAGTTGGGCGCCTCGTGGGTGGCACGGGAGGCGAGCTGGACAGGGTCGGCCATCACCTCCGTACGGAGGTCGCGGTCGTTCTTCCCGTAGTCCGGGATCTTGCCGACGCCGTCGCCCAGACCGGCGGCGAGGTCGGCGGAGCCGTCGGCGAGCTTGAAGAGACCGCCGTCCAGGCTGGTCGCTCCCGCTCCGAGCTTCTTCACCCCGGCGTCCAGATCGGTGGAGCCCCGCTTGGCGGTGGTGAGTCCGGTGTGCAGCTCGCCGGCGCCCTTGGCGACCTTCTTCGCACCGGAGTTGAGCTGGTTGATCTTGGAGACGGCCGTTTTGAGGTCGTCCTTCAGGTGAGGGGCCCGCTTCGCGAGGGCGTCCGCCTGCTCCTGGAGCTTCGCGAGGCGCCCGTCGAGCTTCTTCAGATCGCCGCTGTTGTCCTTGACGAGGGCGTTGACGTCGTCGGCGACCTCGGCCGCGTCCGCCGCCGCCGTGGCGGCGCGCTCCAGCGGCGGGCAGGCGGCCGGGTCGGGTTCGTCGCTCTCCTCGCAGCGGGTCCGGTAGATGTCCGCCAGATCGGTGGACGCCTCGTGGGCGGCCGTCGCGGCGAGCGGCGCGCCCTTCACCAGGGTGTCGAGGTTGCCGCGCATCGCCCCGGAGGAGTCGGCGACCAGACGGGCCGTGTCGGCGATCGTCTCGCCGTTGTCCTTCAGATACGGGCTGACGCTCCCCGCCGCCCCGTTGACCTTGTCGGCGAGCGCCTGGGTGCCGGCCGAGACCTGCCGCGAGCCCTTCGCCAGCTCTCCCGCGCCCTTGTCGAGCTTCTTGACGCCGCCCGCCAGCTCGCCGCTGCCCGCCTTGGCGTCCTTCAGACCGGCCGCGAGGTCCTCGGAGCCCTCCTTGGCCGTGCTGACGCCGCCCTTGAGCTTGTCGGCGCCCTTGGCCGCCTTCTCCGTCGCGTCGTGGATGCCGGAGAAGGAGATGAAGATCCGGTCGAGGAACGAGCGCGAGGCCTTGGTCGACGCCGCCGTCCGCACCTCGCTGAAAACGGTCCGGGAGAGCTGGCCGACGATGTAGTTGTTGGCGTCGTTCGTCCGGACCTGGAGCGCGGACGTCTCGGGGGCGTCGCCGGAACTGGAGGCGATCCGCCGGCTGAAGTCGGCGGGCATGGTCAGCGACAGGTAGTACGTGCCGTCCGCCACGCCCGCACGGGCCTGTTCGCCGCTCACCTCGTGCCAGTCGAAGACCTCGCTCTCACGGAGGCCGCGGGTGATGTCGTCCCCGGCGGCGACTTTCTCGCCGGAGGCGGTGGCGCCCTTGTCGTCGTTGACCAGCGCGACGGGGATGCGGTCGAGCCTGCCGTACGGGTCCCAGAAGGACCACAGGTACAGCGCGCCGTAGAGCAGGGGCAGCAGGGTGATCGCGACGAGCGCGGCGCGCGGGAGCCGCCCCCTGCCGAACCGCTTCAATTCAAGCGCGGCCAGTCTCGGCGAACGCATCGGCCGTCCCCTCCTCATCGTCCTGGTCGGCGTCTGTGTCCTGTGCGGCGTCGTCCTTGTCGGCGGCGCCGGCCGGGCGGACGGTGGTGATGTCCGCGGGGGCCTGGCCGCAGACGGCGACGACGGTCGTGCCGCCGGCCGCGACGGACCTCAACAGGTCCCAGGCGACGGCCCGTTCGGTGTCGGAGAGCTTGAGGTCGAGATCGTCGACGGCGAGCAGCCGCGGCCGGCCGAGGAGCGCCAGGGCCACGGAGAGGCGCAGCGCCTCCAGCCGTTCCAGGTCCCGTACGGCGGTGCGACCGCCCTTGGGCAGGTCCGCCAGGTCGAGCCGTACGGCCGCCAGCGCGTCGTCCGTACGCCCTAGTGCCTCGGCGGCCCGCTCGGCTCGGGGCCGTAGCGCCGCACGGAGCGAGCCTCCCAAGGAGGTGCCGAACCTACGCCGGAGCAGGGCCCGTTCACGCAGGTGCTCGGCGACGGTGAGAGCCGGGTCCAGCTCGCTGACGCCGGCCACGGGGCCCAGCGCGCTGACGCGGCGCACGGCGGCCATCGAACGCGGTACCGGCAGGCCGCCGATCTCCGCGTGTCCGGCGGTGGGCCGCATCCGTCCGGTGAGCGTGAGCAGGAGGCAGGTGCGGCCCGTACCGGACGCGCCCTCCACGGCGAGGATCCCGCCGGGTGGCACGTCGAGGTGGACATCCCGGAAGACCCAGCCGCGCGGCCCCTTCAGCCCCAGCCCCTCGGTGACGACGGCCGCCCCGTCGATCGGCCCGGCTCTCATACGCCCTCCCCAGAGCTTCTGCACTGACCAGTCAGTGCAAAAGCTACTCCGAACCGACGTGCGAGGCAAAAGCGCAGGTCAGGGCAGATTGTCAGTGGTGTGCCCCACGATGGACACATACGGCCACAGAGCCGTCACAGAGACGACCAGGAGGTTCGTCATGGCCAGTTCCTACGCCGCAGCCGCACGCCGGCGAAGCACAGGCGGCCCTGCCCCCTCACTGACCGGCGCCGCGACCGATGTCCACCCCGTCCTGAGGCGCGCGACCGCGCCGCCCGCCGCCCTCGATCTGCTCGCCAAGGCCCGTTCCGGGCTGGACGAGGCCGCCACTCTCGAAACACCCAACGAGCGCTACGCCACGGCGCATCTGGCCGCCCTGCGCACCGCCGCGGCCGTGCTCGCCGCCCGGGGCCGGCCCGAGCCCGCGACGAGCCCGCGCCGCAAGCGGATAAGGAGCGCCTGGGAGGTGCTGCCCGAGATCGTGCCCGAGCTGTCGGAATGGAGCGCGCTGTTCGCGTCCGGAGCCACCCGCAGGGCACGGGCCGAGGCGGGCATACAGGGCGCGGCGAGCAGCCGCGACGCCGACGACCTGCTGCGCGACGTGGCCATGTTCCTGCGCCTCGTGGAGCGGCTGCTCGTGCTCGAACCGGTGCTGCCCCAGCCCAGGACCGAAGGGCCGGAGGAGGGCGGCGCCGCTGGGTGACGGGGACGGCCGACGGAGGCAATAGGCTGTGCGGTACCTGCACCGTCCACGCCCCGCGACCAGGGGCGGCACCGCGCCGAGGAGTCAACTGCCGTGTCGGACCCTTCCCCTGCCTTCGGTGGAGAGACGCCGTCGCGCCCCCGTAGCTCCCTGCGCACCGCGGTGGTGTGGGAGGTGCTCAAGCGCGCCCTCGACACCCGGGCAGCCGCCGTGGGTACGGCGGGGCTCGACGTGCTCGACACCGGCGGCGGCACGGGCAACTTCGCCGTGCCCGTCGCCCGCCTCGGCCATCGGGTGACCGTCGTCGACCCGAGCCCCAACGCGCTGTTCGCGCTGGAGCGCCGGGCCGCCGAGGCGGGCGTCGCCGACCGCGTCAACGGCGTCCAGGGCGACATCCACGGCCTGTTCGACGTGGTGGAGCGGGGCGGGTACGACGCGGTGCTCTGCCACGGTGTCCTGGAGTACGTCGACGACCCCGCTGAGGGAGTCCGCAACGCGGTCGAGGCGCTGCGCCCCTCCGGTGCGCTCAGCCTCCTCGCGGCCGGTCTCGGCGGCGCCGTCCTCGCCAGGGCGCTCGCGGGGCACTTCACCGAGGCCCGGCAGGCGCTCACGGACGTCGCCGGCCGCTGGGGCGAAGGCGACCCGGTGCCGAGGCGGTTCACCGTCGAACTGCTCACCGAGCTGGTCGACAAGGCCGGTGTCGACGTGGGCGCGGTCCACGGCGTACGGGTCTTCTCCGACCTGGTTCCAGGTGTTCTGGTGGACACTCAGCCGGGTGCGCTGGAGGCCCTTCTGAAGCTGGAGGCGGTCGCCGCGGAACTGCCGTCCTTCCACTCGGTCGCGAGCCAGCTGCACGTCCTGGGCGAGAAGCGGGCCTGACAGTGAACGGTCCCGGGCACTGATCGACGGGCTGATCAGCAACGCAGCTGTGCATGGAGTGCGCCACAGGCCCCCCGGCAACGCGTTCGGCGCCGTATGATCGGGGTACGCCTTCCGGCATGACGGGTCGACGGTTGGGGAATCAACGCCTCAACGGCCGAGTCGGCATGGCGGCCCGGATTGGCGAAATGGCGTAGAGGGCGGGTATCACGGGGGCGATTCCCTGCCTATCCTGAAGGGGCCGCATACCGGTCGCCCCCCGCGACCGACGACTAGGAGGACTCCGTGCCGCTCTCGGAGCACGAGCAGCGAATGCTCGAGCAAATGGAGCGAGCGCTGTACGCCGAAGATCCCAAGTTCGCGACAGCGCTTGAGGGAACTGGGCTGCGTACGTACACCCGGCGACGGGTCTACCAGGCGGTCGCTGGCTTTCTGGTGGGTATCGCGCTCCTCATGACCGGTATGGTCGCGAAGCAGATCTGGATCGGCGTGGTGGGTTTCCTCGTCATGCTGGGCTGCGCGGTTCTCGCGGTCACCGGCTGGCGCAAGGCCCCGAAACCGGGTGAGCAACAGGCATCCGGTGAGGCCACGGCCGACCGCCGACAACCTCGGCAGCGCCGCTCGTTCATGAACCGGATCGAGCAGCGGTGGCAGCGCCGCCGTGACGAGCAGGGTCAGTAGCGCGTAGTACTACGGCCCACAGGCTCCCAAGCTTGAAGTGGTGCGGCCGGCCAGGAACACGGCCGGTACAGATGAGGGGCGAACGCTTGAAGCGTTCGCCCCTCACCTGTGTCTCCGGCTCCGTCTCCGTGCCCGCCTGTGCCCGTACGTCCCGGACCCGCCCGGACCGCCCGGACATACGGCGGGGGCGGGGGTGGACGGGCCCGAAAGCCGCCCGTCCACCCCCGCCCCCGGACCGTTGCCGGCCCCGTGCGCTCAGCCCCGCTGCCGGGACGGCCTGCGGATCAGCGCAGCCCACCGGCGGCCCAGCTCCAGCCGGTGCACGCCCCAGCGGTCCATGACCGCGGCCCAGCGCTCGGACAGCGCCCACATCACCCGAATGGAGGAGCGCGGCAGGAGAAGCGCGCGCTGCCGGGTCCAGCGGGACACCGACTCGCCCAGGCCCACCCGTACCCGCCGGACATCGTCGGCGAGACCCGTGACGGGCCGTGGCTCCGGCGCGTACAGCACCTGCTCCACCGCGCGCGCCAGCCGGTGCACGCCGTCGGCGGCCTCGCCCTCCAGCCCCCCCAGCCGCACGATCCGGGCCGCCGTCCTGCGCGGGGTCTGCGAATCGTCGGGCCGGATGCCGTGGTCCCAGGCCGTGTCGATGATCTCCCGCCAGGCGCCCAGCACCCGGGCCGTGGCATCGGCGTCCGTACGGCCTCCGGAACCGAGCCGCCGCGCCCGGACCCGGGTCCGCCACAGCAGCGGCAGGAGCGGCACCAGCAGCACGGCCAGAACGCCCAGTGTGATGCCGGCGATCGTCCCCGCCGATGTCCCCGAGTCCGTCGGAGGCGCCGCCCCCGCCGGCGCGGTCGTCCCGCAGTCGCCGATCCTGGCCGCCTGGGGCGGGCAGGAGTCCGAGGCCGACGGCGACGCGTTCGGCTCGGAGGACGTGCTGGCCTCGGGCTGGGCCGGATCGCTCGCGTCGCCCGAGGGAGCCTCCGGGATGGTGTAGTCCGGTGCGCTGCCCCGGCTCGGCGTCGGCTCGAAACGGGTCCAGCCGACACCCTCGAAGTACAGCTCGGGCCACGCGTGCGCGTCCCGGAGCCCCACGGACATCGAGCCGTCCGACTGCGGTGTGCCCGGGGTGAAGCCCACCGCCACCCGCGCCGGGATACCCAGCGTGCGGGCCATCGCCGCCATCGAGAACGAGAAGTGGACGCAGAAGCCCTGCTTGTCCCTGAGGAACCGGGTGATGGCCGTGACACCCGTGCCGGAGGTGACGGTCGTGTCGTAGGTGAAGCCGCCGTCCACGGCGAACCAGTCCTGGAGCCGGACCGCCTTCTCGTAGTCGTTGGCCGCGCCCTCGGTCACCTCGCGGGCGGTGGTCTCCACCACGTCGGGCAGACCCTCCGGCACCTTCGTGTACTCCCGCACCAGTGAGGCCGCGGGCCGCGGCGCCGCCGCGAGCTGCTCACGCGTCGGCTCCACCAGCAGACTGCTGACCTGGTACCGCGCGCCCTGCGTCGTCTCGCCCCGGTCGCCGACCAGGGTCCGGCCGCTCGGTTCGAAACGCCAGCGCCCCTCGATGTCCACCTCGGACGCCGGATAGGGCATCGGAAGGTAGTTCTGCCGGTACCAACCGGCGGCCGAGATGCTCGTCCTGATCTCGGTGGTGCTGACATCGCCGCTCAGACCGGGCGGGCCGGGAAGCCTGTCCGGCACGTCCTCGACGCTGCGCTGGGAGAACCGCCACGACGTCCCGTCGAAGTCGTCCAGGGCCATGATGCGCAAGTACAGGTCCTGGGTGGTCTCCGCGTTCGTCTGATACCTCAACGCCTCCCGGTCCTCGGGCTGGTTGAGGTTGTCCTGGAGCGACACCAGCGGATTGACGGCGGAGATCGTGCCACCGCCGAGGCCGGAACCCGCCCCGGCCCCCGTACCGCCCAGCAGCCCGCCGTTCAGCGACGGCAGCGCGGCAGGCACGACGAGCGCTATTCCCAGCGCCATGACACCGATACGGTGCCCCGTACGGATCGGGGCCGAGGCCGCGCCCCCGGTCTCCATCCCGGCGGCCGTACGGCCCGGCGCGCGCGGAGCACCACCGAAGACCCGGCCCCACTGCGAGAGCCGGTCCCGGCCCTCGGCCAGCAGCAACAGCAGATAACCGCCGGCCGCGAGCAGGAACCACAGCCAGGAGGCGTCGCCGCCGGAGAGACCGGCGGCGACCGAGTACAGCGCGAGCAGCGGCAGTCCGGCCGGCGCCGCGCTGCGGAACGTCACGGCGAGCACGTCCACGGCGAGACCGATCACCAGCACACCGCCGACCAGCATCAGTCTGATGCCGTCGCTCGTCGGCGCCGGGATCGCGTACCGCCCGACGTCCTCGCCGCCCGCGTTCAGCAACTCGCCGAAGCGGACGAAGACCTCAGGACCGGGCAGCAGCCCGGCCACGGCGTACTCGGATGCGAACACCACCGTGAGCATCAGCAGCCCGACGACCGTCTGGATCGCCACGGTCAGCGTCCTGGCCAGCGGCACCCGCCGGCCGAGCGCGCCCACCCCGACCAGGACCGCCAGCATGAACGCCGCCTGGGCGAACCAGCCCTTGTCCTTGACCAGCGGCAGCAGCGCCCCCGCCGACATCAGCGTGGCGGCGAACGCGCACAGCGCCAGCCTCGCCCGACCGCTCATGACCAACCTCCGGTGAAGCCCGCCGAGCCCTGTGCCGCACCCGACTCGGTGCGCTGTCGTGCCGCCTGCTGCCACAGATCGGGGAGCGCGGCCCCGGCCGGCACCGCCAGGGCGGTCCAGCCGGACTCGCGCAGCTGCCGCAGCCGCTCCTGGAACCCGGCCGGCGGTACGCCGCCGTCCTGGAGCCAGCCGGAGCTGTCCAGGACGAAGGCCACCGCGGCGCCGCTGCGGTGCCGCATCCGGCCGGCGACGGCCGTCTGCTCCTCGTCGAGATCACCGAAGAAGGCGATCAGCAGCCCCTCGGTCCCGCCGCGCAGCACGTCGTACGCGCGCGACAGGCCCGCTCCGTCGGAGTGGTCCACGACGGCGAGCGTGTCCATCATCAGTCCGGCCGCGTCGGCGGACTCCTGTGTCGAACCGGCGAATCCGTCCGCGCCCTCACCGGGCACGGAAGTTCCGCTGTCCGTCAACAGCCTTACCGCGAAGCCCCGTTCCAACATGTGCACCAGCGCGGACGCCGCGCCCGACACCGCCCACTCGAAGGCCGAGTCGGGGCCGGCGCCCTGATAGGCGAGCCGCCGGGTGTCCAGCAGCACCGTGCATCTGGCCCGCTGCGGCTGCTCCTCGCGGCGCACCATCAGCTCGCCGTAGCGCGCCGTGGAGCGCCAGTGCACCCGGCGCAGATCGTCGCCGTGCCGGTAACCGCGCGGGATGACGTCGTCCTCACCGGCCAGCGACAGCGAGCGCTGCCGCCCGTCGCCGTACCCCGACGTCGCCCCCGCCAGCCGGACCGGTGGCAGCGGCTCGGTGCGCGGGATGACGGTCAGGGTGTCCTGGGCGCTGAAGGACCGCGTCAGCTCGCACATCCCGAACGGGTCGCTCAGCCGCAGCTGGAGCGGTCCGAGCGGATAGCGCCCGCGCAGGTCCGAGCGCACCCGGTAGGAGACCTCGCGGCGCCCGCCCGCCTCCACCCGGTCCAGGACGAACCGGGGACGCGGCCCCAGCACGTACGGCACATGGTCCTGGAGCATCAGCAGACCGGTGGGCAGCCGCGACACGTTGTCCATCCGCAGATGGACGCGGGCCTCGGTGCCCGCCGGCACCCGGGACGGCGAGAGCCGCCTGCTGCCCGCGACCCGGTAGCGCGTGCGGTAGAGCGCGCCCACACAGACCAGCGGCAGGACGGCCAGGAGCATGCCCACCCGGAGCAGATCCGACTGACCGAGGACATAGGCGCAGACCGCCGCCGCGACGCCCGCGGCGAAGAAGGACCGGCCGCGCGTGGTGAGGCCGCCCAGCGCCGCCCGCAGCCCGCCCTTGTCCTCGGTGCCCGAGGAGGCTGCGCCGGGCTCCATCACAGCCGCCGGACGCCCGGCTGCTGCCGGTCGTAGAGCGGTGCGGCGGCCACCGGAGCCTGCCGGCCGCCGTCGGCCGTCGGCACCGGGACACGCTGGAGGATCTCCTGCACCACCTGCTCGGCGGTCCGGCGGTTGAGCTGTGCCTGCGCGGTCGGCAGCAGCCGGTGCGCGAGCACCGGGACCGCCAGCGCCTGCACGTCGTCCGGCAGCGCGTACTCCCGGCCGCTCAGGGCGGCGGACGCCTTCGCCGCGCGCAGCAGATGCAGCGTCGCGCGCGGTGAGGCGCCCAGTCTGAGATCCGGGTGATTACGGGTGGACCCGACCAGCTCCACCGCGTAACGCCGTACGGAGTCGGCCACATGCACATTGCGCACCGCGTCGATCAGCTTCACGATGTCGTGCGCGTGGGCCACCGGCTGGAGGTCGTCCAGCGGCGAGATCCCGCCGTGCACGTCCAGCATCTCCAACTCGGCCTCCGCACTGGGATATCCGATGGACACCCTGGCCATGAAGCGGTCGCGCTGTGCCTCGGGCAGCGGATAGGTGCCCTCCATCTCGACCGGGTTCTGCGTCGCCACCACCATGAAGGGGCTGGGCAGTTCGTACGTCTGCCCGTCGATGGTGACCTGCCGCTCCTCCATCGATTCCAGCAGCGCCGACTGGGTCTTGGGGGACGCGCGGTTGATCTCGTCGCCGATCACGATCTGCGCGAAGATCGCTCCCGGCTTGAACTCGAAGTCACGCCGCTGCTGGTCGTAGATGGAGACCCCGGTGATGTCCGAGGGCAACAGGTCGGGCGTGAACTGGATACGCCGCACCGAGCAGTCGATGGAGCGTGCAAGCGTCTTCGCCAGCATCGTCTTGCCGACGCCGGGGACATCTTCGATGAGCAGATGTCCCTCGGCGAGCAGCACTGTCAGCGAAAGCCGTACGACCTCAGGCTTGCCCTCGATCACACCCTCCACCGATGCGCGCACACGCTCCGCTGTGGTGGTCAGATCTGTGAGGCTCGCTCGATCGTCATAGGTCGTCACCCGGCCCTCCTCGGCCCGTTCATACGGGCCGAGGCTCTTCTCAACGGCCCGGCCCACCCCGAAATACGGACGCCGCGTCCGGAAGGTTCCGGAACGCCGCGCTCACTCACGCATTCTTGTAGCCGTTACCGCTTCGTGTCACTCGCCTGTGGATAAGTGGGTGGGAATTGCCGGAGTTGCCGTGATTCTCGTGCCGCGACGGTCAGCCCGTCGGGTCGATTTCCCGCAGCAGGCCGGTCGACACGTCGAAGACGAAACCGCGTACGTCGTCGGTGTGCGGGAGGAACGGTGAGGTCCGCACCCGCTGCATCGACTGCCGCACGTCCTGGTCCACGTCGCTGAACGACTCGACGGCCCAGGACGGACGCTGCCCGACCTCCATTTCCAGTTCGTGCCTGAAGTCCTCGGTGAGGGATTCCAGGCCACAGCCGGTGTGATGGATGAGTACGACACTGCGGGTCTGGAGCGCCCGCTGGCTGATGGTGAGTGAGCGGATGACGTCGTCGGTGACGACACCGCCCGCGTTGCGGATCGTATGACAGTCACCGAGGTCCAGGCCCAGCGCGTCGTGCAGGTCGAGGCGGGCGTCCATGCAGGCGACCACGGCGACGCGCAGCACGGGGCGGGCGTCCATCCCCGGGTCGTTGAAGTCGTCGGCGTAGCGCCGGTTGGCGTCCACGAGTCGATCGGTGACCGTACCGTCGGAGCGGGCCGCACCGGCGGGGGCCTGGGCGGACTCGGCGGGAAGATGCGCGGAAGTCGACATACCTGTAGACGGTAATGGTCGCCCGCCCCGGGAGTGCGCTGTGCGACAGGACAAACATCGTCAACGAGGCCCCATGTGAGGTAAGCCACACGGGTGAAGCTCGCCGGGCGAAAGCCTGGTGGACGCCGTTCTCGCTTGCGCGTGATCGTGTGGTCGCCCCCGTCGAGATCTTCACAGGATCCGCGCCGGCGGTCCGCCCGCAGCCCGCCGGGCGACGCGCTGACCGGTTGATTGACCGAGGGGACCTGTGGACTAAAGTGACGCGAAGTTCACGGACATCCCGAATCACTTACCGGAACACTCCCCGAATTCCCCCGCGTGTGCGGCGTACGTGCGGCTCGGCATCCTCACGCTCGGCGGTACGTGACATCCACGCCGGACCTGAGAGGGCGCATGAGCGAGCGCAGCCAGCGAACCACCCGCGAGGCCCGGGTATGACCGCCACCCGGCACGTTCCGGTGATGCTCGACCGTTGCCTCCGTCTGCTCGCCCCCGCCCTCGCCGAACCGGGCGCCGTCGTCGTCGACTGCACCCTCGGTCTCGGCGGCCACAGCGAGGCGCTGCTGAGCACCTTCCCCGCCGCGCGGCTGGTCGCGCTCGACCGGGACAAGGAGGCGCTGCGGCTCTCCGGCGAACGGCTGGCCCCCTTCGGCGACCGCGCCACCCTCGTGCACGCCGTCTACGACGAACTCCCCGACGTGCTCGACCGGCTGAACATCCCACGCGTCCAGGGAGTCCTGTTCGACCTCGGCGTCTCGTCCATGCAACTCGACGAGGCGGAGCGGGGGTTCGCGTACGCCCAGGACGCCCCCCTCGACATGCGCATGGACCAGTCGGCCGGGACGAGCGCCGCCGAGGTCCTCAACACCTACCCGCCGGGCGAACTGGTGCGGATCCTGCGGGCGTACGGCGAGGAGAAGCAGGCCAAGCGCATCGTCTCGGCGATCGTCAGGGAACGCGCCGTCGAGCCCTTCACCAACAGCGCCCGGCTGGTCGAACTGATCCGTGACGCGCTGCCGCAGGCCGCCAAGCGCACCGGCGGCAACCCCGCCAAGCGCACCTTCCAGGCCCTGCGCATCGAGGTCAACGGCGAACTGGCCTCGGTGGAGGCGGCGATCCCGGCCGCCGTGGCGTCCCTCGCCGTCGGCGGCCGTATCGCCGTACTCGCCTACCACTCCCTCGAAGACCGCCTGGTCAAGCAGGTCTTCGCGGCCGGCGCCGCCAACACCGCGCCGCCCGGCCTGCCCGTCGTGCCCGAGCAGTACCAGCCGAGGCTCAAACTCCTGACGCGCGGCGCCGAACTGCCCACCGAGGACGAGGTCGCCGAGAACCGGCGGGCCGCCCCCGCCCGGCTGCGCGGCGCCGAGCGGATCCGGGAGGACGTGCGGTGAGCGGACCGGCCAGGCAGTTGAGGGGGCGCGCCGCGCGGCTCGCCCGGCTGATGCCGACGACCGGGCCGAGCACCGCGGCCCGTACGCCCTTCGTCCTGCTGGTCGTCATCCTCCTCGGCGGCGGGCTGATCACCCTGCTCCTGCTGAACTCCTCACTCAACACCGGCTCGTTCAAGCTCAGTGAGCTGAAGAAGCAGACCACCGACCTGACCGACGAGCAGCAGGCACTCCAGCAGGACGTGGACAACCTCTCCGCCCCCGACGCGCTCCAGCGACGGGCCCGCGAACTGGGCATGGTGCCCGGCGGCAGCCCCGCCTTCCTGAATCCGGACGGCAGGATCAGCGGAGTCCCGTCCGAGGCCGGCGCCCTTCCGAACGCCGCACCGTCCGCCCTGGAGGCGGTCCCGCCCGTCGCCCCGAGCCTGCCCGCCTCGCTCGCACCGTCCGTGACACCGTCGGCATCGCCCGCGGGCACCCCGGCGGCCCCGTCCCCCTCCTCAGGAGGACCGACGACGGCGCCGCCCGCCACCCCCTCCGCCACGGCGGCCTCACGCGGCACGCCCTCCACCGCGCCCCGGCCCGGACCGACATCCGGCACACCCACCCCGACGACCCCCGGCAGGTGACGCAGTGCCCCCCGAGCAACCACCGCGCCGCCGGGTCCCCGGCCCCGCGCGCTCCGGGAGCGGTGGCCGCTCCCGGCCCGAGCCGCGCGCCGGGGAGCGCTCCTCGCAGCGCCCCGCGCCACGGCCCTCCGGACGCCCGCGCCGCCCCGCCCAGGGCCGCCCGCGCTCCGGCGCCCGCGCCCCGCAGCGCATCCGGCTCGGCAACCACCGGCCCCGGCTCCGCCTGGTCAGCCTCGGACTGACCCTCGTCATGCTGGTCTTCGTCGTCCGGCTGCTCCAGGTCCAGGCGGTCGACGCGAGCGCGTACACCGCCAAGGCGGAGAAGAACCGCTTCACGAGCGTCACCCTGGCCGCCGAGCGCGGCGAGATCACCGACCGCGCCGGTGTCGCTCTCGCGACCAGCGTCGACGCACACGACATCACCGCCGACCCCAAGATGTTCACCCCCGAGGACAGCAACGTCGCCGACGCCCCCCAGCGGGCCGCCGCGCTCCTCGCCCCGATCCTCGACAAGAAGCCCGAGACGCTCGCCAAACAGCTCTCGGCCCCCAAGTCCCGCTTCACGGTCCTCGCGCACCGTCAGACCCCCCAGGTCTGGAACCAGATCAGCGACCTGAAGTCCGTCCTCGCCGAGAAGGCGGACAAGGCGCGCGCCGCGCACGTCGCCAAGGGCGGCAAGAGCGACGAGGCGCCGGCCAGCGTCCTCGCCGGAGTCTTCCAGGAGCCCAGCAGCAAGCGCGTGTACCCCAACGGCGACCTCGCCGCCGGGATACTGGGATACGTCAACGCCGCCGGTCACGGAGGCGGCGGCGTGGAGTCGATGCTCGACAAGAAACTGGCGGGCGAGGACGGCGAGATCACCTACGCCCACTCCGGCGGCCGTCGCGTCCCCACGGCGGGCTCCAAGGAGACCCCCGCCGTCCCCGGCACGGACATCGAGCTGACCATCGACCGGGACATCCAGTGGGCCGCCCAGCGGGCCATCTCCGACCAGGTCACCGAGTCCAAGGCCGACCGCGGCTACGTGATAGTGCAGAACACCCGGACGGGCGAAGTGCTCGCCATGGCCAACGCCCCCGGCTTCGACCCCAACGACCTGTCGCAGGCCGACGGCACCGGCATGGGCAACGCCGCCCTCCAGGACGCGTTCGAACCGGGCTCCACCAGCAAGGTCATGTCCATGGCCGCCGTCCTGGAGGAGGAGGCCGCCGTCCCCGGCACCCATGTCACCGTGCCCAACCGGCTGCACCGCGGCGACCGCCTCTTCAAGGACGACATCGACCACCCCACCTGGTATCTGACGCTCAACGGCGTCCTCGCCAAGTCCAGCAACATCGGCACCATCCTGGCCACCGGACAGCTCGGCAGGACACAGCCCCAGGCCAACCAGGTCCTCCACTCCTACCTGCGTAAATTCGGCATCGGCAGCCCCACGGGCCTCGACTATCCCGGCGAGACCCAGGGCATCCTGGCCGATCCGAAGGACTGGTCGACCTCGCAGCAGTTCACGATCCCCTTCGGCCAGGGACTGTCGGTCAACGCCATGCAGGCGGCGTCGGTCTACTCGACCATCGCCAACGGAGGCGTACGGATCGAGCCCACCCTGGTCCGCGGCACCGAGGGCCCCGACGGCCGCTTCACCCCGGCGCCCGCCCCCAAGAAGACGCGCGTCGTCAGCGAGAAGACCGCGAAAACGCTCTCGACCATGCTCGAATCGGTCGTCGGCGACGAGGCGGGCACCGGCACCAAGGCCCGGATCCCCGGCTACCGCGTCGCCGGCAAGACGGGAACGGCCAACCGCGTCGATCCCGAGACCGGCCGCTACAAGGGCTACACCGCGTCCTTCGCGGGCTTCGCGCCCGCCGACGACCCGCAGATCACCGTCTACTGCGCCATCCAGAACCCGACCAGGGGCAGTTACTTCGGCGGCCAGATCTGCGGCCCCATCTACAAGGAGGTCATGGAGTTCGCTCTCAAGAGCCTCCAGGTCCCACCGACCGGCAGGAAGTCCGATCCGCTGCCGGTCGAGTTCAAGCCCGGCGAGTGACCCAGGGAACACCCCAGTGACAACGATCACCCCCGACTCGGGGAACCAGGACGGCCCGTCCGTCACCCCATCGGACGGCCCCGGCAGCGGGCGTCCCTCACGTGGCCCACGGCCCGCTGAGCCCGGTACGCTCACCGCCGTGCCCCACGCAGATCAGTACGGAACCACCACAAAGGACGCGCCCGTGAATCACCCCGGAGCGCCCCGCCCGAACCATGTCCGGCCGGCCTCACTCGTGGACCTGGCCACCCGGCTGGGTGCCGAGCCCCCGGCCGACGGAGCGGCGACCGGCATCACGCACGACTCACGGGCGGTACGCCCCGGGGACGTGTACGCCGCCCTGCCCGGCGCCCGCTTCCACGGCGCCGACTTCGCCGCCCAGGCCGCCGACCTCGGCGCGGCGGCGATCCTGACCGACCCGGCGGGCGCCGAACGCGCCGCCGCGACCGGACTGCCGGTCCTGGTGACACCCGACCCACGGGGCAGCATGGGTGAACTGGCCGCCGAGATCTACGGCCACCCCGGCACCGACCTGCTCCAGATCGGCATCACCGGCACCTCGGGCAAGACCACCACGGCGTATCTCGTGGAGGGCGGCCTGCGCGGCGCCGGACACCACACCGGGCTCATCGGCACCGTCGAGATGCGCATCGGCGACGAACGCATCAAGTCCGAGCGCACCACCCCCGAGGCCACCGACCTCCAGGCGCTCCTCGCCGTCATGCGCGAGCGTGGCGTCGACTCCGTCGCGATGGAGGTTTCCAGCCACGCACTGGTGCTCGGCCGGGTCGACGGCTGTGTCTTCGACATCGCCGTCTTCAACAACCTCAGCCCGGAGCACATGGAGTTCCACTCCGGCATGGAGGACTACTTCCAGGCCAAGGCGCGGCTGTTCACCCCCGAGCGCAGCCGGCTCGGCGTGGTGAACTTCGACGACGAGTACGGCCGCCGGCTCGTCGACGAGGCGGGCGTGCCCATCACCACCTTCTCCGCCGAGGGCCACCCCGACGCCGACTGGCGGGCGGAGAACGTCGAGGTGGGCTCGCAGGGCAGCACGCTGACCGTCGTCAGCCCCAAGGGCGAGCGGATCCGCGCCGAGGCCCCGCTGCCGGGCCCCTTCAACGTCGCGAACACCCTGGCCGCCATCGTCACCCTCGCCGTGGCCGGAATCGACCCTCAGGTCGCCGCCGACGGCATCGCGGCCGTCCCCGGCGTCCCCGGCCGGCTGGAGCGCGTCGACGCCGGCCAGCCGTATCTCGCCGTCGTCGACTACGCCCACAAGACGGACGCCGTCGAATCGGTCCTGCGCTCCCTGCGCAAGGTCACCCGGGGCAAGGTGCATGTCGTCCTGGGCTGCGGCGGCGACCGCGACCGGTCCAAGCGCCCCTCGATGGGCGCCGCCGCCGCCCGGCTCGCCGACACCGCCGTACTGACCTCGGACAACCCGCGCTCCGAGGACCCGCTCGCCATCCTCGCCGCGATGCTCGCGGGCGCCGCCGAGGTGCCCATCCACGAGCGCGGCGACGTCCTGGTCGACGCCGACCGGGCGGCGGCCATCGCCTCCGTGGTCTCCCGCGCGGGCGCGGGCGACACCGTCCTGATCGCCGGCAAGGGCCACGAACAGGGTCAGGACATCGCCGGGGTGGTACGCGCCTTCGACGACCGCCAGGTGCTGCGCGAGGCCATCGAGCGCTCCTGTCGCCGGACGGCCGGGCACACGGACTCGACCGCGGCCACCGACGCGACCGCGGCCACCGACCCGGCCACGAACACCGCCCCGACCGGGCCCACCGGCCCGGCGGCGAACACCGGCGCGACCGAGAGCCCCGGTCAGGGATGAGGGAACCGTCCGGCAGGCGGACGACGGAGGCGGGGGCCGCGGGCCCCCGCCCGGCCGCCCCGTCGCCGGCCGTCCCGCCCCTCTCCCACCCACCCGTCGCCCCGCCGGCGCCCGGCACGGCGCCATCCCTCACCCGCCCTCCAATCGCAGGACGGTCCCAGTGATCACCCTCTCCCTCGCCGAGATCGCCACCATCGTCGGCGGGCAGTCGTACGACATACCGGATCCGGCCGTCCAGGTCACCGGCCCCGTCGTCATCGACTCCCGCCAGGTGGCGGACGGCAGCCTCTTCGCCGCGTTCGCCGGCGAGCACGTCGACGGCCACGACTACGCCCGCAAGGCCGTCGAGGCGGGCGCCGCGGCCGTACTGGCCGCCCGGCCCGTCGGCGTCCCCGCCATCGTCGTCGAGGACGTCGTCCAGGCCCTCGGCGCCCTCGCACGCGCCGTCGTGGAGCGCACCGGCGCCACGACCGTCGCCCTCACCGGATCCTCGGGCAAGACCAGCACCAAGGACCTCATCGCCCAACTCCTGCGGCGCGCGGGCCCGACCGTCTGGCCCGACGGCAATCTCAACAACGAGATCGGACTCCCGCTCACCGCCCTGCGCGTCACCGACGACACCCGTTTCCTCGTCCTGGAGATGGGCGCGCGCTACATCGGTGACATCCGCTACCTCACCGGCCTCGTCCCCCCGAGGATCGGCCTCGTACTGAACGTCGGCACCGCCCACATCGGCGAGTTCGGCGGACGCGACAAGATCGCCCAGGCCAAGGGCGAGATGGTCGAGTCCCTGCCGTCCGCCGAGGACGGCGGCGTCGCCGTCCTGAACGCCGACGACCCCCTCGTACGCGCCATGGCCACCCGTACCAAGGCGCGGCTGGTGCTGTTCGGCGAGTCCGACGAAGCAGACGTACGGGCAGAGAACGTCCACGTCGACCCCCTCGGCAGACCCTCGTTCCGCCTTCGAACACCCACCGGGTGCAGGGACCTGACGCTGCGGCTGTACGGTGAGCACCACGTGTCGAACGCGCTCGCCGCGACCGCCGTCGCCCATGAGTTGGGCATGTCCGTCGACGAGATCGCCCTGGCGCTCTCCGAGGCGGAAACCCTCTCCCGCTGGCGTATGGAGGTCACCGAGCGCGCGGACGGCGTGACGATCGTCAACGACGCCTACAACGCGAACCCCGACTCCATGCGAGCAGCGCTCCGCGCGCTGGTCGCCATGGGCGGTGCCGCCAGGGAAACCGGCGGACGCACGTGGGCGGTGCTCGGCCCGATGGCCGAACTCGGTGACGAGGCGCTCGCCGAGCACGACGCGGTCGGACGGCTCGCCGTCCGGCTCAACGTCAGCAAGCTCGTCGCAGTCGGGGGCATGGAAGCGTCCTGGCTGCGACTGGGCGCCTACAACGAGGGTTCGTGGGGTGAGGAGTCGGTGCACGTGTCCGACGCGCAGGCGGCGGTCGATCTGTTGCGCAGTGAACTGCGTTCGGGAGACGTCGTGCTGGTGAAGGCTTCGAGGTCGGCCGGACTGGAGCGGGTCGCCCAGGCACTGCTCCAGGACGCAGTCGAGGGCGAGGTCTCCGGCCGATGAGGCAGATCCTCTTCGCGGGAGCCATCGGGCTCTTCCTGACCCTGATCGGCACGCCGCTGCTGATCAAGCTGCTGGCCCGCAAGGGCTACGGCCAGTTCATCCGGGACGACGGCCCGCGCAGCCACGGCAGCAAGCAGGGCACGCCCACCATGGGTGGCATCGCCTTCATCCTCGCCACCCTGATCGCCTACGCCCTGGCGAAGGTGATCACCGGCGAGGACCCGAGGTTCTCGGGTGTGCTCGTTCTCTTCCTGATGACGGGCATGGGCCTCGTCGGGTTCCTCGACGACTACATCAAGATCGTCAAGCAGCGTTCGCTGGGCCTGCGGGCCAAGGCGAAGATGGCCGGACAGCTGATCGTCGGCATCACCTTCGCGGTGCTCTCGCTCCAATTCGCCGACCTGCGCGGCAACACCCCGGCCTCCACCAAGCTGTCCTTCGTCACGGACTTCGGCTGGTCCATCGGACCGGTGCTGTTCGTGGTCTGGGCGCTGTTCATGATTCTCGCCATGTCCAACGGCGTGAATCTGACGGACGGTCTGGACGGCCTGGCCACCGGCGCGTCGGTGATGGTCTTCGGCGCGTACACCTTCATCGGTCTCTGGCAGTTCCAGGAGTCCTGCGCCAACGCGCTGACCCTGACCAACCCCGAGGCCTGTTTCGAGGTACGAGATCCGCTCGACCTCGCCGTCGTCGCCTCCGCCCTCATGGGCTCCTGCTTCGGCTTCCTGTGGTGGAACACCTCACCCGCCAAGATCTTCATGGGCGACACCGGCTCACTCGCCCTCGGCGGCGCCCTCGCGGGCCTCGCCATCTGCTCCCGTACGGAACTCCTGATCGCCCTCCTCGGCGGCCTCTTCGCCCTCATCACCATGTCCGTGGTGATCCAGGTCGGTTCGTTCCGGCTGACCGGCAAGCGCGTCTTCAGAATGGCCCCGCTCCAGCATCACTTCGAACTAAAGGGGTGGTCCGAAGTCCTTGTCGTGGTCCGCTTCTGGATCATCCAGGGCATGTGCGTGATCGTCGGACTCGGACTCTTCTACGCGGGCTGGGCGGCCGACAAGTGAGCGGCCGTCAGCCGGCCGGACCCCCGGACGGTGTCCGGGAGCGGTGGCACGGCAAGCGGGTCACCGTCGCGGGTCTCGGGGTCTCCGGGATCCCGGCGGCCCGCGCCCTGCGGGACCTCGGCGCCGTCGTCACGGTCGTCAACGACGGCGACGACGAGCGCGCCCGGACGCAGGCCGCCGAACTGGCCGACGCCGGCGTCACCGTACGGCTCGGCGACGGCGCGACCCTCCCCGAGGGAACCGAACTCGTCGTCACCACGCCCGGCTGGCAGCCCGACAAGCCCCTCTTCCTGGCCGCCGCCGAAGCGGGCGTACCGATCTGGGGGGACGTCGAACTGGCCTGGCAGCTCAGGGGCCCGGACGCCGCTCCCTGGCTGGCCGTCACCGGCACCAACGGCAAGACCACGACCGTGCGGATGCTCGCCGCGATCCTCCGGGCGGCGGGCCTGCGCACCGAGGCCGTCGGCAACATCGGCGTCTCGCTGCTCGACGCCGTGCTGCCCGACGAGAACGGCCGGGAGAAGTACGACGTCCTGGCCGTCGAACTCTCCAGCTACCAGCTGCACTGGGCGCCGAGCCTGCGTGCCCACTCCGCCGCCGTGCTCAACATCGCGCCCGACCACCTCGACTGGCACGGCTCCATGCAGGCGTACACCGCCGACAAGGGCCGGATCTACGAGGGCAACACCGTCGCCTGCGTCTACAACGTCGCCGACAAGGTGACCGAGGACCTGGTGCGCGAGGCCGACGTCGAGGAGGGCTGCCGCGCGATCGGCTTCACCCTCGGCACCCCCGGCCCCTCCCAACTCGGCGTCGTGGAGGGCCTCCTGGTCGACCGCGCCTTCGTCGAGAACCGGAGCGCACAGGCCCAGGAACTCGCCGAGATCTCCGACGTCGACCCGCCCGCCCCGCACAACATCGCCAACGCCCTCGCGGCGGCGGCCCTCGCCCGCGCCTACGGCGTCGCGCCCGCCGCCGTACGCGACGGACTGCGCGCCTTCCGGCCCGACCCGCACCGCATCGAACACATCGCGGACATCGCGGGCGTCAGCTACGTCGACGACTCCAAGGCCACCAACACCCATGCCACGGAAGCCTCGCTGGCGGCCTACGACCCGATCGTCTGGATCGCCGGCGGCCTCGCCAAGGGCGCGTCCTTCGACGAGCTGGTGGAGCGGTCCGCGAAGCGGCTGCGCGGCGTGGTCCTCATCGGCCGGGACCGGGCCCTGATCGCCGAAGCCCTCGCGCGACACGCGCCCGAAGTACCGGTCGTGGACCTCGAACAGACGGACACTGGGGCGATGTCCGCCGCGGTCCGTGCGGCGGCGCGCCTCGCCGAGACCGGGGACACCGTCCTGCTGGCCCCGGCCTGTGCCTCGATGGACATGTTCGTCAACTACAACAAGCGGGGCGAGGCGTTCGCGGAGGCGGTCCGCGCACTCGCCGCCGAGCACGCCTGACCGACCGGCGAGAAGCCCAGCGCGCGCGAGCCGCGACAGCCCCACCGGCCGGCCCGGCCGCGCACGACTGGAGGGGACAGCGAAGATGCCGGCCGACGACACCGCGGGCACGGACCCGAGCCGTTCGGTACGCGGACGGTTTCCCGCCGCCGTACCGCCCTTCGCCGCACCATCCCTCGCCCTGCCGGGAGGGGCCACCGGCCCCGTCACCGGGCCCGCGGGGGTGCCCGGCCTCCTCGGCCCCGCCCTGCGCGGCCGGAACCCCGGAGCGGCCGTACGACGCGCTCCCGCCGTCCGTGGCGGGTCCGCCGGCTCCGGTGTCCGGTCGCCCCGCCCGCCGCGCGGCAACAGGGCGCGACGGATGTACGAGCGGGCCCGCCGTGCCTGGGACCGGCCGCTCACCGCGTACTACCTGATCTTCGGCGCCGGTCTGCTGCTCACCGTGCTCGGACTGGTGATGGTCTACAGCGCCTCGATGATCAAGGCGCTGGAGCTCTCGCTGCCCGGCTCGTATTTCTTCCGCAAACAGTTCCTGGCCGCCGTCATCGGCGCCGGACTGATGCTGATCGCCTCCCGGATGCCCGGCAAACTGCACCGCGCGCTCTCCTACCCGCTGCTCGTGGGCGCCGTCTTCCTGATGGTCCTCGTGCAGGTCCCGGGGATAGGGCATTCGGTCAACGGCAACCAGAACTGGATCTATCTCGGCGGCCCCTTCCAGCTCCAGCCCAGCGAGTTCGGCAAGCTGGCGCTGATCCTGTGGGGTGCCGATCTGCTCGCCCGCAAACAGGACAAGCGACTGCTGACGCAGTGGAAGCATCTGCTGGTGCCGCTCGTCCCGGTCGCCTTCATGCTGCTGGGGCTGATCATGCTCGGCGGCGACATGGGCACCGCCATCATCCTCACCGCGATCCTCTTCGGACTGCTGTGGCTGGCGGGGGCGCCCACCCGGCTCTTCGGCGGCGTACTCGCCGTCGCCCTCACCCTCGGTTTCATTCTCATCAAGACCAGCCCCAACCGGATGTCCAGGCTCGCCTGCATCGGCGCCACGGACCCCGGCCCCCAGGACCAGTGCTGGCAGGCCGTGCACGGCATCTACGCGCTGGCCTCCGGCGGATGGTTCGGTTCCGGACTCGGCGCCAGTGTGGAAAAATGGGGTCAACTCCCCGAACCTCACACCGACTTCATTTTCGCCATCACCGGGGAGGAACTGGGGCTGGCGGGGACGCTGTCGGTGCTCGCCCTGTTCGCGGCTCTAGGCTATGCGGGTATCCGCGTGGCCGGACGCACGGAGGACCCCTTCGTGAGGTACGCCGCGGGAGGCGTGACCACGTGGATCACGGCGCAGGCCGTGGTCAACGTCGGCGCGGTGCTCGGCCTGCTGCCGATCGCCGGAGTCCCGCTCCCGCTGTTCTCCTACGGAGGCTCAGCCCTGCTGCCGACCATGTTCGCCGTCGGGCTGCTGATCGCGTTCGCGCGAGAGGATCCCGCCGCGAGAGCGGCACTGGCCATGCGAAGGCCCGGCGTGAGATGGAAGACGATGAGACGGCGCGTCAAAAAGCGTCCGTCCGGAGAGCGGTGAATTTCGGTGCATGTCGTACTCGCCGGTGGGGGGACCGCCGGCCACATCGAGCCCGCGCTCGCCCTCGCGGACGCCCTGCGGAGGCAGGACCCCACCGTGGGGATCACGGCCCTCGGCACGGAGCGCGGACTCGAGACCAGGCTGGTACCCGAGCGGGGGTACGAACTGGCCCTCATCCCCGCCGTCCCGCTGCCGCGCAAACCCACCCCTGAACTGATCACCGTCCCCGGCCGGCTGCGCGGCACCATCAAGGCCGCCGAGCAGATCCTGGAGCGTACGAAGGCGGACTGCGTCGTCGGCTTCGGCGGCTACGTCGCGCTGCCCGGCTATCTCGCCGCCAAGCGGCTCGGGGTGCCCATCGTCGTGCACGAGGCCAACGCCCGCCCCGGCCTCGCCAACAAGATCGGCTCGCGCTACGCGGCGGCCGTCGCCGTCTCCACCCCCGACAGCAAGCTGCGCGGCGCCCGCTACATCGGCATCCCGCTGCGCCGTACGATCGCCACCCTCGACCGGGCCCGAGTACGCCCCGAGGCGCGCGCCGCCTTCGGGCTGGACCCCAACCTGCCGACGCTGCTGGTCTCCGGCGGCTCACAGGGCGCCCGCAGGCTCAACGAGGTGGTCCAGCGGGCCGCGCCGCTGCTCCAGCGCTCCGGGATCCAGATCCTGCACGCGGTCGGACCGAAGAACGAAATGCCGCGCGTGGACAACATGCCGGGAATGCCGCCGTACATCCCGGTACCGTATGTCGACCGGATGGATCTCGCCTACGCGGCGGCGGACATGATGCTCTGCCGCGCCGGCGCGATGACCGTCGCCGAACTCTCCGCCGTCGGGCTCCCCGCCGCCTATGTCCCGCTGCCCGTCGGCAACGGTGAACAGCGGCTCAACGCCCAGCCGGTGGTGAAGGCGGGCGGCGGACTGCTGGTCGACGACGCCGAACTGACGCCCGAATGGGTCCAGGGCAATGTGCTGCCGGTGCTCTCCGATCCGCACCGGCTGTACGAGATGTCCCGCGCGGCAGCCGAGTTCGGCCGCAGGGACGCGGACGAGCTGCTCGTCGGCATGGTGTACGAGGCGGTCGCAGCGCGCCGCCAGGGATAGGGAGGCAGGGTCAGTGGCCGGACCGACAACCGCCGAGCGCGGCGGCGTACGAGTTGAGTCGGAATCCGGCCGCGCCCGTTCGGGCCGGCCCCCGGCCCGCCGATTCCGGGTTCCCGGACGTCGTATTCTGCTTCTGCTTACTTGTGTGATCGCGCTCTGCGCGGGGGGAATCTGGCTGCTTTACGGTTCCGCGTGGCTGCGGGTCGAGCAGGTGAGGACTTCGGGACTCGATGTGCTGAAGCCCGCCGAGGTGGAAGCCGTCGCGGCAGTTCCGATGGCCACCCCACTGATTTCCGTCGACACACAAGCGATTGAGCGCCGACTTCGTCAGAAGCTGCCGCGTATCGACTCGGTGGATGTGACACGGTCATGGCCGAACGGCATCGGTCTGAAAGTGACGGAGCGAAAGCCCGCTCTGCTTCTCGAAAAGGGAGCAAAGTTCATCGAAGTGGACGCGAAGGGCGTGCGATTCGCGACCGTCGAGAAGGCCCCGAAGGGCGTACCACTGCTGGAATTGACGGTGGATCAGTCCTCGGGTGTGCAACGCTTCAGCACCACTCGTCTGATGTCCGAAGCGGTACGTGTCAGAGACGAACTCCCCGGCAAAGTCGCCGAGGACACCCGGGTGGTGAAGGTCCGTTCGTACGACTCCATCTCACTGGAGTTGACCGGGGGGCGCACGGTGATGTGGGGGAGCGGCGAGGACGGCGGCGCGAAGGCGCGGGCGCTCACCGCTCTCATGAAAGCAGTTCCGAAGGGGGCGCACTTCGATGTGAGTGCGCCCACCGCCCCTTCCGTATCAGGGAGTTGACGCGTATATGTGCTGACCAGCACCCTGGTTGGTCAGCCCGGTGCGTGATCACATAGGGTGAAAAGAAAAACGGGAGGTTCGGCGTGTTCGTTGAACGTGCGCCACGTGTCGACTTAGTGTCCTGTTCGGAAGAGTCCAAGAAGCAGACACACTGGTAACCCTAAACTTCAAGGTTAGGGTTCGGGTCGGCGTCCGGACCGTCCCATCGGCATCAGTCGTCGCCCCGCCACAACAGCGAAGCGACGACACGTAACTCGAGGCGAGAGGCCTTCGACGTGGCAGCACCGCAGAACTACCTCGCAGTCATCAAGGTCATCGGTGTCGGCGGCGGTGGTGTCAATGCCATCAACCGAATGATCGAGGTCGGCCTCAAGGGCGTCGAGTTCATCGCGATCAACACCGACGCACAAGCCCTGTTGATGAGCGACGCCGACGTCAAGCTCGACGTCGGCCGCGAACTCACCCGTGGTCTCGGCGCCGGCGCGAACCCGGCAGTCGGCCGCAAGGCGGCAGAGGACCACCGCGAGGAGATCGAGGAGGTCCTCAAGGGGGCCGACATGGTCTTCGTCACCGCCGGCGAAGGCGGTGGAACCGGCACCGGCGGCGCTCCCGTCGTCGCCAACATCGCCCGCTCGCTCGGCGCCCTCACCATCGGCGTCGTCACCCGCCCCTTCACCTTCGAAGGCCGACGGCGCGCGAACCAGGCCGAGGACGGCATCGCCGAACTCCGCGAAGAGGTCGACACCCTCATCGTCATCCCCAACGACCGCCTGCTGTCCATCTCGGACCGTCAGGTCAGCGTCCTGGACGCGTTCAAGTCCGCGGACCAGGTACTGCTCTCGGGTGTCCAGGGCATCACCGACCTCATCACCACGCCGGGCCTGATCAACCTCGACTTCGCCGACGTCAAGTCCGTGATGTCCGAGGCCGGATCGGCCCTCATGGGCATCGGCTCGGCGCGCGGCGACGACCGCGCGGTGGCCGCGGCGGAGATGGCGATCTCCTCGCCGCTCCTGGAGGCGTCCATCGACGGCGCGCGTGGTGTGCTGCTCTCCATCTCCGGCGGTTCCGATCTCGGTCTCTTCGAGATCAACGAGGCCGCGCAGCTGGTGAGTGAGGCCGCGCACCCCGAGGCCAACATCATCTTCGGCGCCGTCATCGACGACGCGCTCGGCGACGAGGTACGGGTCACGGTGATCGCGGCCGGCTTCGACGGCGGACAGCCGCCGACCCGGCGCGAGACCGGACTCACCTCGGCCAAGCGGGACGACCAGCCGTCCTACCGCCCCTCCGCCCCCGAGTCCGACTCGGGCCGCCCCTCCGGCGGACTCGGCACGGTCCCCTCGCGCGACGAGGCGCCCGCCCCCGAACCGGCCCCGGCCGTCAACGAGAAGCCCCTGCCGCCGGTCGCGCCGCCGCATGTCCCGCCGGCCCGTCCGTACCAGGACACCCAGGCCGAAGAGCTGGATGTCCCGGACTTCTTGAAGTGATAGGACAGCACGACACGTCCGTCTCGACGAGCGGCGCCCATTTCGCCTTCACCGACAGGTGGGGCGGGGTGAGCGCCGCTCCGTACGAGCGGCTCAACCTCGGCGGCGCGGTCGGCGACGACCCCGCCGCCGTACGTGCCAACCGGGCCGCCGCCGCCGAGTCCCTCGGGCTCGACGCGGCGCGGGTCGTCTGGATGAACCAGGTGCACGGCCGCGACGTCGCCGTCGTCGACGGACCCTGGGAGCCGGACGAGTCAGGTGAAATCCCTACGGTCGACGCCGTGGTCACCACCCGCCGGGGGCTCGCACTCGCCGTACTCACCGCCGACTGTGTCCCGGTCCTGCTGGCCGATCCGGTGGCGGGAGTCGCCGCCGCCGCGCACGCCGGACGCCCCGGACTGGTCGCGGGAGTCGTCCCGGCCGCCGTCGGGGCGATGGTCGAACGGGGCGCGGAACCCTCCCGGATCACCGCCCGGACCGGGCCCGCCGTCTGCGGACGGTGTTACGAGGTCCCCGAAGCCATGCGGGCCCAAGTCGCCGAAGCCGTACCGGAATCCTGGTCCGAGACCAGTTGGGGCACCCCCGCCGTCGACGTCGCCGCCGGGGTGCACGCGCAGCTCGCGGCGCTCGGCGTCGAGGACCGGCACCGCTCCGGGATCTGCACGATCGAATCGGCCGACCACTTCTCGTACCGCCGCGAGGGCACCACCGGACGGCTTGCCGGATATGTCTGGCTGGGGGCGTCATGACCGACCGCGCGAAGGAACTCGCCGAAAATCTTCACACGGTGGAGACGCGTATCGCGTCCGCCTGCGCGGCGGCCGGTCGCGAACGGGACGAAGTGACCCTGATCGTGGTCACCAAGACCTACCCCGCGAGCGACGTCCGGCTGCTGCACGAACTCGGTGTCCGGCACGTCGCCGAGAACCGCGACCAGGACGCGGCGCCCAAAGCCGCGGCGTGCGCGGATCTGTCGCTGACGTGGCACTTCGTGGGTCAGTTGCAGACCAACAAAGTCCGTTCCGTGGCCGGTTATGCCGATGTCGTGCAATCTGTCGACCGGCTCAAGCTCGTCTCGGCACTGTCCGCCGCCGCGGTGCGCGCGGACCGTGAACTCGGCGCGCTCATCCAGGTCGCGCTCGACGCGGACTCGGGTGCGCGCGGTGAGCGGGGCGGCGTCGCGCCGGACGGCATCGCGGAGTTGGCGGCGGCCGTCGCCGAGGCGCCGGGACTGCGGCTGGACGGTCTCATGACCGTCGCGCCACTCGCCGGGCCGTACGCCGATCGCCAACAGGCGGCGTTCGAGCGGCTGCTGGAATTGTCATCCCTGCTGCGCTCGGACCATCCTGCTGCGAACATGGTGTCAGCAGGGATGAGTGCGGACCTCGAAGCAGCCGTGACGGCCGGAGCGACACATGTGCGCGTCGGTACGGCGGTACTCGGAGTCCGCCCCCGGCTCGGGTAACGTCGCGAAGCAAGTCGGACCACAGCAGAAAATATGGTCATTTCCGCCGAAAGGCGGAAGGACCGCGTGGATCGAGGGCACTTGGTGACGAGGCCGATCCACCACAGAGCGGAGGACTCAGAGCATGGCCGGCGCGATGCGCAAGATGGCGGTCTACCTCGGCCTCGTGGAGGACGATGGGTACGACGGCCGGGGTTTCGACCCCGACGACGACTTCGAACCCGAGCCCGAACCCGAGCGTGAACACCGGCGCCACCAGCCGGTACACCAGGTCGAACGGGACGAACCAGTACGAGTGGTGCAGCCTCCTCCGCAGCGTGAACGGGAGCGTCAGCCGGTGCCGGTAGCGGCAGAAAGCGGACGTCCTGCCCGAATCGCCCCCGTGGCATCCATCACACCTGAACGCCCCAGCCTGGAGAAGAACGCACCAGTGATCATGCCCAAGGTCGTCTCCGAACGAGAGCCCTACCGCATCACCACACTGCACCCGCGGACCTACAACGAGGCCCGTACCATCGGGGAACACTTCCGCGAGGGCACCCCGGTGATCATGAACCTGACCGAGATGGACGACACCGATGCGAAGCGACTTGTCGACTTTGCCGCGGGACTTGTCTTCGGTCTCCATGGCAGCATTGAGCGAGTGACGCAGAAGGTGTTCCTGTTGTCGCCTGCTAACGTCGATGTCACGGCGGAGGACAAGGCCCGAATCGCAGAGGGCGGGTTCTTCAACCAGAGCTGAGATTCGACACCGGGAACAACCCGGCCGCGAGGCCGGACCAGAGAAGCCAGGGGAGAGGGAAGCGCGGGATGAGCGTTGCGCTACAGGTGGTCTACATCGCGCTGGTGTGCTTCCTCATCGTGCTGATCTTCCGGCTGGTCATGGATTACGTCTTCCAATTCGCCCGCTCATGGCAGCCCGGCAAGGCGATGGTGGTCGTTCTGGAGGCCACCTACACTGTCACCGATCCACCGCTCAAGCTTCTGCGGCGGTTCATTCCGCCGCTGCGTCTCGGGGGCGTGGCACTCGACCTGTCCTTCTTCGTTCTGATGATCATCGTGTACATCCTCATCATGGTCGTAAGCGGCTTTGCGAGGGGAATGTGAACGATACGGTCTTGCCGACTGCCGACGACTACGTAGAGGTGAAGAAGAGATGCCGTTGACCCCCGAGGACGTGCGGAACAAGCAGTTCACGACCGTCCGCCTCCGAGAAGGCTACGACGAGGACGAGGTCGATGCCTTCCTAGACGAGGTCGAGGCCGAACTGACGCGCCTGCTCCGCGAGAACGAGGATCTGCGCGCCAAGCTGGCCGCCGCGACGCGTGCCGCCGCGCAGAACCAGCAGCAGCAACAGCAGCAGGGAATGCGCAAGCCGCCGGAGCAGCAGGAGCGGCCCGGCGCGCCCGTCCCCGCCGCCATATCCGGACCGCCGGTCCAGCAGCAGCCCCCGCAGATGGGCCAGCCCCAACTGCCCGGTGGGCCCCCGCAGCTTCCCGCCGGCCCAGGCGGACACGGCCCCGGCCCGGGTCAACACCCCGGCCACGGCCCCGGCCCGCAGGGTCAGCACGGTCCCGGTCCCATGCAGGGCGGCCCCATGCAGGGCCAGATGCAGGGCGGTCCGATGCAGGGCCAGATGCAGGGCGGCCCCATGCAGGGCGGTCCCATGGGTGGCCCGATGGGCGGCCCCATGGGTCACGGCCCGCAGCCCGGTCAGGGCGGCCCCGGTGGCGACAGCGCCGCGCGGGTCCTCTCGCTGGCGCAGCAGACCGCCGACCAGGCGATCGCGGAGGCCCGTTCCGAGGCCAACAAGATCGTCGGAGAAGCGCGTTCGCGTGCCGAGGGTCTGGAGCGGGACGCCCGTGCGAAGGCGGACGCCCTGGAGCGGGACGCGCAGGAGAAGCACCGCGTGGCGATGGGCTCCCTGGAGTCCGCACGCGCGACGCTGGAGCGCAAGGTCGAAGACCTGCGCGGCTTCGAGCGCGAGTACCGGACACGGCTCAAGTCCTACCTGGAGAGCCAGCTGCGTCAGCTGGAGACCCAGGCCGACGACTCGCTCGCCCCGCCGCGTACGCCGGCCGCGGCCTCGCTGCCGCCGTCGCCGTCCATGGCACCGGCCGGTGCGGGCGCGATGGGTCACACCATGGGTGGCAACCCGTCCATGGGCGGCGGGCACGGCCCCTCGTCGGGCGGACCGTCGTACGGGAACCAGCAGCAGATGTCCCCGGCGATGACCCAGCCGATGGCACCGGTACGGCCGCAGGCGCCGCAGCCCATGCAGCCGATGCAGCAGGCGCCGTCGCCGATGCGAGGGTTTCTGATCGACGAGGACGACAACTGACGGGCGTGAGGCGCGGGAGTCGCGCACAGCCGTCGGCAGGCTGAAGGGCCGGGCCCGGGGTAACACACCCCGGGCCCGGCCCTTTTCCGCTCGCGCGGTGCCTGCTCCCCTCCCCGCCCCTTCCCGAAACCGGGGGCGGGCCCCCGGACCCCCGGAGGCCCCCGGCCCTGGCGGGCCGGGGCGTGGTGGTCGCTGTCGGACCTGCGGCCCGAGCTGCTTGCCGCTGCGCGGCGCAGCCGCCTATGGCGCGGTGGTGCTGTCGGGCTTGCAGCCCCTGCGGCCCGAGTTGCTCGGCGCTGTGCGGCGCTGTGCGGCGCAGTCGGCCCGGTGGGCCGGGGTGTGGTTTCTGTTGTGCCTGTGGCCCTGGGGTTCGAACTGCTTGCCGCCGTGCGGCGCAGCCGCCTCCGGCGCGGTGATGCCGTCGGGCCTGCGGCCCTGGGGGGTGAGTCGCTGACCGCTGTGCAGCGCAGGCTGGGGTGTGGTTGGTGTTGGGCTTGCGGCCCGAGCTGCTTGGCGCTGTGCGGCGCAGCCGCCTCTGGTGCGGTGGTGCTGTCGGGCTTGCGGCCCTTGCGGGCCGAGTTGCCTGGCGCTGTGCGGCGCAATCAGCCCGGTGGGCTGGGGTGCGGTTGCTGTTGGACCTGCGGCCCGAGCTGCTTGGCGCCGTGCGATGCAGTCGCCTCCCGCCGGGCCTGCGGCCTGGGATCCGGCCCGCGGCGCGGCGGGTGGTGGTGGGCACCAGCGCGCCCTGTTGTCGTTGCACGCCGGCGAGTGGGCGGGGACGGTTCGTGCTCAGCCCACCGGTAGGTGGTGGTGGGGGTCCGGGGGCGTGACCCCGGTTTCGGGAAGGGGCGGGGAGGGGAGCAGCTCGCGCAGCCGGCCGCCCCCCGCCCCCCGTCGTCAGACCTTGCGCAGGTGGAACGTCAGCGACAGGCCCTCGTCCGTGAACGCCGGGCCGAACGTCGCGTCCGGGGCCGCCGGGGTGAAGTCCACCGCCAGGACCTCGTCCGAGATCAGGGACGCGTGGGTCGACAGCGCCGAGTGGGTCTCGGGTGTTGTCGACGACCAGCGGACGGCGATGCGGTCCGCGACGTCCAGGCCGCTGTTCTTGCGGGCCTCCTGGATCAGGCGGATCGCGTCGCGGGCCAGGCCCGCCAGGCGGAGTTCCGGTGTGATCTCCAGGTCCAGGGCCACCGTCGCGCCCGAGTCGGACGCGACCGACCAGCCCTCGCGGGGCGTCTCCGTGATGATCACCTCGTCCGGGGCGAGCGAGACCGGTTCGCCGTCGACCGTGACCGACGCAGTGCCGGTGTCACGCAGCGACGCGGACAGCGCCGCCGCGTCCGTGTCGGCGACCGCCTTCGCCACCGCCTGGACCCCCTTGCCGAACCGCTTGCCCAGCGCCCGGAAGTTGGCCTTCGCCGTGGTGTCGACCAGCGAGCCGCCGACCTCCGAGAGCGACGCCAGGGATGTGACGTTCAGCTCCTCCAGGATCTGCGCGCGCAGTTCGGGCGACAGCGTCTCGAAGCCCGCCGCCGCGACCAGCGCCCGGGACAGCGGCTGGCGCGTCTTGACGCCCGACTCGGCACGCGTCGCGCGGCCCAGCTCCACCAGGCGTCGTACCAGGGTCATCTGGCGGGACAGCGCCGGGTCGATCGCCGACAGGTCCGGCTCGGGCCAGGACGAGAGGTGAACCGATTCCGGGGCGTCGGGGGTGACCGGGACGACCATGTCCTGCCAGACCCGCTCGGTGATGAACGGGGTGAGCGGCGCCATCAGGCGGGTGACCGTCTCGACGACCTCGTGCAGCGTGCGCAGCGCCGCCTTGTCGCCCTGCCAGAAGCGGCGGCGGGAGCGGCGTACGTACCAGTTGGACAGGTCGTCCACGAACGCCGACAGCAGCTTGCCGATCCGCTGGGTGTCGTACGCGTCCATCGCCTTCGTGCTCTGGTCGACCAGCGCGTGCAGCTCGCTCAGCAACCAGCGGTCCAGCACGGGCCGTTCGGCCGGCGCCGGGTCGGCCTCGGACGGGGCCCAGCCGGACGTGCGCGCGTACAGGGCCTGGAAGGCGACCGTGTTCCAGTACGTCAGCAGTGTCTTGCGGACGACCTCCTGGATCGTCGTGTCGCCGACCCGCCGCGCCGCCCAGGGTGAGCCGCCCGCCGCCATGAACCACCGCACGGCGTCCGCGCCGTGCTGGTCCATCAGCGGGATCGGCTGGAGGATGTTGCCCAGGTGCTTGGACATCTTCCGGCCGTCCTCGGCGAGGATGTGGCCGAGGCAGACGACGTTCTCGTAACTCGACTTGTCGAAGACGAGGGTGCCCACGGCCATCAGCGTGTAGAACCAGCCACGCGTCTGGTCGATGGCCTCCGAGATGAACTGCGCGGGGTAGCGCTTCTCGAAGAGGTCCTTGTTCTTGTACGGATAGCCCCACTGCGCGAACGGCATCGAGCCGGAGTCGTACCAGGCGTCGATGACCTCGGGGACGCGCGTCGCCGTCTCTCCGCAGGTCGGGCAGGGGAAGGTAACCGCGTCGATGAACGGGCGGTGCGGGTCGAGCGACGACTGGTCCGCGCCGCTCAGTTCGGTCAGTTCCGCGCGTGAACCCACGCAGGTGAGGTGCCCGTCCTCGCAGGTCCAGATGGGCAGCGGGGTGCCCCAGTAGCGGTTTCGGGACAGGGACCAGTCGACGTTGTTGTTCAGCCAGTCGCCGTACCGGCCGTGCTTGACCGAGTCCGGGAACCAGTTGGTCTTCTCGTTCTCCTCAAGGAGGCGGTCCTTGACGGCGGTTGTACGGATGTACCAGGACGGCTGCGCGTAGTAGAGGAGCGCCGTGTGGCAGCGCCAGCAGTGCGGATAGCTGTGCTCGTACGGCACATGGCGGAACAGCACCCCGCGCGCGTCCAGGTCGGCGGTGAGCGCTTCGTCGGCCTTCTTGAAGAAGACGCCGCCGACGAGCGGTACGTCCGCCTCGAACGTGCCGTCGGGGCGGACCGGGTTCACGACCGGCAGGCCGTACGCCCGGCAGACGATCAGGTCGTCCGCGCCGAACGCGGGGGACTGGTGGACCAGACCCGTACCGTCCTCCGTCGTCACGTACTCCGCGTTGACGACGTAGTGCGCCTCGGAGCCCTCGGGGAAGTCGATGAGCGAGAACGGGCGCTCGTACGTCCAGCGCTCCATCTCACGGCCCGTGAACCGCTCGCCGGTCAGCTCCCAGCCGTCCTCGCCGAGCGCCTTCTCCACGAGCGGCTCGGCGACGACGAGCTTCTCGGTGCCGTTCGTCGCGACGACGTAGCTGACGTCGGGGTGCGCGGCGACCGCCGTGTTGGACACCAGGGTCCAGGGCGTGGTCGTCCAGACCAGGAGGGCCGCGTCGCCCGCCAGCGGTCCGGAGGTCAGCGGGAAACGGACGAAGACGGACGGGTCGACGATTGTCTCGTAGCCCTGCGCCAGCTCGTGGTCGGACAGGCTCGTCTGGTCGCGCGGGCACCAGGGGGCGACCCGGTGGTCCTGGACGAGCAGACCCTTGTTGAAGATCTCCTTCAGCGACCACCAGACGGACTCGATGTACTCCGGGTCCATCGTCTGGTACGCGTCGTCCAGATCGACCCAGTACCCCATGCGGGTCGTCAGCTCGGCGAAGGCGTCCGTGTGCCGGGTCACCGACTCGCGGCACTTCTCGTTGAACTCCGCGATGCCGTACTTCTCGATGTCCTGCTTGCCGGTGAAGCCCAGCTCCTTCTCGACGGCGATCTCCACGGGCAGGCCGTGACAGTCCCAGCCGGCCTTGCGCGCCACGTGGTAGCCGCGCATCGTGCGGAAGCGCGGGAAGACGTCCTTGAAGACGCGGGCCTCGATGTGGTGCGCGCCGGGCATGCCGTTGGCGGTCGGCGGTCCTTCGTAGAAGACCCACTCGGGGCGGCCCTCGGTCTGCGCCAGGCTCTTGTCGAACACCTTGTTCTCACGCCAGAACGTGAGCACGGCGTGCTCCAGGGCGGGCAGGTCGACCTGGGCGGGCACCTGGCTGTACTGCGGTGGCGTCATCGGTGAAACTCCTCCAACGGAACTCCGGCATCTCCGTCGGAGGGACGAGAGCCTTCGGCTCCCGCGGTACCACCCTCCTTGGCCCCGGACGTCGCCGCCCTCGGCCCCCTCATTGGGGTCGCGCTGCCGGGTCTACTCACCCCGCGTACGGCCAGGGCTTTCTTCCGGCGGCTCCGGGGTGATGCTTCGCTCCGCGCTCTGCCCCCGGGCTCGCACCGTCCCCGGGTCGCTCATGGCCGCTCTCGGAGCTACTCGTCCCCATCCACGCCTCTCGCTGAGGCCAGTGTAAGGGGCCGGGGCAGGGGCGGCCGACCGATTTCCGGGGCGGTGCGGGGCCCGCGCGGGCCGCCGTGGCGTACGGCCCCGCCGCTGACCCGAATGGTCCGGTGGGCCCCGCGGACTTCCCCGAGCGGCGCCCGCGGCGGATTACCCGGCGGGGAGCTGGGCACAACCGATGGAGGCTCGCCTTGTCACCGGCGGAGGCGGGTCCCACCGGCGGCGTGCCCCGTTGCCGCGTGGCTGGTGTCGATTTATCGTCCCAGCACGACTCGCGTGCAAGATCACAAAATGTGAAGGGGCCGCGGCATGGTGGCGAAGAAGACCGCCGCGAAGAAGACAGCGGCCAAGAAAGCGGCTGTGAAGAAGTCAGCGAAATCAGCGAAGCCAGCGAAGTCAGCGGACAAGAAGGCCGCTGCCAAGAGGACGACGACGCACGCACCCGCCGCGGAGGAGACCGCCGCGACCGGGCCGGAGCACCAGGCACCTGCGAAGAAGACCGCGGCCAGGAAGACGGCGCCTCCTCAGAAGGCCGCCGCCGAGAAGGCCGCGAAAAAGGCCGCGTCCGCGGCCGAGGGGGCGGCCGAGGCCGCGGAACAGACGGGAGCCCAGACGGTGGCAGCGAAGAAGACAGCGGGGAAGAGGCCGGCGGCGGCCACGGCCGGCACGGCGACCGCGGTGCCTCCGGCGCGCGGCGCCACACAGGCCGGGGAGCTGGCCGTACGGCCCGGGGAGGATCCGTGGACCGAGGAGGAGGTCGCCGAGGCGCGCGCCGGTCTGGAGAGCGAGGCGGCCCGGCTGAACGCCGAGATCTCCTCGTCCGAGCAGGCCCTCGCCGGGCTGATGCGGGACTCCGGTGACGGCGCGGGTGACGACGACGCCGACACCGGCACCAAGAACATCACCCGCGAACACGAGATGTCACTCGCCGCGAACGCCCGCGAGATGGTGGAGCAGACCGAGCGGGCGCTGCTGCGCCTGGACGCCGGGACGTACGGGCTCTGCGAGGTCTGCGGCAAGCCGATCGGCAAGGCCAGGATGCAGGCGTTCCCCCGGGCCACGCTGTGTGTCGAGGACAAGCAGAAGCAGGAAAGGCGCGGCTGAGAGCACACGTGTGTGCCGTACCCTCGTCCCTAGTCGGGATCTAACTTGAGGGACTCACGTGGCAGAGGCGGAGCGCGTCATCGGTACGCCAGATGTTGACGACGAGGGCGCGGCTCCCGCCGAGCCGGTCCGGAGGAAGCGCAAGATCGTCGCGCTCTTCTCCGTGGCGCTGGTCGCCTATCTGCTCGACCTCGGCAGCAAGATGCTCGTGGTGGCGAAGCTGGAGCATCACGAGCCCATCGAGGTCATCGGCGATCTGCTGAAGTTCGAGGCGGTGCGCAACGCGGGTGCCGCCTTCGGCATCGGTGAGGCATACACCGTCTTCTTCACGTTCGTCGCGGCGACCGTGATCGTGGTGATCGCACGGCTGGCCCGCAAGCTCTACAGCGGGCCGTGGGCCTTCGCGCTCGGTCTGCTGCTCGGCGGGGCGCTCGGCAATCTCACCGACCGGATCTTCCGTGAGCCGGGGGTGTTCAAGGGCGCCGTCGTGGACTTCATCGCGCCGGCGAACTTCGCGGTGTTCAATCTCGCCGATTCCGCGATCGTCTGCGGCGGTTTCCTGATCGTGATCCTGTCCTTCCGGGGGCTCGACCCCGACGGGACCGTCCACCGCGACTGACCCGCGACGTCCCCGCGACCGGCCCGCTGCCGGGGGCGCTGTCCGCCGTCCGTGGGCGGCCGGGCGGCGGGGGCAAGGCATACTCGACGGGTGAGCACCGTTCCCGATATCCGCACCCTGCCCGTTCCCGATGGCCTGGAGGGCGAGCGCGTCGACGCCGCCATCGCCCGGATGTTCGGGTTCTCCCGTACGAAGGCGGCCGAGCTGGCCGCCGCCGGGAAGGTGCAGGTCGACGGCGCCGTGGTCGCCAAGTCCGAACGGGTACGGGGCGGCGCCTGGCTCGAGGTCGAGATGCCCGAGCCCGCGAGCCCGGTGCGTGTCGTGGCGGAGCCGGTCGAGGGCATGGAGATCGTGTACGACGACGACGACATCGTCGTGGTCGTCAAGCCGGTCGGCGTGGCCGCGCACCCGAGCCCCGGCTGGACGGGCACGACCGTCATCGGCGGGCTCGCCGCGGCCGGCTACCGCGTCTCGACGTCCGGCGCCGCCGAGCGGCAGGGTGTCGTGCACCGCCTGGACGTGGGTACGTCCGGGCTGATGGCCGTGGCCAAGTCGGAGCGCGCGTACACCTCGCTCAAGGCGCAGTTCAAGGAGCGGATCGTCGACAAGCGCTACCACGCGCTGGTGCAGGGACATCCGGACCCGATGAGCGGCACGATCGACGCCCCGATCGGGCGGCATCCGAACCACGACTACAAATTCGCCGTGACCGCCGAGGGCAAGCCGTCGGTCACGCACTACGACCTGATCGAGGCGTTCCGGTCCGCCTCGCTGCTGGACATCAAGCTGGAGACGGGCCGTACGCACCAGATCCGGGTGCACATGGCGGCGCACCGCCACCCGTGCGTGGGCGACCTGACGTACGGCGCCGATCCGACACTGGCGAAGCGGCTGGGGCTGACGCGGCAGTGGCTGCACGCGATGAAGCTGGGGTTCGAGCACCCGTCGGACGGCCGGTGGGTGGAGTTCGAGAGCACGTACCCGGACGATCTCCAGCAGGCGCTCGACAAGGTGCGTGCCGAGAGCAACGCGTGAGCGTGTACGAGATCCGGCCCGCCACCGGCGCGGCCGACCGTGAGGCGTGCCTCGCGGTGCGCGCGCGGGTCTTCGTCGTGGAGCAACAGGTGCCCCGTGACCTGGAGTTCGACGCCCACGACGCCCTGGAGGCCGCCGCCGCGCATGTGCTGGCGGTGCGCGACGACGGGCTGCCGCTCGGTACGTCGAGGCTGCTGCACGGGCCGCAGGCGGCGGAGCGGACCGACGGCGATCCGACGGTGGGGGCGCTCGGCCGGCTCGCGGTGGTCAAGGAGGCGCGCGGCCTCGGGGTCGGTGTGGCGCTGGTGCGGGCCGTGGAGGAGCAGGCGCGGGAGCGCGGGCTGCTCGTGGTGGATCTGCACGCGCAGACGCGTGCGCTGGGGTTCTACGAGCGGCTGGGTTACGCGGCGTACGGCGCGGAGTTCGACTCCGCCGGGATCCCGCACCAGGCGATGCGGCGCGCGCTGTAGCGGGTCGCGGCGGGGGTGGTCGGGGGAGCGGGGTGGCCGTGGGCGGCGACCGCGAGGCAATCGTTAGGAAACTTTCCCAACACTCTTGACGGTGATTGGAAACAACCTTAACTTTCACTCACTTGCTGTCATGCCTCTGACAGTTCACCTCCCGTACCGGACCCCACCCGAAGGGAGCACCATCCAGCATGTCCCAGCACCCCGCACCCCCCGCCCGAGGACGTCGCGGCCGTAAGGCACTCCTCGCGCTCTCCGCGCTCGGCGTCGTCACCGCCCTGCTGTCCCCCGTCAGAGCGGGCGCGGCCACCGCGCCCACCGCCGCCGCGCCCACCGCCGCCGCCGGACCCGCCGGCGCGGCCTCCCCGATCAGCGACAACGGCCAGCTCAAGGTCTGTGGCACCAAGCTCTGCAACAGCCAGGGCCAGGCCGTCCAGTTGCGCGGCATGAGCACCCACGGCACCCAGTGGTACTCCCAGTGCGTCACCGACGGCTCGCTCGACGTCCTCGCGAACGAGTGGCAGGCCGACGTGCTGCGCGTCTCCACGTATGTGCAGGAGGGCGGTTACGAGACCGACCCGGCGCGCTTTACCTCGCTCGCCCAGAAGTTCGTGGACGGCGCGAACAGGCGCGGCATGTACGCGGTCATCGACTGGCACATGCTCAGCCCCGGTGACCCCAACTTCAACCTGGAGCGGGCGAAGACCTTCTTCACCGCGATGGCGAAGAAGTACAAGGACAGCCCCGGTGTCCTCTACGAGATCGCCAACGAGCCGTCCGACGTGAGCTGGTCGACCGTCAAGTCGTACGCCGAGAAGATCATTCCGGTCATCCGGGCCCAGGACCCCGACGCGGTCGTCCTCGTCGGCACCCGCGCCTGGTCCTCGTTCGGCGTCTCCGACGGGGCCGACGAGAAGGAGGTCGTGAACAACCCCGTGAACGCCTCCAACATCATGTACACCTTCCACTTCTACGCCGCGTCGCACCGGGACGAGTACCTGGCGGCGCTCGACCGGGCGTCGGACAGACTGCCCGTCTTCGTCACCGAGTTCGGCACCCAGAACTACGCGGGCGAGGGCGCCAACGACTTCGCCCAGTCGCAGCGCTTCCTCGACCTGATGAAGCGCAAGAACATCTCCTGGACCAACTGGAACTACTCCGACGACAACCGCTCCGGAGCCGTCTTCAAGGAAGGCTCCTGCAACGCGGGCAGGTTCTCGGGCACCGGCGTACTCAAGGAGGCCGGCGTCTGGATCCGGGACCGGGTCCGCTAACGGCCGCGCCGCCCGCCCTCGCGTCGGCGGGCACCGGCGAAACGTCTCCTCGCGGTCCGGAAGCGGGCCGCGAGGAGCAGCGCCTCGGTGGGATTCGCCCATGACCGTGGCAGGGTTGAGGGGCCTTGATCGTCAGGGCTCACGACTCCGGAGGGCGCACCGTGGCCCAGTTGGCGCTGCTGCTCGTGCTGTTGCTGGGCGCCGTGGTCACGGTGCCGCTCGGGGAACGGCTCAACCTGCCGTCGCCCGTGCTGATGACCATCCTCGGGATCGTCCTGGCGCTGCTGCCCTTCGTACCGAACGTCGACGTGGCGCCCGACCTGATCCTGCCGCTGCTCCTGCCGCCCCTGCTGTACGCGGCCGTACAGCGCACCTCCTGGCGGCAGTTCACCGCCAATCTGCGGCCGATCTTCCTGCTCGCCGTGGCGCTGGTCTTCGTCACCATGGCGGCGGTCGCGACCGTGGCCAACTCCGTCGTCCCCGGACTGCCGCTCGCCGCCGCGTTCGTCCTCGGCGCGCTCGTCGCACCGCCCGACCCGGTCGCGGCGACCGCCGTCGCCGGATCCCTGGGACTGCCCCGGCGGCTCATCTCCATCCTGGAGGGCGAGGGGCTGTTCAACGACGTCACGGCCATCGTGCTCTACCACGTGGCCATCGCCGCCGTGGTCAGCGGCACCTTCTCCTGGCCCGCCGCCGCCGGGACACTGGTGCTCTCCGCCGTGGTCGCCGTCGTCGTGGGCGTGGCGCTCGCCTGGATCTCCAACAAGGTCATGGCGCTGCTCGGCGACGCGCCCCTCCAGGTCGGCCTCAGCCTGCTGGTGCCGTTCGTCAGTTACGTACTCGCCGAGGAACTGCACGGCTCCGGCGTCCTCGCCGTCCTGACCACCGCGCTCGTCCTCGCCGAGCACACCGCCGATGCCGACGACGTGATGGGGCGGCTCGCCGGGAACACCTTCTGGGAGATCATCGACATCCTCATCACGGGTATCGCCTTCGGCCTCATCGGACTCGAACTCCACAACGCCTTCGGCCGGGCGGACGGCCACCTGGCGGAGACGCTCGGCTGGTCGGCCGCCGTCGTCGGAGTCGTCATCGGCGTACGGCTGCTGTGGCTGCTCCCCGCGGTCTGGGTCACCAAACGGCTCCACAAACTCCGGGACTACGACGAGGAGATCCCGGGCAGCTGGCGCGAGACCGTCGTCATGTGGTGGGCGGGGATGCGCGGTGTGGCCTCCGTCGCGCTGGCGCTCGCCATCCCGCTCGAAACCGACGACGGGACGCCCTTCCCCGGCCGTGACGTGATCATCTTCATCGCCTTCGCCGTCATCATGACCACGCTCGTCTTCCAGGGACTCACCCTGCCGTGGCTGGTGAAGCGCCTCGGCGTACGCGCCGACACCGAGGCCGAGCGCGGCTTCGAGCACGAGCTGGCGGTGCGCGCCGCCAGGGCCGCCAAGCGCCGCCTCAAGGAGATCGAGGAGGTCGAGGAGCTGCCCGAGGAGCTGAGCGAGCGGCTCGCGCGCGGGGCGTTCGACATCGGGGCGCGGATCAGCCCGGACGTGGTGGACGACGAGCGGCGCGACTGGTTCGCCAAACGCAGCCAGCGGGTCAAGACCATGCAGCGGATCCAGCGGGAGATGCTGTCGGCGGCCCGCCACGAGGTGCTGGCGGCGCGCAGCGAACCCAACGCGAACCCGGAAGTGGTCGACCGGGTGCTCAGATATCTGGACGTACGCAGCATGCGGTGACGGCGACCGCCACCGCCACCGCGACGGCGACGGCGACAGCGACCGCGACGGTGACAGTGACCGTGACGGCGGCGCTCACCCCCGGCCCGTGCGCGGGTCGCCGTCGGCGTTCGAAGTCAGCGCCGGGTCGGGCTCGTGGTCCTGTCCGGCGCGTTCCCGACCGGCATGGTTCTGTCCGGAGCGGTCCTGTCCGGCAAGGCTCTTGCCGGCGCCGCCGACCGCGCCGTTCTGCCGCGGGGCCGGGAGCACCGCCGCCTCGGTGGTCGCGATCCGCGGCAGCGCGTACGGGTGCTCCCGCGCCAGCCACGCGATCAGCTGCTCCCGCACCGCGCAGCGCGCCGTCCAGATGTCGTCCGCGTCCTTCGCCGTGACGACGGCCCGCACCTCGATGGTGCTCGCGGTGGTGTCGGTGACGGCCAGACTCCAGTCCCGCCCGTCCCAGGCCGCGCAGTCCCGCAGGATCTCGTGCAGCTTCTCGCGCATCAGGTTCACCGGCGCCGAGTGGTCGAGCTGGAGGAAGACGGTGCCGGTCATCTGGATCCCGCCGCGCGACCAGTTCTCGAACGGCCTGCTCGTGAAGTACGACACCGGCATCGTGATCCGGCGCTCGTCCCAGGTGCGTACGGCGAGGAAGGTGAGCGTGACCTCCTCCACCACACCCCATTCGCCGTCCACCACGACCGTGTCGCCGATCCGCACCATGTCGCCGAAGGCGATCTGGAAGCCCGCGAAGAGATTGCCGAGCGTGGACTGCGCGGCGACACCGGCGACGATGCCGATGATGCCCGCGGAGGCGAGCATCGACGTACCGATCGTCCGCATGCTCGGGAAGGTCAGCAGGATCGCGGCGACCGCGACCACGATGACCACCGCCGTCACGATCCGCATGATCAGCGTCACCTGCGTACGGACCCGGCGGACCTTCGCCCGGTCGCGGGCCGATGTCGCGTAGCGGGCGTACGTGGACTCCACGGTGGCCGACACGATGCGGACGACCAGCCAGGCCCCGGCACCGATCAGGGTCAGCGTCAGCGCGCGCCCGATGCCGGACTGGTGGTTCTCGACGACCCACCACCCGGTCTCCCGGTACGAGGCGCGCAGCAGGGCGGTCAGGACGACGACCTGGAGCGGCAGCCGGCAGCGCCGCAGCAGGCCCCACAGCGGGGTCTCCGGGTGCCGGGCGTCCGCGCGGCGCAGCAGCAGGTCGACGACCCAGCCGAGCAGCAGCGTCAGGACGACCGAGCCACCCAGCACGGTCAGCGGTCGCAGTACGTTCTCCATGGCTCCGGATTCGGACGAGGGGGCCCACCTGGCAGGATGGCGGGATGGACGTCGTTCTCTTTCATTCCGTCTACGGACTGCGCCCGGCGGTGCACGCGGGGGCCGAACGGCTGCGCGCTGCCGGACACCACGTGCACGTGCCCGACCTCTACGAGGGCCAAACCGCCGAGACGGCGGAGGAGGGCAGGGACCTCAAGGACAAGATCGGCTCGGACGAGCTGCTGAGGCGCGCCGTCCTCGCCGTCGCGCCCTACTCCGAGCGCGGACTGGTGTACGCGGGCTTCTCCTTGGGAGGATCCGTCGCGCAGACGCTGGCGCTGGGGGACTCGAAGGCCCGTGGACTGCTGCTGATGCACGGCACGTCGGACATCGCGGCGACCGCCTCGGTGGACGACCTGCCCGTACAGCTGCATGTCGCCGACCCCGACGTGTCCGAGCCGCACGACTGGCTGAACGCCTGGTATCTGCGGATGCGGGAGGTCGGGGCGGACGTGGAGATCTACCGGTACCGGGGCGTCGGGCATCTGTACACCGACCCGGACCTGCCGGACTACGACGAGCCGGCCGCCGAGCAGACCTGGCGCACGGGGCTGGCCTTCATCGAGTCGCTGGGCGACGAGACCTAGGCGGCCTGGGCGACGAGGCCTAGGCTCTGTCGTTCGGGTCCGGCCGGAGCGGCGGCTCTCAGTCGCGCTCGCAGCGGCCCGTGGTGCCGCCGTCGGGCGCCGGGCGGCAGAGGTACGTCCGGTCGGCCGCCTCGTCGCTGATGTAGCGGCCCACACAGGTGTTGTCGGAGTCGAGGCCGCGGGTGCGGCACCAGGCGACGGCGTGCGAGCCGCTGTTGAAGCCGGAGACGTAGAACATCCAGTAGCCCGGCTGGAGCGAGGCGTGCTCGTCGCTGTCCAGATAACGGGCGTTGGTGATGCCCTTGCCGCGCAGGGCCGTCGCCTCGTCGCGGCGGGCGTCGTCGCCGGCGGACTTCTCGGTGGAGGCCAGCTGCGCGACCCAGTTGCCCGTCAGGTCGTCGCCGGAGGGTTGGTCGTCGGCGCTGCCGCCGTCGTTCGCGGTGTCGTTCGCCGTGTCGGGGCCGTCCGTGCCCGGCGGCTGCGGCGAAGCCTCCGGAGAAGGACGGTTCGTCGTACCGCCCTTGTCGGCGGACGACCTGTCCGAACCGTCCTGGAGGGCGCGGACCAGGGCGGGCGCCGACACGAGCGCGACGGCCACCGCGACGGCGGCCACGGCCATCGGCATACGCCGGCTCCGCCGGGTGGGAGCCCCGTCGTTCGCCTCAGCCGCCTCCGGGCGTGCGCCGGCGGGAGGGGGCAGGACGGCCGTGCCGGTCGGCGGCGCCCAGTGCGGCGCCCGGCCCGACTCGGCCTCGGCCAGCATCAGATCCAGCGCGGCGGCGTCGGGCCGCGCGGCCGGGTCGCGTACCAGCAGCGCGTTCAGTACGGATGTGAGCGGCCCGGACCGTACGGGCGGCGGAACGGGCTCGTCCAGTACGGCGGCGAGCGTGGCCAGGCTCGTGGCGCGGCGCAGCGGACTGACGCCCTCCACACTGACGTACAGCGTCACCCCCAGCGACCACAGGTCGGACGCCGGGTCGTCGTCGTGGCCCCGGATGCGCTCCGGCGCGAAGTACTCGGGTGAGCCGACGAGTTCACCGGTCGCCGTGAGCGACGTCGCACCCTGGAGGGCCGCGATGCCGAAGTCCGTGAGCACCGCGGAGCCGTCCTCCCGGAGCATCACGTTGGCCGGTTTCACGTCGCGGTGGCGGATACCGACCGCGTGGGCCGCCCGCAGCCCGGACAGCACCTGACGGCCGATCCTGGCCGCGTGCACCGGGCTCAGCGTGCCGCGCGCGATCCGGTCCTGGAGCGTGTCGCCGGGCAGCAGCTCCATGACGATCCACGGACGCGGTCCCGCGTCCACGATGTGATGGATCGTCACCACATGCGGATGGCTGATCCGCGCCAGGGCCCGTGCCTCGCGCAGTACCCGCTCACGTGGCACATGCGCGGTGTGCGGCGTGGCGGCGGCCCACGCGGGGTCGGGGGACAGCACTTCCTTCAGGGCCACCTCGCGGTGCAGAACGGCGTCGCGTGCGCGCCACACCGTGCCCATACCGCCGCTGCCGAGCCGCTCCAGCAGCTCGAACCGCCCGTCGATGATCCTCTTCGCGTCGCCCCCGGTCATGCGGGTCAGCGTACGGGCCACGCGGCGGCGGCCCGGACGCTGTTACGCCTTGGTTGCACGAGGCGACCGTGCCGTCAGCCGGCGAGCGCCTTGGTGATGGCCGCCGTGTACTCCGGGGCGGTGAGCGGGGCGTTGTCGCTGCCCTCCGGGGTGACGGTCTTGCCGTCCATCCGGAGCGTCGGGGTGCCCTCCACGCCGCTGTTGTCGAACGCCGCCGACATCTTCATCGCCCACGCGTCGAACGTGCCGCTCTCGACGTTCTTCTTGAACGCCGCGTTGTCCTTCAGCTCGTTCACCGAGTCGGCGATCTTGAGCAGGGCGCTGTCGTCGGCGAACCTGTCCTCGCTCTCCGAGGGGTGGTTCGCCGCCGAGTAGAGCGCGGTCTTGTACGCCGAGAACGCCTCGGGGCTCACGTCGAGCGCGGCGCCCAGCGCGGACAGCGCGTTCTTCGAGCCCTCGCCGTTGTCCGAGTTGTCGATGAACGTGGCGCCGACGTACTTGATCTTGTACTTGCCCGCGTCGACGTCCTTCTGGATCGTGGCGCCGACCTTCTGCTCGAACGTCGCGCAGATCGGGCAGCGGGAGTCCTCGTACAGCTCCAGCGTCTTCTTCGCCTCGGGCTTGCCGATGACCACGGTCGTGCCGTTCGCACCGGAGGTGTTCTTCGGGGCGGTGACGCTCTTCGCGTCCTTGGCCGCCTCCCAATGTGAGGGCTTGTTCGCCTGGACGACGCCGAAGCCGACACCGCCGGCGATCGCCAGGATCGCGACGGTCGATCCGGCGACGACGAGCTGGCGGCGGGTCCGGTCGCGCTTTGCCTGCCGCTCGCGCTCCTCGCGCAGCCGCTCGCGGGCGGCTGCCTTGTTGGCGTTGCTGTTACGTGCGCTCATGGTGGGTCACTCCGTGTGGGGTCGTACGGGACGCGTAGGCGCGGGAAGGCCGCGCGGATACGCGGGGGACCGACGGCGGCCTCAAGCGGCTGCCCTCGTCGTGCTCAGGCCGGGAGAAGGGCCGAGCGAGGTGGTCCCCGTCGTCCGACGGAGTGCGCGAACAGGCGCGTACGGGAGGCGCGCGGGTGGGCGGCGGGGCGCGGGAAGCGCCGTACCGTGCGGCGGACCGTGCCCGCCACGGCGACCGCGATCAGCAGCGGCCGGAAGGCGAACCCGCCGATGGCCCGCACCAGGCCCGCGAGGGCCGCCTCGCCCCGGCGCAGCCAGAGCGCGGCGAGCAGTCCGATCGCGACATGCGTGGCGAGCAGCAGCCAGGGGAGCGCGGGATCGGGGGAGCCGAGCAGGGTGGCCGCCGCGCTCTCCGGCGAGGCGACCGAGGAGACGCCGGGCAGCGGGGAGCCGACGCTGCCGCCGCACAGGACGTCGAAGCCGACCGAGCGCAGCGATCCGGCGACGGGCCCGCCCGCGGGGCCGTAACAGATGTGCTGACCGGTGGTGAAGAGGGTGTCCGCGGCCAGTTCCAGCGGGACGAGCAGGGCCGCGATGCGCCAGAAGCCCCGCTCGCGGCCCGCGAGGGCGTACGAGACCGGGAACACCACGGCGCACACGACGGCGACGACGGACAGCGGGAGCGGGGCCCGGGAGAGCAGCACGTGCGAACCGGCGGACAGCGTCACGGCCAGTGCCGTGAACAATGCCGCCCGCAGCGCCCTGAGCCGTGCCGCCGATATGTCCATCGTCGCCGAGTGTGCCACGAGTGCGTGTAAGGGGTCCCTAAGGTCTCCCGTCGTCCCGGCCGGATCCGGCCGGGACGACGGGCCGGGGCGGCCGGGAGGCGGGCCGGGGCCGGGCAGGATTCCGGCCGGGGTTCAGCCGCCGGTGATCTGTCCGTTGCGGAAGAGGTCCACGAAGATCTGGTGGTCCGCGCGGGCCCGCGCCCCGTAGCTGTGGGCGAACTCCACCAGCAGCTCGGAGAAGCCCTCCTCGTCGGCCGCGATGGCCGCGTCGATGGCCCGCTCCGTGCTGAACGGCACCAGCGAGTGGCCGCTCTCGTCGTCCGCCGCCCCGTGCATCGTGGCCGTCGCACGGCCCAGGTCGGCGACGACGGCGGCGATCTCGGCCGGGTCGTCCAGGTCCGACCAGTCCAGGTCGACCGCGTACGGGGAGACCTCGGCGACCAGCTGGCCCGCGCCGTCCAGCTCGGTCCAGCCGAGCCACGGGTCGGCGTGCGCCTGGAGCGCACGCTGCGAGATCACCGTGCGGTGGCCCTCGTGCTGGAAGTAGCCGCGCACCTGCTCGTCGGTGATGTGCCGGGACACGGCGGGCGTCTGCGCCTGCTTGAGATAGATCACGACGTCGTTCTCCAGGGCGTCGCTGTTGCCCTCCAGAAGGATGTTGTACGAGGGCAGGCCCGCCGAGCCGATACCGATGCCGCGCCGCCCCACCACGTCCTTGACCCGGTACGAGTCGGGGCGGGTCAGGCTGGACTCCGGCAGGGTCTCCAGATAGCCGTCGAAGGCCGCCAGGACCTTGTAGCGGGTCGCGGCGTCCAGCTCGATGGAGCCGCCGCCCGGCGCGAAGCGGCGCTCGAAGTCACGGATCTCGGTCATCGAGTCCAGCAGCGCGAAGCGCGTCAGGGAGCGCGCGTCCCGCAGCGCGTCCAGCAGCGGGCCGGTCGCCGTGTCCAGCGTGAACGGCGGCACCTCGTCGTTCTTCGCGCCCGTCGCCAGCGCGTGGATCCGCTCGCGGTAGGCGGCGGCGTATATCCGGACCAGCTCGCTGATCTGGTCGTCGCTGAGGGCCTTCGTGTAGCCGATCAGCGCCAGGGAGGCGGCCAGCCGCTTGAGGTCCCAGGTGAACGGTCCTACATAGGCCTCGTCGAAGTCGTTGACGTTGAAGATCAGCCGGCCGTTCGCGTCCATGTACGTGCCGAAGTTCTCCGCGTGCAGATCGCCGTGGATCCAGACACGGCCGGTGCGCTCGTCCACGTACGGACCGCTGTCCGTCTCCCGCGCCAGGTCGTTGTAGAACAGGCACGCCGTGCCCCGGTAGAAGGCGAAGGCGGAGGCGGCCATCTTGCGGAACTTGACCTGGAAGGCCGCCGGATCCGCGGCGAGCAGGGCACCGAAGGCGGTGCCGAACACATCGAGGATCTCCTCCCCTCGCTGCTGGTCAACGGCTTCGACCGGGCGCGGGACCGACATCGGTGGTGCCTCCTGGAAACATGACGAACTGGGCGGATGAACTGACACGCCACCCGCCTCGGGCGACGGCGCCGTCAGTGACTTGCAACGCACGAACGTACCGGTGCGTGCCCGTCCGGCGCCGGTGGACCCGGAGGTTCACGCGACCGGCCGGGCATCGCCCGGAGGCCGCTCGGATTGTCAGTGGGCGGTCGTAGACTTCGACGCTGTCCCCCCCAGGGCACCCCTCGCTCGTCCGCTCGTTTCGCTGGAGGCCTCAGCCGTGACCAAGCCGCCGTTCACGCACCTGCATGTCCACACTCAGTACTCGCTGCTGGACGGTGCGGCGCGGTTGGGGGACATGTTCAAGGCGTGCAATGAGATGGGGATGTCTCATATCGCGAT